>CACEOY010000004.1 GCA_902561155.1 uncultured Pelagibacteraceae bacterium
CTAAAATTTACCAACCAAACAGCTATGAAAATATTAATTATTGATGCACCAATTAATAGGGACTCGGCCATTACAAGTTGACCGGGTAAAGCGTAAGTAAAAAAACTTGATGCAGCACTTTGTTGAATATTTAATCCAGCATCCTTAAGTAAAGCTCCTAGAGCAACAAAGCATGCCGCTAATGGTATTGCTGGGCTTCTAACGCCTATTAATGATTTTAATCCTTTAAAAAAGATTTTTGAATTTATCATCCTCCAAGAAACAATCGGCCTACATCAGGATTTTTTAAAAGATCATCCCCTTTGCCAGCAATCGCTGTTTGGCCAGAAACTAAAACGTATCCGATATCTGCAAACTCTAAACCTTTTTTTGCATTTTGTTCTACAAGAATAATAGTTTTCTTTTCGGCTTTTTGAAGATCATCTAAAATTTCAAAAACCATATTTATGTATTTTGGCTCTAAACCAATTGATGGTTCGTCTACTAATAGAATTGATGGTTTCATTACTAGGGCTCTAGAGATCTCTAACAATCTTCTCTCACCGCCTGATAAAACTTTTGCTGGTTGATTTCTTCTATTTCTTAATCTTTCATATTTTTGAAAAATTCTTTCAGCTTCTTCATAGGCTTCATCCTGTTTATCTTTAATATAACCACCCATTAAAAGATTTTCTTCAACCGTCATATCAGGAAATACTGAATTGTCTTGTAAGATGTAAGCTATACCAACTTTACTTAGTTTTTGTGCAGGAGTTAATTTTGTGATTTCATCACCTTCTAATTCAATTTTTCCATCGAAAATATTTGTGAAGCCATAAATAGAATGGAGTATTGTTGATTTTCCTGCTCCATTAGGTCCAATTAAACATAATGATTGAGCTTTACTGACGGTTAAATCAAAGTTGTGAAGGATTTCCATTTTTCCATATCCAGCATTTAAACCTCTGATAGTTAGATGAACATCGTTAGGAGATAGTTTATTAAGATCTTCTAATCCAGGTGCTTTACCTAAAACATCGTATTGATTTGCCATTATTGTGCTCCTAGATAAGCATCTACAACTCGCTTATCATTTTTAATTTGATCAGGTGAACCCTCTGCTAACATTTTTCCGTGCGCTAAACAGAAAATTTTTTGAGCTAGACTCATAATCACCTTCATATTGTGTTCGATAACTAACAAAGTTATCCCATAATCATTATTAATTTTAATCAATCTGTCTATAATTCCATTAATTAAAGTTGGATTTATTCCGGCAGTTGGCTCATCTAATAAAAGCATTTTAGGTTCATTCATTAAAGCCATTGCTAGTTCAAGTAATTTTTGCTGTCCAAATGATAGATCTCCTGCTCTCAAATTTCTTTTTTGATAAAGGCCTACAAAGTTTAGAAGGTTTTCTGCTTTTTCAGTAAGTTCAGCAGGTATTTTTGCAAAAATAAATCCAGAGTCACTTGCTTTGTGACTTATAAGCATGTTTTCTACGCAATTAAGTTTTGAATAAATTCTTGTTTGTTGAAAAGTTCTTAACAAACCAAGTTTAGCGACTGCTGGAACAGGCATTTCAGATACCTCTGTATTATTGAAAACAATAGATCCTTTGTCTATTGGATGAGTTCCTACAATAGAATTAAATAAAGTAGTTTTGCCAGAACCATTAGGTCCAATTAAACCAACAATTGACCCTTGTTCTACTGAAACAGAAATATCTACATTAGCTTGAACACCGCCAAAAGATTTACTTACGCTTTTAACTTCTAAAATACTCATTTTAATTCCACCTGTGCTTTACGATCTTTTTCATCAATTACTTCACCAAATCTTTCTGGGTATTTTTCCCTTAACCAGCCCATCAATCCCTCCGGAAAATAAACTACAATCACAACAATTAAAACTCCTAGCGCAACATATTGCCAACCCAATATAAAAGTCCAAAGTCCTTCTTTGAAAAAATGGAATAAAGTTGCACCAATAATTGGTCCCCATAGAGTTCCTTTGCCACCAAGTATTGCCATTAAAACCATGAACACTCCCATCTCTCTTCCGTCAAATGCAACATCGGTAGAATCTATATATCCAATTAGTCCACCCATAATTCCACCAGCTAGACCACAGAAAAATGCAGAGCACATCCAACCAACAATTTTATATTTCATTGTTTGAATGCCCATTGCTTCTGCTTTATCTTCGTTATCTCTTATCGCATTTAAAATTAATCTAAATCTAGAGCCGTAAATATATTTAACAAAAACAAATGCTAGAACTAATACTAGAAAACTTAAGAAGTAAAAAAATTGACCTCTTGCTTCAGGATCAACTATTTCTGCTGGAAAAGGTGGTGTAGTGAATCCCTGACCTGCCCCGATAATTTCTATTCCTCCAGCAATTTCTCCTGCTGCAATGCCTAAACCCAAAGTACAAATCGCAAAGTAATGACCTCTTAAACCTAAAATAGCATAACCAATCGCGCCAGCGATAATTGTTGGTACGATTGCTGCAACTAATAATCCAACACCTATTCCTTGAAAATATTGTGCTGTAGTATGCACAAAAGTTTTTTCTCCACCACTTTCTGTCCACTCTGCTAATGGAAAGAACATTCCAACTTGAACTGATGCAGTTAGGTACATTCCAAGACCATAGAAAAGAATATTTCCAAAAGAATTGTAACCCATCTCTCCACCTTGTAAGTTCCACGTCATTGCTAGAACGATTAAGACACAAAGATATGTAAGCTGAACTTTAAAAGCAGAAAATAAAAAAGGTGCAGCTAAACCAAGGATTATTAGGCCTGAATATAAGATTAAATCTTTCTGTTTTACTGCATTCATTTATTTTAAATACTCCCTTTTCTTTGAAAGTTTAAATCTTCTGTAAACCAATATGAATACTAGCAGCATAAACACTGCTCCTATTCTAAATTCTGTTCCTAAAATATAATCTGCAAATTCCTCAAATAGACCTAAGCCCATACCCGAAACTGCCACGGCTGGTAAATTTCCAAGACCTGCAACTATGACTATCATGAAAGATCTAACTGTATAAGGAAGTCCTACATAAGGATGAAGAGTTAGCGTAATTGAAATTAAGGCTCCTGCGATTCCACATAACGCTGCATTAATTCCAAAAGTTGCAGCATAAACTTTTTCGGTATCTACGCCTAGAATTTTTGCTGCTCTTGCATTTTGAGCTGTAGCTCTAATAGCTCGTCCTAATCTAGATTTTTTCATATATATAACTAAAGCGATTGCATATAAAACACTTATTACAGCAGAAAATATTTTTGAATTTGGTAAAGTTACTGAATTATCAAATAACATTGTTGTTCCATATCCTGATTGAGCAACCACAACGTCTGCACCAAAAATAAAATTCATTAATTGTTGAAATACGATTGCAATACCAAAAGTTGCTAAAATCGAAATAAATAAATCGCGGTCTACAACTTTATTAATTACTAATTTATAAAGTGCCCAACCAACAAAAAACATTATAATTGGAGAGACAATAACTCCCCAAGCAGGGTGAATTCCAGCAAGATACATTGTGTATGCAATATATCCTCCAAGTATTACTAAATCACCTTGTGCAATATTTATTATATTCATTACTCCCCATTGGAGTGCCATACCGTATGCGATTAAAGCAAATAAAATTCCTAAAAGAATTCCGTCCAAAGATGCTTGGACCATTAGCATTGGGGCTTTAAAAATTAAAAAATCCATAAAAGATTATAACCTTTTAAAAGAAAAGCCCCCGGAAAACCAGGGGCTTATCAATGCATTAATTAGTTATTAGCCTCGCTCTGACCACTTAGGTATTGGGTGGTAGAATTTGTCTGAAGCCCATTTTGTTGGAGCAACAACTTTATTCTCACACGTATCACCTTTACATCTTACTTGGAACAAGATCATTGGCTTGGCAACGTTTTGGCCACCAGGTCCAAATTTAATGTTTCCATAGAAAGTTTGCATTTCAGTGTCAACTAGCGCATCTCTAACTTTATCTCTATCAAATGAATTTGCTCTTTCGAACGCATCTTTGAATACTAATAAAGCAGCAGATGATTCAGCTGATTGGTACGGCGGTGCATAACCAAATTCTTTTTTAAAGTCTTTGTCATATTTTTTACCTGAACCAAAAAACTTATCTTTGTAGCTTAAGTTTTTATGCCACTGAGAAGCACATAGTGCGTATTCTGAATTCTTTCCATGTTGTTTAGAAAGTTTTGCAGCATCGCAATGTGTCATCGCTAACATTGGAACATCAACTTTCATCTCAGAAATTTGTCTGATTGCAGTTAATGCGCCTTTAGTGTGGCCAGATACAACAAGTACATCAGGTTTAGTTGCTTTAACTTTAGCTAATGTAGCAGCCATATCATTTAACTCTTTTGGTAATTTATCATCGATTATAATCTCTGATCCAGTTCTTTTAGCTGCATCTAAGATACCAAGTCTCACGTCTTGTGAGAATGCATCTTGTTCAAATGCTTGCGCTATTCTAACTGGCTTACCACCATTTTTTTCAACAGCAAGATCGATTGCTACTTCAAGATATTGGTTAGCAGGTGATAACACCGCGAACAAATATTTATATCCTTTTGTAAATAAAGATCTTGATGCACCGTTTGCTTCAACCATAGGAATTTTATATTTCTCGGTTACTGGTGCAATGGCTTTCGTTAAACCTGAACTGTATGGTCCAAGCATGTAATGAACGCCGTCCTGTTTAATTAGTCTTTCAGCTAACTGAGCAGCTCTTTTAGGGTTTGACTCATCATCGTAATATATGATTTCAAACTTGTAACTTTTTCCACCAACTTTTACACCACCCATTTTGTTAATTCTGTCGACGGCCATGTTATAACCGTTTTGAGTGTGTACTCCATTAGAAGAATATTTTCCTGTAAGAGATATTGCAGAACCTAACACAATGTATTCACCGTCTACTTTTGCAAAAGAAGATGTGAAAGATACAAGTGCTAAAGTTATAGCTGAAATAGATGTAATAAATAGTTTTACTAATTTATTCATTATTTCTCCTTCGTTAATTAATTAATTAATGACAAAGTAAAACAAGAATTTGAAAAAATGGCAACAGTAAGAATTAATTAATAGTTTTGAGATGCCGCGACATATACAGCTATAATAATTAATACACACGCTGAGATTGTATTTAAAACTTTGGGGTTATCTTTTAACCAAATTGATACTTTGTTTGCTGCAAACGCGTAAATCATCAAAGTCAAAAAATCTAAAGATACATATGTTATTATCAAGATTAAAAATTGAGCAGTATAGTTTGATGTAAAATCAATAAACGATGTAAAAATTGTGCCAAAAAATATTATTGATTTAGGACTTAATCCTGCAACAAGAAAGCCATCTCTATAAAAAGAAAAAATAGACTTTAAATTTTTATTTCCAGAACTAATCATTTTTATTTTTGAAGTGTAAGTGTCGTAAGCTAAGTAGATGATATATAAAATTCCAGCCCATTTTAACATTTGTAGAATATCCGGATTATCACTTAAAAAAGTTCCAATAAAAAATACAACTAGGATACCCTGACAAAAATTTGCAGATATATCTCCAAATGCTGTCCACACAGAATTTTTAATTCCATAATTTAATGTATGAGAAACTATTACAACACGCGGTGGTCCTGGAGTGATAAATAAAAATAAAATTATTTGTAAAAATATTAAAAAATCAGTGGGAAACATTATTTAAATGACTATATATGAATATATGAAGAAAAAAAGTTATATTCCTCAAACTAAAGTTAAAAATCCTGAACCTAAAAAAAAAGGAACTGACTGGGTCATTTGGGCTGCTTGGGCAGACAGAATTACCTTTGAAGAAATAAAAGAGAAAACCGGAAATAGCGAGTCTGATGTAATTAAAATAATGCGAAAAAATTTAAAACCTTCGGCATTTAGACTTTGGAGAAAAAGAGTTCATAACACTAGCATTAAACACAGAAAAAAATTTAAGTTTGAGAGAAAAAAATTAAGAGAAAAAATAAGGATAAGTGATATAAGTTAATTATGAAAAAAGTTACTATGTATACTGGGAATCCATGCTCATTTTGTGAAGCTGCTAAAGCACTTTTAAAAACAAAAAATGTTGAAATAGAAGAATTAGATATTTGGAAAGATCCTGCAAAAGCAAAAGAAATGATACAAAGAACGAACGGTGCTAAAACCATACCTCAAATTTTTATTGGTGACCATTATATTGGTGGTAATGATAAACTTCAGGCTGCAAATAGAAGCGGCGAGTTAGATAAATTACTCACTTAACTTATTTTAAATCTGTTAATAAGGGCATAGAATTACCTGCACCAAGTTTTAATGTTGATAAACCTGCCACTTGATTAGCAATATTTAAACACTCCTTAATACTTTTATTCTTTGACAAAGCGTAGGCCAATCCACCGTTAAAAGCATCACCTGCACCAGTTGTATCTTCAACTTTTTTAAATGGAAGAGCTTTAATATAGATTTCCTCATTGCCATCGGAATAAAAAAGTCCCTTTTCTCCCAAAGTAATTATTACCTTTTTAAGTCCTAACGCTAAAAGTTTTTTTGCGCTTTCTTTTGCATCACTTTCATTATTAATTTTTACTCCGGTATAGAATTCTGACTCTGCTTCATTCGGAGTAAAATAGTCAGCTAAAGTAAAAAATTCCTTATCTAATTTACATGCAGGTGCAGGGTTCAAAATGTTTATCAACCCATTTTCTTTAGCTGCTTTCAAACAATGTAACGTCACTTCTATTGGTATTTCTAATTGAGTTAAGAATATTTTTGATTTTTTTATTATATTTATATCTATTTCATCTTTAGTAAAACTCGCTGGGGCACCTCTAATAACAGTAATTGCATTCTGTCCAGTATTACTATCAACGTGGATCCCTGCAACTCCTGTTTGATGCTCTTTTGAAATTATGATGTTAGATGTATCTATTTTATTTTGTTTAAGAGAGTCTAAAGCAAGTTTACCGTAATCATCATTTCCAATTTTAGAAATAAAGTTCACATTGCATCCCAATCTTGCTAGAGCTATTGCTTGATTGCAACCTTTCCCACCCGGGCCAATATTATATTTATCACCAAGGATGGTTTCACCAGTTGTTGGAATTTTATTTGCTGAAAAACTTAAGTCTGCAACAAATATACCTAGAACAGTAACTTCACTCATTAACCAAGCTTAGTTAGAAAAGGAAAAGTTGTCAAAATATAATAGCTTATAACCTGTATTGAATTTGTAAGTATCAAAATACCAGTGATCAACAAAATTACTCCACCGCCTGTTTTAACTTTTGAGTAGTGTTTGCCAAACCCTTTTTTAGAGTTTAAAAAAATCGTCATATAATAACCAGAAAGTATAAAAGGTATTGCAAGCCCAAGAGAGTAAAAAGATAGTAATATTACTCCACTTACTATAGTTGTTTCAGTAGCTGACAAAGCTAAAATTGAACCTAATACAGGACCTATACAAGGCGTCCATCCAAAAGCAAACGCAGCGCCTACAACAAAAGGAAAAACAAAATTATCTTTATAATTTCCGGTATCTATTTTCTTATCTTGATTAAGAAAATTAAAATTTAAAATACCTATAAAATTAAGAGAAAATAAAATAATTATAATACCAGCGGCTATCCTAAGTTCTTTACCAAAAAAGATTAATACATTCCCTAGAAATGATGCGGCCATTCCTAGGCTAATGAAAACAAAAGAGAATCCTAAAGCAAAAATAATTGTTTTAATCAGAACAACTTTTTTATCCTTATCTATTTCATCGAGTTTTTTTCCTGTGATGTAAGATATGTAACCAGGTATTATAGGTAAAACACAAGGAGTTAAGAAGCTTATAAATCCAGCGCCAAAAGCTAAGAATGATTTAATTAACATAAATTAATGATACAATTATCATAATGATTATTAAATACATAAGTTTTTTACTAGGGTTAATATGGTCCTACTCATTTATTAAAACTCAATCAATTTTTAGTAATAAAACTGCGTTATTATTCAAAATATTTATTTCAAAAGTATCATGGTTTACTTTCGTTGCAGCCTGTTATTTTGGTTACAAAAACTTTTCATTTAAGGCAACATTAATTGGTATTGCTATAGCTGTAATCATTGTACATTTGAGTTTTTTCTTTTTATCTAATTATTTTAGCAAAAGAATAGGACAAGATAATCTTATAAAAATTAAAACAGTATTTGAGTATGCGTTAATTGCCTTTATTGTGTATTTTGTTTTTTTTTAGTCTGTTGGAATTGTGCTTAGCACGTTAAATTTTTTGTCTGTAATTACTATTTCTCCTGAACTAGGAACTGCATCAGTAATAGCAGTAATTATACTGTAATGAGTTATTAAAATTAAGTTGCCACCATCGCCGTCCCAATTATTAATAAATGTTCGAAGCTGCTTAAGTTGTTTGGGTTCATTTTTTGCAAATGATGACTGGAAGGTTGAATTTAAAGCAGAAAATTCGAAATAATTTTTAAATGCGTATTTTGCAGTATCTTTACATCTACACCATTGACTACTTAAAACTTTATCTACAGGAATTTTATTTTTTTTAAATAGTTTACCTATAGCTTTCGATTGTTCAATCCCAACCTTATTTAAGTTTCTTTGTGTCTTACAATCATTTATTTTAAATCCCGGAGGATCTCCGCCTCCTGGAGCTAGTGCGTGCCTAATTAATATTATTTTATCCCCTTCTTTTGCTTCGGCCCATAAATCCTTAGCAACTAGACTTTGAAAATTTAATAGTTGAGAGAATATTAATAAGTAAAAAATCTTTTTCATTCTTTAGGTTTGAAAACTAAACATGTTCCATTATTACAATATCTTTTACCAGTAGGTTTTGGTCCATCTTCAAATAAATGTCCATGGTGTCCTTTACAGTTTTTACAGTGGTATTCAGTTCTTGGATAACCAATTAGATTGTCAGTTTTTGTTTCAAATACATCAGGAAGAGATTTAAAAAATGATGGCCATCCAGTTCCACTGTCAAATTTCATGCCAGAGTCAAATAGTTTTATACCACAACCAGCGCAATGATAAGCGCCTTCTCTTTTTTCATTATTTAATGGACTCGATCCTGGAGGTTCCGTGCCTTCTTGTTTTAAAATATAATTTTGTTCTGGAGTTAAATTGGCGTTCCAATCTTTATTTTTCATCTTTAACTTTATCATCGACACCATAAGGTTTAAACGTGCCTTTGTTTCCAACTTTTATTTCTTTAGCAGGTATACCGATCACAGTTGCATTTTCTTTAACATCATTAACCACAACTGCATTAGCAGCAACTCTAGAATTATTTCCAATTTTAACGGGTCCTAAAATTTGAGCGCCTGAACCTATTACAACATCATTTCCAATTGAAGGATGTCTTTTTTCATGTCTTTGCCTTTCGCTGTCGATACTAGGGGATATACCTCCTAAAGTAACCGCATGATAAATTGTTACGTTGTTACCTATTTCTGAAGTTTCTCCTATTACAACTCCCATTCCATGATCTATGAATAAATTTTTTCCAATTTTTGCTCCAGGATGAATTTCTATTCCTGTAAAAAATCTAGTTGTCTGAGAAATAATTCTGGCAATTAAATCAAATCCTGCAATGAAGAAAAAATTTGCTATTTTATGAAAAAATACAGCTTTCACACCTGGGTAAGTGAGAATGATACTCACTAAAGATTTTGCCGCAGGATCTCTAGATTTTATAGATTCTAAATAATCGATCATAGTTATGTATATAATGACTACTTGAAAAATTTAAAGAATTATTTATAAAGTCACAAATTATGAGTAAACCATTTCACTTAGCTATACCAGCAGGTAATTTAGACACTGCAATTGACTTCTATAAAAACGTTCTCGGATGTAAATTAGGTAATGGAGAAAAAGACAAGTGGATTGATGTTGATTTTTGGGGCAATGAACTTACTCTTCACAAAACTGAAACTAAGCTTCCAAGAGAGAGACATGACGTAGATATGGGAAAAGTTCCAGTGCCTCATTTTGGAGTTCATTTAAATACAGAAGTATTCAATAAGATTAAAAAAAATATAGAACAACACGATAAAGTAAATTATCTTGATAATCCTTACACTAGGTTTAAGGGTCAAAAAGAAGAGCAAGAAACATTTTTTATAGAAGACCCTCACGGTAACGTTTTAGAGCTTAAAACGTTAAAGAATAATTAATTATCCAATTTTTTTAAATTTATCAGGTTTGCCATCTCCATTTGTATCAATGCCCGATGCATCAGGTTTTCCATCAAAATTTGAGTCAACGTACCAAATATCTATCGTGCCATTTTCACCTTTATCAATAGCGATAATATCTGGTTTACCATCTCCATTGGTGTCTTTTCCTATCATGTCAGGTTTTCCGTTATGATCTGAGTCTTTTAAAACTAAATCAATTTTTCCATCACCATTTTTATCTATGTAAAAGGTATCTGGCTTACCGTCATTATTTGTGTCAATTTTCTTTGCAACTTTTTTGCTTACTTTTGGTTTAATTTTTTCTGGCTCTTTTTTTAAAGAGGTTGATGAAAGATTATTAATAAATTTAAGAACTTCTAAAGAAGTTACCGCAAAGTTAAGGTTCTCTCCTTTGGACTTAAAAGAGTTTACTCCAATTAACTTTCCATCATTATTTAATAAAGGCCCCCCAGAATTTCCTGTGCTTATCGGTGTCTGGGTCTGAATTATATTTGCAGTATGTTTTGTATCTTTATATCTCCATTTAAAATTTTCTCTTACTTGGCTCACATAACCTTTTGAATAAGTCCATGAAAAATTATTTGGATGTCCAATTGCATGAACATCGGACCCGACTTCAGGAAGAGAGTTGCCCAATGGTATCTCGTTAACTCTATCTGGTAACACTCCATTAATTTTTAAAAGTGCTAAATCTTTTGTTGCATCGTATCCAATTACTGTAGCAGGATACACATCGCTTTTACTTGGCTCTTGGCCTTGAAATTTTATTACAACCCCAACATTATTAGCTCCTTGAATAACGTGCCAATTAGTTATTACAGCTCCAAGTTTTTTATTTATTATTGATCCAGAGCCGTGAGCTTTTAATTTAGTATTAACAACTAATACAACGCTATCTGAAAAACTTTTATAAATATTTGTAGAAATTAATCCTCTAGTTTTAGGTGATTTATTTTTTGTTTTATTTAAAATTTCAAGAGCTCCAATTGGCATAGAATCTTTATCTAAATCAATTAGATTTTCATCAACTTCAATATCTCCAATTTTTGACCCTCCTCTAGTAAGGTTTTTTGAGAAATCTTCTTTAAATAATGAAATTTCTTTTTTATCTGCGTATGATAAACTTTGAAAAAAAAGGCCGAAAATAAAAATGACACTTATTAAAAAATTTGTTTTAGTATTTTTCATAGGCTTGATATTATCTACTTTTGATACTAATTCAAACGCTTCTATATTTAAATTTAAATTCGAAGAACTAGAAAAAGCCCAAAAACTATATCCTTCTGACCCAAAAGGGGCTCACGAAATATTAGATAAATTAATAATACATTATGAAAAAAAACCTCCTAAAGATTTTCCTTGGTTAGCATACGCATATAGCGATAAAGCTAATTGGTTACGTGATGAAGGAAAAAATGAGGAGTCTTTAGAATTGCGTATTAAGTCCTGCAAACATCATCAAAAAAAATATAGAAAGCAGAAGGTAAATGATGGTGAAGGCAATCTATTATTTTGTTATTATATGCTTAGTTTAGCTTATGAAGAGCTTAAATTTTTTAAAGAAAGTATTGAAACTTCGACTAAAGCAATAAAAATTTTTGAAAAATATAAAAATTTTCAGGTTAATAAACATAATGGTTTAACAGAGTTTAATTATCAACTTTTTCAAAGAGCTGTGGTTTATGAAAAAACATTTCAATATGATAATTCTATTAATGATTTTGAAAAATTATTTGAACTTATAAAAAACCCTAATAGAGAAAATCAAAGAGAAGCCGACAATTATATACGTGCCGCAAGAAGTCTTTCAGCTATATATGGAAAAAAAGGTGATAGTAAAAATGAATTTAAATATAAAAAAATTTATTATGACTCGGTATACAAATTTGCTAACTCAGATCCATATAGATTAGCTTCAGCAAATGTTACAATGGGAAATTATTTTAATAGTCAAAAAAATTCTGAAGTAGCTATTAATCATTTTAATGAGGCTATAAAAATTGCAAATAGTACTCTTCAAGACTCAAGTCTTAATTATGAAGATAGATCAGTAATACTTAATAGCAAAATGACAGCCATGGTGGGAAGAAACACTGCTTTTGATCGTCAAGATCCTGATAACGAGAGAACAAAAAAAATAGCATTTGAACTCATTGAACTTAACAAGCAATTTAAATTAATAGATAAAAGAACAGATGGTTATGAATATTTAGTAGATTATTATAACAAAAATGAAGATTACGATAATGTAAAAGAAACTTATAAAAAAATATATCAATTACATGACAAAAAACTTGTTGAAGCAAAAAAGACAAAAAGAGTTCATTTAAGAGGTATTTTAGAAGGTATTGTAATTGCGGATATTAGACGAACAAAATTTGAAGAGGCTTTTAATTATATAGCGCTCAATAAGTTCCAAGAAAGTATTAAAATAGCTAATGAATTAAAAAAATATGAAACACCTGACGAAGGAGCGGCTGAAATATATGACAAAGTCAGTTTATTAAACCTTTATGGAAGGGCTTATGGCGGCTTAGCAGATCATAAAAAGTCTATAACATATTATTTACAGGCATTAGATATTTTAAACAAATCTTTTGAAAAAGATTATCTGCAGGAAGAAACAATCCTTAATAATTTAGCTTTGGCATATAACACTGTTGGAGAAAGAGATCTTGCAATAAAATATATGACTGAGGTCGGAAAAAGAATAGAGAAAAGAAATACACTTGATATCTATAAAGTTGATACTTATTCAAATTTAGCTGCAATAATTCCAGATAGAAAACTTGCTAAAAATTACGCGCTCAAAGCTTATAATATTCTCCTAAACAGCAAAGAGGAGTTTAGAAATGATTTAAGTTTCATCAACGCGGCAACTATTCTTGCTGAATTTTATTTTGCAGAAAAAAATTACTCTGAAGCAGAAAAAATAATTCTGTCTGGATACGAATATGCGAAAGTAAATTATCCAAAAAATATTTTGTCTTTCAGTAATTATCTTTATTTGTATGGCGATATAGCTGCAGTGAAAAATAAAGATTATGATACTTGTATTAAGTACTCTAAAATAATTATTGATGAATTAGCAAAACTAGATGCTTCATCATCAAGCTTAGTTAAACCTCGTATACTTAAATGGTCTTGCCATTCTTCTAAAGGTGAAAAGGAAGCTGCTTTCGATGAACTATACAAAGCTATAATGATAATAATTCAAGAATTTGACAGAAATAACTTCGAACTAAATTTTGAAGTAAATAAACTTGTAAAAGATAACAGAATTTTCATCGAAAATTTTATATCTAGAATTATTAATTATTCCCACAAAGAAAAAAATATACTCCAAAAATATAAAAATGTTAATTTTTTAGATTTAGCTTTTGGTTTGCAGCAAATTGTTAAAACAAATGAACTAAATGTAAATCTTTCTCAAGCTATATCGAGAGAATTATCAAGTGATGACAAAATTTCTAATAAGATTAAAAAATATTCATCGCTTCTTATAGAGCGACAAGGACTTCTCAAATTAGCTTCTCTTGATGATAGAAATATTAAAAAAAACAACACCAAACTTTCGAAAGTAAACAAAGATATCGTTATATTAAAAAAACAAATTTTAAATGATTATCCAGAGTTTAAGAAAAATTTTGCTAATCAAATGGTTATAGGGAGTGTATTATCCCCTTCTATGCCTGAGGATGAGGCATTGATACAATTTTCAATCGGAAAATTTTTCTCTTTTGCATCAGTTATTACTAAAGAAGATTATACAATTACACATCTGCAGAGAAGAAATCCAATTTCAAATCCCCAGCGAAAATGGAAACTCACAACTCATAGTGAAGTTTCGAGGTTAGTTGAAGATTTAAGAAAAAACTTGCAACTTGTTGGTGGCAAACCAGTAAAATTCGATCTAGAAAAAAGTAGTTTATTGTTTGATATGCTTTTTACAGAAAATATCTTTAATATTTTAAAAGATAAAAAGAAGTTAGTAATTGTTCCAGATGGTTCGCTTTATGGCTTACCATTTGAGCTTTTATACGAAAAGAAAAATAAAAAATGGCTAGTTGAAAAATACTCTATAACAGTAAGTCCTTCTTCATATAGCTACGCTGCTTTAAATCTAGACAAAAAAATACCTTATAACTCTAAAAATAGTTTTGCAGGATTTGGTAATCCAAAAATCCAGGATGTAAAATTAGCTAAAAACCCTGATATTGAAAAGGTAGAATTGGAATTTTCAAGAGTGTTTACAAGAGGTGGATCGGTAAATTTAAAATATTTAAAGATGTTTCCTGAATTACCCGAAACTGAAGATGAGTTAAGAAAAATATCTACCAAGTTTGATAGCAATTCTAAACTTTATCTAAGAGAGGAATTTAATGAAAAACAAATTAAATCAATCGATTTCAAAAAATTCAAAGTTGTTAGTTTCGCAACACATGCATTAGTAGTTGGGGAAATAGAGGGTTTAGCAGAACCAGCGATTGTTTTAAGTGTTCCTAATAAAGCGACTAAAGAAAATGACGGATTATTGACAGCTTCTGAAATAGTAAAATTAAATATGGGCACTGACCTAATTATTCTATCAGCTTGTAATACAGCATCATCAAGTGGAAAAACTAACAGTGAAGCTTTATCTGGTTTAGCAAATTCATTTTTCTATTCGGGTGCAAAGAGTTTACTAGTAACTCACTGGTCAATAATTTCAGATACTTCAGTCCAATTAATTTCCGATACTTTTGATTTTTTAGATGAAAGCAATGGCGATCTGTCTATTGCATTAACTAAAGCCAAAATAAAAATGTTGAAAAACAGCGAAACTCAACATCCTATTTATTGGGCGCCATATACACTGGTAGGTAGATCAAATATTTATTAATTGCTATTGACTTAATTACAGTAAATCTAATATAGTCCTTATAGCGCTGAGTTAAAACAAATTGCGGGCGCTTAACAAATCCAGCTAAAGCGTCAAGTCTCAGACCACCGCTTTAGTCGGTGGTTTTTTTTTAGAAAAATAAAACCAGGTATTTGAACTGTATTGTACACCTGGCTTTTTGCCGAAGTACTAAAAAGGGAGAAAAAAATGACAAAAAAAATTAAACATCCAGAAACAATAGGTTTACATGGAGGTGACTATCGAAGCGATCCAGCAACTACGTCGGTAGCCGTACCTATTTATCAAACAACTTCTTATCAATTTAAAGATGCAAAAACTGCCGCAAATTTATTTGGTTTAAAAGAATTTGGAAATATTTACACAAGAATTAATAATCCCACTTGTGACGTCTTAGAAAAAAGAGTTGCAGCGCTTGAGGGTGGAATGGCTGCGGTGGCAGTTGGTTCTGGTCAAGCTGCTTCTGCTTTTTGCGTTCAGAATGTTGCTCAAGCAGGAGATAATATAGTTTCATCTACGGATTTATATGGAGGAACAGTTAATTTATTTAAAAATACTTTAAGAATGCAAGGTATAGAAGTTAGATTTGCAGATCCATCTGATCCAAAAAACTTTGAAAAACTTACTGATGAAAAAACTAGAGCTTACTATGGAGAGTCTTGTCCAAATCCTTATTTAAGAGTATTTCCAATTAAAGAAGTTGCTGATATTGGAAAAAAACATGGTGTTCCACTTATAATTGATAACACTGCAGCGCCAGTAATTTGTAAACCATTAGAGCACGGTGCAGCAGTTGTTATGCATTCGTTAACTAAATATATCGCAGGTCATGGTACTTCTATTGGAGGAATAATTGTTGATGGAGGAACTTTTGATTGGGTGAAAGATCCCAAGAGACAACCTTTGTACAATACTCCTGATCCAAGTTACAATGGTGCAATCTGGGGGAGAGACGTTCCTAAGATGACTGGAGCAAATGTTGCTTTTGCTGTAAGAGCTCGTGTCGTGCTTTTACGTGACCTAGGTGCTCCCTTGTCACCTTTCAATGCATTCCAAATTATTCAAGGTTTGGAAACTGTAGCTTTGAGAATGAAACAACATTGCGCTAATGCGGAGAAAGTTGTTAAGTTTTTAGAATCACAAAAAAAAGTTAAAAATGTAATCTATCCAACTAATCACCAGGGTGAGATAAGAGAAAGAGCAAAAAGATATATGAATGGTGGTTATGGTTCTTTAGTGGGTATGGATTTAGGATCTAAAGAAGCCGGAGCAAAGTTTATTGATAATTTAAAGTTACTTTATCATGTGGCTAATATCGGAGATGCTAGAAGTTTAGCGATCCATCCAGCATCTACAACGCATAGTCAGCTTAATGACAAACAACTTCAAGAAGCCGGGGTAACACCAGGGTACGTCAGATTGTCCATAGGTATAGAGCATCCTGACGATATTATTGCTGATATTGAGCAAGCTTTAGCTGCATAACTTTTTAGTTAGCTAGATTTACTTGACGTCTAAATGACTTCAAAATAATATTTATCTTAATTCTATGAAATCAAAAGCTAAAGTAGTTGTTGTTGGAGGTGGTGTTGTAGGTGTAAGCACGCTTTATCATTTAGCTAAAAAAGGATGGTCTGACGTAGTACTTATTGAACGAAAAGAACTTACATCTGGATCTACTTGGCATGCAGCTGGATTATTGCCTTTATTCAATATGAGTTATTCTGTGGGACAGCTTCATAGATATGCTGTTCAACTTTATAAATCTTTAGAAAAAGAAACTGGAAAGAACGTAGGATTTAGTGTTGTCTCTAATATACGTTTAGCTCAAACTCAAGATAGGATGGATGAATATCACCAATATGCTGGTGTAGCTAAAACAATTGGCGTTGACGTAAAATTTTTAAAACCTGAGCAAGTAAAAGAGATTTGGCCATTGTGTAATATTGAAGGTTTAGTTGGAGCAATTCAACACCCAGAAGATGGGTATATTCAGCCAGCAGATTTGACACAAGCTATGGCAACTGGTGCAAGAAATCATGGTGCAGAAATTTATAGAAACACAACTGTCTCAGGAATAAAACAAACTAAAGACGGATGGGTAGTTCAGACAGATAAAGGGGATATAACTTGCGAACATGTAGTTTCTTGTAGTGGTAACTTTGCAAGACAAACAGGAAGAATGGTAGGATTAGAAGTTCCAGTTATGCCGGTCGAACACCAATATATAGTAACTGAACCACATCCGGAAATTCAAAAAAGAAAAAAAGAAGGTAAACCAGAAATGGGAGTTTTAAGAGATAGTGATAATTCTTGGTACATGAGAGAAGAAGCTGGCGGATTATTACTCGGTCCATATGAAAAAGGAGCGCCATGTTGTTATGTAGATGGACCTTCAAAAGATAGTGAGTATGAATTATTTCAAGAAGATTTAGACAGATTAGCTCCGCATATAGAAGGAGCAATTAAAAGAGTGCCAGCATTCGGTGAAGTTGGAGTTAAAAAAGTTTACAACGGAGCGATTGCTTATACTCCTGATGGAAATCCAATTGTTGGACCTGCTTGGGGTTTAAAAAACTTTTGGATTAATGAAGGACATAGTTTTGGTATTACAGCAGCAGGCGGAGCTGGATGGCAATTAGCTGAGTGGATAATAGACGGAGAACCAACAATAGACATGCTAGGCGTTGAACCGAGAAGATATGGTGCATACGTTACAAAATCTTATTTAAAAGCAAAGAATGAAGAGGCTTATGCAAATGTGTTTACTGTTCATTATCCTGATGAGGAACGTGAGGCTGGTAGGCCTCTAAGACAAGCACCTTGTTACGATAGATTGAAAAATCTTGGAGCAGTTTTTGGATCAAAATTTGGCTGGGAGCGAGCTAACTTTTTTGCAGACAAAGGAGAGAAACAAGAAGACGATTGGTCTTTTAGAAGATCTAAGTGGTTTAAAAATGTCGAGCGAGAATGTAAAAATGTAAAAGAGAATGTGGGATTACTTGATATGACTGCATTTGGGAAATGTAGAATTAAGGGGCCTGGAGCAGAGGAATTTTTAGACAAACTAGTTGCTAATAAATTACCCAAAAAAATTGGAAGAATAAATCTTTGTCATGCTTTAAATACAAAAGGTGGCGTTCACTCAGAATTTACAATTATGAGAGAAGCAGAAGATAGTTTTTATTTAGTTTCAGCAGGTGCCTACCAAAGACTTGATCATGATTGGATACATAAGTGGATGCCTGAAGATGGAACAGTGCAGTATGAAAATTTAACTAATAGTATGGGAGTTTTAGTTGTTACTGGACCAAAAGCTAGACAACTAATGCAGAAAGTTTCACGATCAGATTTTTCTAACGAACGATTTAAATGGTTAAGTGCACAAAACATTAATATTGGTTTAGCACCATGTAACGCAATGAGAGTTAACTTTGTTGGTGAATTAGGTTGGGAGTTACATCACCCAATTGAATACCAAAATCATATATTTGATCAGCTTATGGAGGCTGGAAAAGAATTTGGTATAAAACCTTACGGTATAAGAGCGATGAATAGTTTAAGATTAGAGAAATCTTATAAACTTGTGGGTACAGAATTATCAATTGAATACTCTCCATACGAATCTGGTTTAGATAGATTTATTCATCCTAATAAAGGAGATTTTATTGGTCGTGCGGCATTAGACAAATGGAGAGCAAAAGGCTTTTCAAATAAATTAGTTACTATGGAGATTCATGGTGTTACAGATGCTGATGTGCTAGGAAACAATCCTATTTATGATAACGGATCAGTCGTAGGTAGAGCAACTGGTGGTGATTTCGGATTTAGATTAAATAAATCAATAGCTTTAGGGATGGTAAAACCTGAATTAGCTAAAGTTGGTAAAAAATTAAAAATTGATATCCTTGGTAAAATGCATGAGGCTTCAATAGTTGAAGATTCTCCGTATGATGCTGAAAATAAATTACTTAGGGCCTAAATGAAAATACTTGTAGCAGTTAAAAGAGTAATTGATTACAACGTCCAAATTAGAGTCAAAGAGGACGGATCTGGTGTGCATACTGACAATGTTAAAATGTCAACTAATCCACCTGATGATAATGCTGTTGAAGAGTCTGTTAAACTAAAAGAGTCCGGAAAAGTAAAAGAGGTGATCGCTATTTCAATTGGTGAGGATAAAGCTCAAGAAACCATTAGAAAAGCATTAGCAATAGGAGCTGATAAAGGAATTCATGTTAAAGCTGACAGCTATATAGAGCCATTAGGTATAGCAAAAATATTAAAAAAAATTGTAGAGAAAGAAAAACCAGATATGGTTTTCCTGGGCAAACAGGCAATTGATGATGATTGTAATCAAACAGGTCAAATGTTAGCAGCAATGCTGAACTGGCCTCAAGCAACATTTACATCTAAAGTTAATTTAAAAGATAAATCTGCAGAAATAATTAGAGAAATTGATGAAGGGCTTGAAACTATAGAAGTTAATTTACCAGCTGTAGTTTCTTGTGATTTAAGATTAAATGAACCAAGGTTTGCGTCTCTTCCTAATATCATGAAAGCAAAAAAGAAACCTATGGAGCAAATAAATGCGAAAGATTTAGGTTTAGATCTTACAAATAGAATTCAACAAATTAAAGTAGAGGAGCCACCAAAAAGGAAAGCTGGTATTAAAGTTGCAAACGTTGCTGAATTAGTAAGTAAACTTAAAAATGAGGCTAAGGTACTATAATGTCAGTATTATTAATAGCAGAACATGATAACTCAAAATTGAAACCATTTACATTAAATGCGATTACCGCAGCATCTAAGATCGACAGCGATGTTCATGTTTTAGTAGCTGGATCAAATTGTGAAAACGTATCAAATGAAATAGCAAATGTGCCTTTAGTAAAGAAAGTTTTATGGTGTGACTCACCTAATTATCAAAATTATCTGCCTGAGAACCTAGCGCCTTTAGTAACAAAAGCTGCAGAACAATATGATCATGTTGTAGCGTCTGCAAATACTTTTGGAAAAAATTTTATGCCAAGGGTAGCAGCAGCGTTAGATATTTCTCAAGTAAGTGATATTATTAAAGTTTCTAGTCCTGATACTTTTGTAAGACCTATTTATGCCGGCAATGCTTTTGCAACAGTAAAAAGTAATGATAAAAAAAAATGTGTAACTATTAGACCTACTTCATTTGAACCAGCTGAGAAAACTGGTGGCTCTGCAAAAATTGAAAAAATTGAGGCAGTTGACGTGCCAAATATTTCAAAATTTATAAAGAGAGAGGAAACAAAATCAGAAAGACCAGAGCTAGGAACAGCAAGAGTAGTTGTGTCAGGTGGTAGAGGTTTAGAAAGTGGAGAAAATTTTAAATTAATTACTGATATCGCTGATAAGCTTAACGCTGCTGTAGGTGCGTCCCGAGCTGCTGTCGATGCAGGTTACATAAGTAACGATCATCAAGTTGGTCAAACAGGAAAAGTAGTAGTGCCTGACTTATATATAGCTGTAGGAATTTCTGGAGCGATTCAACATCTTGCTGGTATGAAAGAGAGCAAAATAATTGTCGCAATTAATAAAGATGGTGAAGCACCTATTTTTAGTGTTGCAGACTACGGTTTAGAAGCAGATTTGTTTAAAGCTCTTCCGGAGTTTTTAGCTGAGTTAAACAAACTGAATACTATCCAAAAATAACTAGTTTGATATAGTAATTTCATGGCAAGAGAAGCAATGGAATATGACGTAGTTATCGTTGGTGCAGGACCAGCGGGATTAACTACTGCTATTAAACTGAAGCAGCTTGACCCAAATTTAAGTGTTTGCATACTTGAAAAAGGTTCTGAAGTTGGTGCTCATATTTTAAGTGGTAACGTATTTGAAACACAGGCGCTTGATGAATTATTACCTAATTGGAAAAATGAAAATGCTCCGATTAAAACAAAAGTAAGCAAAGAAAAATTTTTATTTCTTAGTAAAAATTCTTCTTTAAGTTGGCCGACATGGCTTTTACCAGCTGTTCAAAAAAATCATAAAAATTACATTATTAGTTTGGCTAATCTTTGCCGTTGGCTTGCTGAGCAAGCAGAAAAGATTGGTGTAGAGATATTTCCAGGGTTTCCCGCAAGTGAAGTTTTATATAATGAAGATGGATCTGTAAAAGGTGTAGCAACACAGGATATGGGTTTAGATAAAGAAGGTAATAAAAAAGATACTTTTCAAGAAGGTATGGATTTGCATGCTAAAGTTACAGTTTTTTCAGAAGGATGTAGAGGCCACTTAGGCAAACAATTAATTAAAAAATTTAATTTAGATAATGGAAAAAATCCACAGCAATACGGTATTGGTCTAAAAGAAATATGGGAAGTTAGTGAACAGCAGCACCAAGAAGGTATGGTAATGCATACAGCAGGATGGCCATTAGATAAAAATACTTACGGTGGAAGCTTTATATACCACGCAGAAAATAGACAAATTTATTTAGGATACGTTATTGGTTTAGATTACCAAAATCCACATCTTTCGCCGTTTGATGAGTTTCAAAGATTTAAAACTCATCCGTCAATTAGAAAAATGTTTGAAGGAGGAAAAAGGATTTCATTTGGAGCAAGAGCTTTAATAGAAGGTGGTATTCAAAGTCTACCCAAAATGTATATGCCAGGAGCGTTGCTAATCGGTTGTGATGCTGGAACTTTAAATATGCCAAAGATTAAAGGCTCTCATACAGCAATGAAAAGTGGAATAATTGCAGCTGAAACAATTATAGAGCATATCAAAAATAAAGTAGATCTATCTATATATGAAAAAAAATTCAAAGAAAGTTGGGCTTACAAAGAGTTATATGCAGCAAGAAATGTTAAACCAAGTTTTAGTTGGGGTTTAATAATGGGTATTATTTTTACAGGGATTGACCAGATACTTTTTAGAGGCAAGCTACCATTTACTTTAAAACATAAACATGCTGACCATGAAGCCTTAAAACCTGCAGATCAAATGCCTAAGATTGATTATCCAAAACCTGATGGCAAGTTAACTTTTGACAAAACGAGTTCAGTTTATCTTACTGGAACTAACCATACCGAAAATCAACCTGTGCATTTAAAGCTTAAAGATCCAGAATTACCAATTAAATACACTCTTCAAAAGTACGATGAACCGGCTAAAAGATATTGTCCAGTCGGTGTTTACGAAATTCAGCAGGAAAAATTTGTGATTAACTCACAAAATTGCATCCATTGTAAAACTTGTGATATTAAAGAGCCTTCCCAAAATATTATTTGGGTTACCCCTGAAGGTGGTGGTGGTCCCAAGTACGGAAATATGTAAAATAATTATTGCATTTATCATAAAGAAAGCATAATTGCTTTCCAGAATGTTGAAAATCTTAGAAAATAGTCCCGCTGCTATCGTAGTTTTAATTGCTGGTATCTTTTGGTCTTTTGGGCCACTTGTTGTCAGAAACATTGATGGAGCAGAACTAATTGCTTGGCAGTATTTATTTTTTAGAGGTTTAGTAATTTTTTTAGTTTTAAATATTTATTTGTTTTTAATTGAAGGTAAAAAATTTAAAAAAAATTATAGTAAAATAGGATTGTCCGGATTTATAGGTGGTATATGTTTAGGTGTTGCCAAAGTCACATTTATTCTGTCAATAATAGCAACTGAAGCAGCAATTACTTTGTTAATGCTAGCAGCAATGCCTTTTTTAGCATCAATTTTAGCTTACATTTTTTTGAAAGAAAAAATATCAAAGCCAACATTAATTTCAATTTCAATAGCAGCTATAGGAATAATATTTATGTCACTTGACAGTAAAAATGGTGGCACATTGTTCGGTTTAATAAATGGACTTTTATCTTCACTTGGATTTGCGGGATATACAGTTACTCTTAGATGGCGAAAAAATACTCCAAAATTAACAACGGTTGCAATGGGTGGTCTTTTCTGTACCCTCGTTGCAGTTATAGTTCTGATTTTTAAAGGTGATAATATATTCATTTCATTAAAGAATTCATCTCTATCCTCTTTACATGGCTTTTTAGTTTGCTCAGGATTAATATTATATTCATTGAAATCAAAATTTTTACCTGCTGCTGAATTAACTTTATTATCTCTTACCGAGGTTTTGGCTGGAATATTTTGGGTTTGGTTACCCTTGTTTGGAATTAATGAAGTGCCAAGTGTAAATACATTTGTAGGTGGTGTATTTATGACTTTTTCTATTATTTATTATGGTTTAAATACTAGACGTAAAATGTTTAGGTATTCAAGAGGTGTTACTTAATAAAGCTGTATCTTTTAATCTTTTTTGAAAATAATCCTCATAGGACTTATTACAAGTTATAATGAACTTATTTCCTAAATTATAAATCGAGCAGTCTATTCTTGCAATAATAGTCTGAGCCATGGTTAATTTTGGAAATTTTTCTTCTCTCAAATCAAAATGAGTTAATTGATTTATAAAGTAGTCTTTATTTTCTCCTTCAATTTCAAAATATACTTGCCCATAAGAATAATCAGAGGCAAGCATATTTTCATTAGTGTTAATTGAAGATACCAAGTTTAAAATTTGATGATGTTCTTTTTTATCCATTAAAATTAAACTCCACTGATCAAAAGAATTTTTTGCAAATAGATAATTTAAATCGTACTTGATCTCTAGGTTTTTTGATGGTGGTTTAATTGAGGTTTTCTCTTCAATTGTATTATTAAATTTTTCAAGTCCATTCCCTCTAATTATTATTTGATGATAATCTTTTTGTGAAACTTTAACACCAGGAATTGATAATATATTTGTCATGAAGTTAACCTTTTATTTTCTGGATCAATAAATACTGGATTTACTATTTCAACAGGGATATTTTTGGTCTTTCCTGTGGCAGTGACAAAAAATTTCTGACCAAATAAATTTTTACCGCCTTTTATCATAGCAAGACCAATTGAATGATTTAAATTTGGACTGTGATAACCTGAGGAAACATGTCCAAGATATTTAATTGGATTTGTAATTTTTTTTGGTAACTCGTTTAATTCGACTATATGTTGACCTTCTTCTATAATGTCTTTTTTATTAATTGGTAAAAGACCAACAAGTTGTTTTCTGTCTTCTCTAGAGGTGTCTGGACGAGTGAGAGATCTTTTGCCAATAAAGTCTTTTTTATTTTTACCTATCATCCAATTATAGTTGAGGTCTATGGGGGTGACTGTGCCATCGGTTTCTTGACCAATTACTATGTAACCCTTTTCTGCTCTAAGTAAATGCATGGTTTCAGTTCCGTATGGAATTAAATTATACTCTTTACCGCAAGAAAATATTTCTTGCCAAAGCTCTAAGCCAAATTTGGGAGGAACATAAATTTCATAACCTAATTCACCTGTAAAGCTTGCTCTCATAATTCTGATTTTAGTTTTTTTATAATCAAAGTTTTTAAAAGTCATAAATGGGAAAGCATCATTGCTAAAATCAATATCAGGAAATACTTTCATCATAATTTCCCTCGTTTTAGGTCCGCTAATATTAAATGTAGAAAACTGTTCAGTAATGGAGTTTAAAAAAACCTGCAAATGAGGCCACTCTGTTTGCAAATATTCCTCCATATCTGCAAGTACTTTCGGTGCACCGCTTGATGTAGTTGTGGCTATAAAATGCTGATCACTTATTTTGCAGATTATTCCATCATCTTTTATCATGCCATCCTCACCTAGCATCATAGCATATCTAGATGTCATTGGTTTCATTTTTGAAAATGCATTAGTGTACATTAAATTCATAAATTCCAAAGCATCTCTTCCTTTAATTTCAATTTTACCTAAGGTACTACCATCTAAAATTCCAGCATTCTCTCTTAACATTTTTGACTCTCGTTGCACTGCTTGATGCATGGTTTCGTTTTCACTTGCTTTAAAATACCAAGGTCGTTTCCACTGCCCTACATTTTCGAAAACAGCATTATTTTTTAAATGCCATGAATGAATTGAAGTTTTTCTTTCAGGATCATAAAATTCGTAAGTACTTCTTCCTGCGATAGCTGCAAAGCTCAATGGTGCATAAGGCGGTCTATAAGTAGTAGTTCCAACCTCTGATATTTCCTTTTTTAACATCTTTGAGACTATCGCAAGTGAATTAATACTACTAATTTTACCTTGGTCTGTTCCCATACTATTTGTTGTGTATCTTTTTAAGTGTTCAATACGATCAAATCCCTCTGTTATAGCCTGTTTCAAATCTTTAGTCGTAACATCATTATGAAGATCAACAAAAGATTTTGACCAATTAGAATTGTTTTTCTTTTTCGTTTCCCACAATTCCGTAATTGAAAATTTATTTGGTACGTTTAAATTAATATCTAATGATACTTTTTTTGTTTTAAAGATTGAAAGTTTTTCATTAATTTCATCACATAACTTTTTAAAATTATAATTTCCACTTGTTGATCCTAAGGTGATGGTTTTTTGAAAAGGTGTATCAGGTTTAAATGAAAGTATATTTTTATCCCATTTAACCAAGCCTTTTGATTGTGTAAATAAATGTATATCAGGATTATACCCGCCCGAGACACATAACATTGAAGACTGTAGTTTTTTAAATGATTTACCTTGTCTAATAGTAATGGTCTCTACTTTTTTATTGCCATCACATCCTTCTATTTCTGCATCGCTGAAAAATGAAATTTCATTATCTTTTAAAATTTTTTTTATTTCAGTCTCAATATTGTCTTTTTTTCTAGAGTCAACGTAAGCATTCGGTTTGCAACCTAAACTAATTAACTTTTTAAGCAGGCTTAATGAAGATGAGTTATTTGTAAATATAACTGGTTCCTTTTCAGGAACAACACCGTATCTATGAATATATTTTTCAAATGAAGATGCTAACATTACTCCTGGCAAATCATTATTTCTAAAAGAAATAAATCTTTCTATATGACCATTAGCTATTATCGTGTTTGAAGTTCTGATTTTGTGTAACGTAAGCTCTGATTTATTTAGTTCAATTTTTTTTCCAGCAAATTTATCTTCCAAGGCTATAAGATGATTTGTGAAATTGTATGTTGTTACTAAAGTATTTTTTAAAATAGTAATATTTTTTGAATTTAAAATTAATTTCTCAGTTTCACTTATCCACTTTCGAGGTGTCAAATCGTTTATTGTTTTAACTTTATTTGAATTTTTAAGCACACCTCCCAAATAACTATCTTGTTCAATAAGCAAAACTTTATATTTCGTATTTATAAATTTTTTTGCTGCAGCTAACCCGCTTAACCCTGCCCCTATGATAACTACATCATTATTGTGATATTGGTGAGTGCTTTTAGACCTGAAATTTTTTGGTGGTTTACCTAATCCAGCTGAACGTCTTATTAAAGGTTCGTAAAGATTTTTCCAAAAACCTTTCGGACCCATGAAAGTTTTGTAATAGAAACCAGCTGAGAATATCGGTGAAAGAATATTATTAATCGCTCCAAAATCATATGTTAAAGACGGCCATCGATTTTGGCTTGTAATCTCTATTCCATCATAAACTCGTTTAATCGTTGCTCGAGTGTTAGGCTCATTATGTTCACTTATTATCTGTACCAATGCATTAGGCTCTTCAATTCCACAAGTATATATTCCTCTAGGTCTATGATATTTAAAACTTCTACCAACTAATCTGATATTATTTCTTAAAAGTGCAGAGGCAATAGTATCGCCTTCATAAGCTTTATAAGTTTTGCCGTCAAAAGTAATTTCAATTTGTTTTTTTGAGATATATTCACAATTGTTGTTTATAGCTGACATGCTTTACTTCTTTACTGCAAAATTTCCTGATCCCACTAATGGCTCGCCAGATGGTGATTTTAAAGTATTTTCAAAATCACTAAGATCTGGTCTTTTTTCATTTACTTTATAGACCTTCAATATTTGATCGGTTGATGTGTTTCTTACTGCATTAAACCATTTTTTACATCCATGGGAATGGACCCATCTCTCATAAAAAATTCCTTTAGGGTTGTTTCTGTAGAAAACATATTCTCCCCAATCTTTATCAGATAAACTTTCTGGATTTTTAGGACGGATTACGTGAGCTTCCCCTCCATTTGCAAATTCCGATTGATCTCTCTCACCGCAATATGGACATTTAATTAAAATCATGACTAGTGTGCAACAGCTGCAGCGCCGTGCTCATCTATTAATCTTCCGTCAGAAAATCTACTTAATGCAAATGGAGCATTTATTTTATGTGGTTCATCTTTTGCAATTGTATGTGCAAATACGTTTGCACTACCAGGAGTAGCTTTAAAACCGCCAGTTCCCCAACCACAATTAAAATATAAACCTTCAACATCACACTTACTTATAATTGGACTTGCGTCAGGACATATGTCTACTATACCTCCCCATTGTCTTAACATTTTCATTTTTCCAAAAATTGGATAGAGTTCAACTATTGCTCTAACTGTTTCTTCAATTACATCATAACCACCTCTTTGGGTGAAAGAATTGTAACCATCTGTGCCAGCTCCTATTACTAATTCTCCCTTGTCAGACTGACTTACATAAGCATGTACAGCATTAGACATGACTACTGTATTTATAACTGGTTTAATTGGTTCAGAAACTAAAGCTTGCAAAGGTCTACTTTGTAAAGGCAATCTTACTCCAGCAGTTGCTGCAAGAACACTTGTGTGACCTGAAGCTACGACACCAATTTTACTAGATTTAATAAAACCCTTTGTTGTTTCAACACCTTCAACTTTATAATTATCAGTCTTAATTCCTTTAACTTCACAGTTTTGAATTATATCTACTCCTAATTCATCGGCTCTCATAGCATATCCCCAAGCAACAGCATCATGTCTGGCCACTCCTCCTCGTGGTTGATATGCCGCTCCAAGAACTGGATATCTTAAATTGTCTGTATTCATGATTGGAACTAAATCTTTAACTTCGTTTTTGTCCAACCACATAGTATCCAAACCGTTAAGTCTATTAGCAGATACCCTTCTTTTAATCTCTTTAATATCATGTTCGTTATGCGCCAAATTTAAAACTCCCCTTTGACTAAACATCATATTGTAGTTTAAATCTTCAGATAAATTTTCCCATAATTTAACTGCATGGTCATATAGATTCGCACTTTCATCCCATAAGTAATTAGATCTAATGATCGTAGTATTACGTCCTGTGTTTCCACTACCCAACCAACCTTTTTCTATAACTGCAATATTTTTTATCCCATGATGTTTAGCAAGATAGTACGCAGTACCTAGACCATGTCCCCCGCCTCCAACTATAATAACATCGTAATGTTTTTTTGGATTGGGGTTTCTCCACATTTTTCCCCAATTTTCATTATCTGAAAGTGAATTTTTAATTAAGCTTGTAATTGAATATTTTTTTTTCACAACTTAAGGTACCAAAAAAATTTAATGTCAGCCAGTGAATTAATCTAAAATCTTTATTTTTGAATTGACGTCTATTTTTCTTCTTAACTCAGAAACTCTTTTCTTAAGTAGAGAGCAAACTTCGGTTTCTGTAATTTCAAGAAAATTAACACATTTTACTTTTTTTCTTTCTGGATTATGTTTGTCTGCATAAGCTATTGCATGTTCCATTGGACTTTTACCTGTTTGTTTTTTTACGCCATAATTTACTGCTGTTGAAACAGCTGATTGGGCTAAATTTCCACCACCTAATGATGTAGATGCTGGACCCAACAAAGCCATAGTCTCAGCACAGCCAGAAACAAATAAAGTTAGCAACAAGCTAATTAAAATTTTTCTCAAATATCCCTCTCTTTTTTTAAATGCTTATATGTTATTTCTGTAACATAAAAACATTTATTTGCTCACAATGAGCTTATCAAAAACAACCAGAAATTGTAATTAATATTTACTTAATTTCTCGAATCGGCTTATTATTCATACATGAATTAAGGTTTTCGATCATCTGAAAATAAAACTTTGAATAATTTTCCACAGTAACATAGCCCAGGTGCGGCAATAAAAAAGCGTTAGGTAAAAATCTTAGTTTGTGGTCTTGAGGTAATGGTTCTTGATTATAAACATCTAAACCAGCGCCAGCAATCTGATCGCTTTCTAAAGCTTCTATAAGATCTTTTTCATTAACTATTTCACCTCTAGAGGTGTTGATTAAAAAAGAGGACTTTTTCATTTTTTTAAATTCTTTTTTTGTGACTAAGTTTTTATATTTTTCCCCTAAAACAACATGAATAGATAAAATATCTGAGGTTTTTATTAAATCGTCTTTACTCATTGGTAAAACATTTAATTTGTTAGCCTCGGTTAAATTTAAATTTTCACTCCATGCTGAAACTTCCATACCAAATGCTTGACCAATTTTAGCAACTTGGCATCCAATTTTACCTAGACCTATTATTCCTAATCTTTTTCCCTTTAATTCGTAACCAATAGTCGTTTGCCAATATCCTTGGAACATATTGTCAATTTCTTGCTTTAAGTTTCTCATTAATCCAAGTATTAAAGCCCAAGTTACTTCCGCAGCTGGATTGGGATTTATATCTGTACCACAAACTAATATTTTTTTTTCTTTTGTTGCACTTAGATCGATAGCTTTATTTCTAGTTCCAGAAGTCATTATAAATTTTAACTTTGGTAAATTTGAAATAAGAGTTTTTGTAATTTTTGTCCTTTCTCTCATTATAAATAGAGTTTCAAAACCTTTTAAAGCTTCTATAGTTTCTAATTCATTTTGGAAAGGCTCATTGAAAATTGTAAACTCATATTTAGATTTATACTCATCTAAGTTAATAATCTGACTGAATACATTTTGGTAATCATCTAAAACCGCAACTTTAAGCATTTAATTTCCTGTTTGATAAATAAATACCTGACAAAATAAATGAGGCACCTATAAAGTGGTATAATTCAAGTTTTTCTCTAAATATTATAATTGCTAATATTGCGCTCAGTAATGGCATTAATTGAACAAACATTGTTGCTCGATTTGGTCCGACTATCTCTACGCCTTTCTGCCAGCAGTAATAAGCTGCTAACGCAGGGAAAATTACAACATAAAAAAGAATGACGAAAAACGCTTTATTGAAATTTACTTCTAGACCGATCGATCTTTCATAAAAAAATTGTGGAATTAAAAATATTATTCCAACTGTGACCATTAATTGTATCAAAGTGAATTGAGAAAATTTAAAACTATGTTTCTTAAGTAATGTTGAATAAATTGACCAAGAGAGAACACAAACCAACATCCATATATCCCCTTTATTAAAGCTTAAAGATAGGATCCTATTTAAGTCAGCATTTGAAATAATTGCGCTAATTCCTATAATTGATAATAATAATCCTATTATTTGAAAAATATTTGTTTTATCTACTTTCATTAAGGATGAAATAATTATCGTTATAGCTGGAATTGCAGCAAGTACTAATACTGCGTTTATTACTTGGGTATAATTCAGCGCAAAATATACTACAGAGTTAAACGTGCTTATAGTAATAACTCCCATAAAACTTATTACCATCCAATTTTTTTTAATGTAATTAAAATTGTTGAAAATTTCTTTATAAGTAAATGGAATTAAAATTATCCAAACTGAAACCCATCTTAAAAAATTTAAAGTTAAAGGAGGTACTTCAAATAGATAGGCAAATTTACCTACTATAAAATTGCCTGACCAACATAATGTCGCAAACACAAGTAGTAAATATGCTAAATAATTTTTTGACAAATAAATCCTTAAATAAATCTTGAAGAGCTGTAGGGAGTTAAATTTAAATTAGTTTTCTCCTCATTAACTATTCCGGAAACAATCTTTCCAGTTATTGCTCCCAAAGTCCAGCCCAAATGATGATGTCCAAAGGCATAAATGATATTTCTATTTTTCAATGAAGGTCCAATAACTGGCAAGAAATCTGGAAGAGTAGGTCTAAAACCTAACCACTCGTCTTGAAAGTTCCCAAGTTGGGGGAGCAATTCTTTTGCACATTTATCTAAGTAATCAATTCTTTTTTTTGATATTGGATTATCAAATCCACCAAGTTCAACAGTACCTACCGCTCTTAAACCTTGGTTCATTGGGGTCATTCCAAAACCTCTATCAAGAAAAATAACTGGTCTTTTAAGCAGATGATCCATTTTTTTGTAATGAATATGATATCCTCTTTCAGTATCTAGAGGAATTTTTTCACCTAATTGATCAGTCAGTTTTTTTGAGAAAGCTCCACATGCTAAAACAATTTTTTCAAAATTAAAATTTCCCGAATTTGTTTTTGCTTGGGTTTGATTATATCTTGTTTGTTCAACATTAATAACTTCTTCTTTTTTGAACTTTCCTCCTAATTTTAAAAAATGTTCAAATAGTTTTTTTGTTATCCCTTTTGGATCCCTAGCATGGTAAGCGTAATCATAAATAACACCAGCATCAAAAACTGGCTTAAGATTTGGTTCCAATTCTAAAACTTCTTCTCTATTTAAAAGCCTTTGTTTAATTCCTAAATCATTTCTTATTTTAATCTCCATCTTTCTGCTTTTTAAATTTTTATTAGTCCAAACATATATTATCCCTTTCCTCTCAACTAAGTTTGTAGTATCTATTTCACTTAATATTTCATCATACGCGTCAAGAGATAAATCTAAAATTTGATGCATAAATTTTGTTGTATGCATCATTGATTTTTTTGTTGATGATTTTAAATATTTTAAAATCCACGGAATCATTTTAGGAATATAATTCCATTTTAAAGCTAAAGGTCCATAAGAACTTAAAAGCATTTTAGGTATATCGTAAATTACATCAGGTCTATTAAGTTGAACAACTGCGTAAGGGGAAAAATGACCTGCGTTACCATATGAACTCATACTACCTGGGTCTTCTTTATCAAAGATTGTTACTGGGATTCCTTTTTTCTTTAGTTGTAGTCCTATACATACGCCTTGAATGCCAGCGCCAACAATACCAACAGAATTACATTTATAATTGTTCATGTGACAAATATAATTTAAAAATTGTAAATTTTATAGTGCGATAGATTAGACTAAATAAGAGCTTCGTTATCTTTATCTTTATTTACACCTGTCTCAGGTTTTCCGTTTTTCTTTGGTTTCTTTTCCTCTTTATTTTTAGAGAATAGAAAATCTCCTGTGATTTTACTTTTTGCGGCAGTTTTTTTGATATACCCTTCTATATCAGCACCGTTTTCAGTTCTCAAATTATTGGAAAATTCAATATCACCTTTCACAACTCCTGATGAACCTATAACAACATTATCTGCTGAAACTTTTCCATCAAGATGACCGTGGATCTCAACTGTCTCTGCCTCGACCCCACCTGAAATAGAGCCTGTTTCTTTAATAACAATTTCTTTTGAATATACTGGTCCTTTAACTAAACCAGCTACATCTATAGCACCTGAGCTGTTTACAGTACCATCAATGCTTACTGTTTCACTAATTAAAGATCTTTCTGAGTCTTTTAACGATTTTTTATCACCAAACATAATTTAATAATTAAAATTAGACCATCTAAACTACATTAAAGCAAGAGTTAATTTTTTTAAATTGGGTTCATTTTGGTCCAATTTCTTAATGAATTTAATTAATTTACCGGAGTGTCTTTATAAATTTTACAAGACATCGCTATTCCTAAACCTAGCATTATTGCCAACATTGAAGATCCCCCATAAGACATAATTGGTAATGGGGCTCCTACAATTGGCAAAAGACCAAGAACCATGCCCATATTTACCGCTACATATATAAAGAATGCCGTAGCAAAGCTGTAGCAATATAGTTTGCCAAAACTACTTCTTGTAACATCACCTATTTTTATTAATCTTAATATAATAATGCTGTAAAGGATTAGAATAAACAAAGAGCCAACAAAACCAAATTCCTCAGAAAATAAGGTAAAGATAAAGTCTGTATGCTTTTCAGGAAGATAATCTAAGTAGCTTTGGGATCCATTTAAAAACCCTTTGCCAAAAATACCACCTGATCCAATGGCTATTTTAGACTGTATTATTTGGTATCCAGCTCCCAGCGGATCTCTGTCAGGATTAAGAAAAGTTAGAATTCTGGCTTTTTGATAAGGCTTTAAAAATGCAATAGCTATTGGTGTTAATGATATAAATAGTATCGATGCGTAAGCGAAAAATTTAACACGTACTCCTGCAAGCCAAGAAACAGTAATGCCTCCCAAAGCTATTAAGATTGAAGTTCCTAAGTCAGGTTGAGCAACAACTAACAAAACTGGTGCAACTAACGCTACAACAGGAAGGAATAAAAATTTTATTCTGTTTACATCTTGTGTGGATATTCGATGATAGTATTTTGCTAAAAATAAGATTAAACCAATTTTCATTAACTCTGATGGTTGAAGATTCATAAAATAGAAGTTAAGCCATCTTTGTGATCCAGAGGAAGTTAGACCGAAATATTTAACTCCTAAAAGTAAAATAAAAAATGAAAGATATAAAAGAGTACTTGTTTGATACCAAAATCTAATTTGAAAAAGAGATATTACTAAAAACATAAGGAAGAAAACTCCAAACCTTAAAATATGACTTTTGGTATGATAATCGAACTTTCCTCCATCCGTTGAGTACATTGCAAACATACTTACAATACCTAATAGAAATATTGATAAAACTAAAACATAATCCATAGACATAATTTTATCTCTAAATGTCATTGACGATTGAATTGATCTTGGCTGAAACATTATATTTCTTCTCCAATTAAATTCTTAACATTTTCCCTTAATTGATCTCTTTCTAAAACTTTTTTTATTACCTTTTTTGCAATCGGAGCAGCTGATCCACTTCCTGTTCCTCCATGCTCTACGACAACACTAATTGCATATTTTGGATCTGAGTAAGGTGCGAATGCAACAAAGAGCGCATGATCTCGATCTTTATAATCAATATCTTTCTGTTTAATTTCTAGCTCTCTTTGTAATTCTGTAAATCTTTTTATTTGAGAAGACCCAGTTTTTCCAGCAAACATAAACTTTTGATCATTATATCTTGACCTGAATGATGTTCCTCCCGCTTCATTAGTTGCAGCAAACATTGCATCTTTCACAAAATTTATGTTCTCTTGATTTCTAAAAAGTGGTTTAAGATCAAAATTTGATACTAACATATCAATTGGTAAAGGCTCATTTGGATTTTCATTTTTATATTTAATATACTCTCTTAAATTATTTTTTTTCTCGTTTGTAAGAACTCTAGGTTTAATTTCAAATCCGCCATTAGCAATTTGAGCGGTCATTAAACATAATTGTAATGGAGTACTTTGAAAATATCCTTGGCCAATTCCAGAGTGTAATGTTTCACCTAAATACCAATTTTTTCCTATAAATTTTCTTTTCCATGCGGTGCTTGGAACAACTCCTGGCCTTTCCTCTATAAACCCATCTAAAACTTTTTTTCCTAAGCCGAATTTTTTCGCTGTTTCAGACAATCTATCTACACCAAGTAATCTTGCTACTTCATAAAAATAAACATCACAAGATCTTTGTATTGCTGATCTCATATTCATAGGGCCGTGACCTTTTTTTTTCCAGCAGTGAAACTTCTCACCATATAATTCTGTTACACCACTACAGTTTAAATATTTTTTAGGGTTCCAAATTCCATTTTCTAAAGCGCTTAATGCAACAATTATTTTAATAGTTGAACCGGGGGGGTATAATCCAGCAATAGCTTTATTGTTAAGAGGTTTTTTTTCATTTGAAATTAATTCATTCCAATATTTTTTATCTATTCCATGAACAAAAGAATTAGGATCATAACTTGGTGATGAGGCCATTGTAATAATGTCACCATTATAAATATCCATAACACATACGGATGCTGCTTTATCTTCTAAAACTTCAGAGGTATATTTTTGAATTTCAAGATCTAATGTGGTTCTATAATTCTTTCCTGACTCTCCTGGATCGATTTGAATTTGTTTTATCCTTTTTCCGAAAGCATTTACCTCATAACGTTGAAATCCAACTTTACCTATAATATCTTTATCTAATTTATTTTCTAATCCAGTTTTTCCAACAGCTATTCCAACCGACATATCTTTTAAATATTGTTTTTTTTGAAGATCTTTTTGACTAACTTGAGAAACATAGCCGACTAAATGCGCCGTGGATTGATCTGGATATTGTCTAGCTACAGACACGATGGGTTCAACTCCAGGTAATTCATGTAAAAACAAGTTTATTCTAGAAAACTCTGACCATGTTAGATTGTCTGAAACTATTATTGGCTCCCAAGGTTTTTGTTTAGCAATTTTTCTTTTTAAATAAAATATTCTCTTGTCAGAAAGATTAAGTATTGTTTTAAGTCTAAAAAAGAGTGTTTCTAAATTTGGTGAATTCTCAGGAGTTATATGTAATTGATAAACTTTTTCATTAGATGCAATTTCTTTATCAAAATAGTCTCTAATAACTCCTCTTTGAGGGGCTAATTTCCATTCTCTGAAACGATTTTTGTCTGATAATGTTTTATACTTAGTCGCCTCATTAATTTGTAATGAAACCAATCTTCCAAAAATTCCACAAAAAACAATTGTTTTGGCAGCAGTTAAAACAAACATTCTTCTGCTTATTAATTTGGATTTGATGACAGTATTTCCTGATCCAAAATTAATCATCAGCCCCCAAAAACATTATTTTTTTATAAAAATTAAATATTACCCAGATAAAAGGATAAAATAGAAAAGTAAAAAATGCATTATAAGATATATCTACATATGAAAGTTGTAAGTCAGAAAAGTTCAATATTAAAACTAAATAAACTAAATTTGAAAAAAATATTGCAAGTATAAAAGTAAACCAATCTGTAAATAAAGACATATTTACAGTAACTTGACGAATGTAAGATGCTACGAAGGAAACAGTTAAGTAAGATATTGAACTTATACCCAATGGTAAACCCATTACAACGTCATTTATAATACCTGCAAAGAATATATGTCCATTTCCCAAGACAGTAGAGTTTTTTAACATCCAATAATAAATTATTATTATTTGAAGGTTAAATGACAAAATTTCAAACATATTACTAAAATGTGTATCAATCTCGCTTATTGATAAGTAATACAAAATTATTAAAGGAAAAGAATTTATAATACTATATTTTAAATTTTTGTATAAAATTGCCATTTAAAAATTATCCTTACTAATATTTATTAATTGAACTGTTACAAAAGACAATTGATTTGGATCAGAAAACAAATTAACTTTAACATCCAATTCATCCATTTCAGTTTTTCCTACTGGTATTCCCGGAAGGAATATTCCATCTTTTCCGGATGTAAAAACTGTTAAATTTCCATAGGGTTCGTATAATTCTGGTAAATACTCTAGAACTGGTTTGCTCTCTCCTTTTCCAGATAAAATTGCTTGAACGGAATCTTCCCCAAAGCTAATAGGTATCCTACTATTAAGATCATTTAATAAAAGAACTCTTGAAGATAAATAATTTACCTCAACTATTTTACCTACTAAATAATTTCCATCCACGACTGGCATACCTTTGTTTATTCCTGACTTTGATCCTCTATTGATAACAATTGATTTAAGAAATGGACTATCTTTATCAAGAAGAACTTTTGCTATAATACTTTTTCCTTTAATTTTTACATCTGACTCTAGTATTTTTCTTAAACTATCATTTTGATTTTTTAGAAATTCAACTTGAAATTCTTTATTCTTTAGATTTTCAAGTTCGGCTTTTAAATCTTTATTTTCTTTCATCGCAAATGCAGTTTCTTTTATTTTATCATTTAGTTTTGGCAATAATTTAAAAGGCGCAGTTGAGATATTTGTTAATCTATAAATCCCATCATTAATTAAAAATTTTGTAAAATTTATAGCTTTGAATTGATAGGTGTCCAATAGAAATATAATTATCGCTAAAATTAAAAGAAATACTAAAGAAAATTTTTGTCTAGCTCCTTTTTTTAATAGAGCTGATCTTATAGCTATTCCGAAATCATCTCTGCTTGAGGACATTTTTTTCTTTGTCCATTAATATTCAGATAACATTGTAGAAAATAATTCCTCATTTTCTAGTGCTTTTCCAGTTCCTACTGCAACGCATGATAAAGGATCATCCGCAATGGTTACTGGTAGCCCTGTATCTTTTGAAATTAATTTATCAATATTTCTTAACAAAGCTCCACCACCTGTTAAAACAAGACCCATGTCTACTAAGTCTGCTGACAATTCTGGAGGAGTATTTTCTAGAGCCTCTTTTATACCTGCTAACATTTGATTCAAAATAGGCATTAAAGCCTCACAAGCATCCTCCTCTGTTAATGATATTTCTTTTGGTGTTCCAGATCTAATGTCTCTACCTTTCATTAAAAAAGTATTGCTTCCAGTCGGAACCGCAGTTCCTATTTCTTTTTTAATTTTTTCAGCTGTAGAGTCACCGATTAATAAATTAAATTTCTTTCTCATATAATTTATTATTGATCCGTCCATAGCATCTCCTGCTACTCTTAAAGATTTTGAATATACAACACCACCTAAAGACATTACTGCTATTTCAGTTGTTCCACCACCAATGTCTACTACCATTGAGCCAGTAGCCTCTGATATTGGAAGTCCAGCTCCAATAGCAGCTGCTATTGGCTCCTCTATCAATTGAACTTTTCTCGCTCCTGCAGCAAGTGCAGAGTCTTGAATGGCTTTCCTTTCAACTGGGGTTGATCCAGTCGGAACACAAATTAATATTCTAGGATTAGCAAAAGCAGTTTTTTTATGTACTTTTTTAATAAAGTGTTTGATCATTTCCTCAGTAACCACGAAATCAGCGATTACACCATCTTTAAGCGGTCTAATTGCTGCTATGTTGCCTGGGGTTCTTCCTAACATAGTTTTAGCTTCATCACCCACTGCTAAAACTGATTTTTTTCCCCCATCTGTTATAACCGCCACAACTGAAGGTTCGTTTAGAACAACTCCTTGACTTTTTAAAACTACTAAAGTGTTTGCAGTTCCAAGGTCTATTGCCATATCTTGTGACCACATTCCTGATATTCCTGATAATGATTTAAATAGTGCCATCTTTTTCCCTTATATATTTTAAACCACTCAAGTCCATTGGTTCTGGAGCAGTTTTTTTTCTTTTGATTATTAGTTTATTGAGCGCATTCAAATATGCGTCTGCCGAAGCAACCAATGTATCTGTGTTAGCAGCTTGCCCGACCGTTGTTTTTCCGTTTTCCTCAATTCTTACACTTACAGTAGCTTGCGCATCAGTTCCTTCAGTAACAGCATGAACATTATATAATTGTAAATTTACCTCGTGTGGATATAATTTTTTAATGCATTTAAATATAGCATCTACTGGTCCATCACCTGATTCTGTTGCCTCTTTTACATCTCCCATTACTTCTAATTTCATAACAGCTTTTTGAGGTTCTCCTGTTCCCGCGTAAACTTTTAAAGACTTCAGTTTAATTACATTATCTTCTTTAATTAAACTATCATCAACAAGAGCGGCGATGTCTTCATCGTAAACATGTTTCTTTTTATCAGCTAAAACTTTAAATTTTCCAAAAGCAACATCAATAATATCATCAGTAACATCAACATAACCCATATCAGTTAATTTATCTCTAAAAGCATGTCTACCTGAGTGTTTACCCATTACTAATGATGTTTTTTTAACTCCAACACTTTCCGGAGTCATAATTTCATAAGTATTTCTATTTTTTAACATTCCATCTTGGTGAATTCCTGACTCATGAGCAAATGCATTTTTTCCAACTACTGCCTTATTAAACTGTACAGGAAAGCCAGTTGCATTCGAAACTATTTTCGATGCTTTACTTAAAAGTTGGGTATTTATTCCTGTAGTGTAAGGCATTAAATCATTTCTTGTTCTCATTGCCATTACAACTTCTTCTAAAGCTGCGTTACCTGCTCTTTCTCCGATACCATTAATTGTGCATTCGATTTGTCTTGCTCCGGCCATAACTCCTGCTAAAGAGTTAGCTACTGCTAATCCTAAATCATTATGACAATGAGTAGATAAAATAGCTTTATCAATATTTGGAACTTTATTAATTAGAGTTTCAATTATTTTTTTGAATTCGGAAGGTACTGAATAGCCAACTGTATCAGGAATATTAATTGTTTTAGCTCCACATTTTATCGCAAGTTCTACAGATTTACACATAAAATCAAGATCTGTTCTTGTCCCATCTTCACATGACCATTCTACATCGTCTGTAAACTTGCTAGCATATGTAACACTTTCTTTAATTAATCCTAAAACCTCTTCTGGAGATTTATTTAGTTTGTGTTTCATATGTAGTGGGCTTGTTGAAATAAAAGTATGAATTCTAAATCTTTTTGCATGTTTAAGAGAGTCTTTACAAGCGTCTATATCTTTTTTAGTAGCTCGTGAAAGTCCTGCAGGAATAGATTTTTTTAAAACTTTACTTATTTCAGTAACCGCTTCAAAATCTCCAGGTGAAGCAATAGGAAAACCTGCTTCTATAACATCAATTCCTAACTCATCAAAACATCTAGCTATTTGAATTTTTTCTTCTAAGCTCATTGTTGCGCCTGGTGATTGTTCACCATCACGCATTGTTGTATCGAAAATTATAATTCTGTTTTTGTCACTCATAATCTGAAAAACATATTACAAGCAAAACGAGAATATGCAAATACTTATAATTAAATCCTCAAAAATTTAGTTCAGATTGGGCTAATTTTTGTCTTTGTCGACCAATTTGTTTTTTCCAATCCATGGCATCATGGCTCTGAGATCTTTACCAACTTTTTCTATTGGATGATCGGCTAAATCTTTTCTCATTTTAAGAAAATTCTTTTGACCAGATTTATGTTCCTCCATCCATTGTTTTGTAAATTTACCCGATTGGATGTCTTTTAATACTTCTCTCATTTTTTCTTTAGTCTTTGAATCTACTATTCTTTTACCAGAAACATACTCACCATATTCAGCTGTGTTTGAAATTGAATAATTCATATTTGCTATTCCACCTTCATAAATTAAATCTACAATTAGTTTTACTTCGTGAAGAGTTTCAAAGTATGCCATTTCAGGTGGATAGCCTGCTTCGGTCAAAGTTTCAAAACCATTTTTTATTAACTCAACTAAGCCGCCACATAAAACTGTTTGTTCACCAAATAAGTCCGTTTCGCACTCATCTTTAAAAGTCGTTTCGATTATACCAGCCTTACCTCCACCTACAGCTGAAGCATAAGACAAAGCTAATTCTTTTGCTTTTCCTGAACTATCTTTATGTACTGCCATTAAACAAGGAACACCTCCGCCTTTTTGGTATTCACTTCTTACCGTATGACCAGGTCCCTTAGGAGCAACCATGAACACGTCTAAATCTTTTCTTGCTTTAATTAAATCAAAATGAATATTTAAACCATGCGCAAAAGCTAAACTTGTTCCTTCTCTCATTCTTTGTTCTATATGATTTTTATAAATTTCTGACTGAAGTTCATCTGGAGTTAACATCATAACTACATCAGCCCAAGCAGCTGCATCAGAAAGTGACATTACTTTTAAACCAGCGCTCTCAGCTTTTTTAATACTAGAAGATCCTTCTCTTAAAGCTACAGCAACTTCATTCACGCCACTATCTTTAAGGTTTAGTGCGTGAGCATGACCTTGGCTTCCATAACCAAAAATAGCAACTTTTTTATTTTTAATTAGGTCTTTTTTTGTATCTTTATCGTAATAAGTTTTCATATTTAATTAAAAACCTTTGGCCCTTTCGTCATGGCAACAGCGCCTGTTCTAGAAGTGCTTATAAGGCCTAATCTTTTTAAATCAATAGCTAATTTATCAATTTCTGCTCTTAAAGCTGTAACCTGGATTACAAAAGATTTATTTGTTTTATCTAAGATTACTGGATTGAATTTTTTACATATTTTTTTTATTTTTTCTTGCTTTTTTGCATTAGCAAGCATTTTGAACAATGCAAGCTCTCTAAATAAAATATCTTTTTCACCACGCTTGAAGTCAGCGACTTTATGAACTGGAACTAATTTTTTTAGTTGTAAATTTATTTGTTCTATAACTTGAGGTGTTCCTTCAGTTACAATAGTAATTCTGGATATATGCTTTTTTTTATCTACTTCAGCCACTGCTAAAGACTCAATATTGTAACCTCTACCAGAAAATAATCCAGCTATTCTAGCGAGAACACCAGCTTCATTATCTACCCAAACAACAATGATATGACGCTCAATTTTACCAATTTTACCAGGTACACTATACGCTGATTTTGATTTCACCATTAAACTAAAATCTTTCCTTCGTCAGAAATTTCTTCCTCTTCTTCAGGTCCTAAAATCATTTGATTATGTGGTTTACCAGAAGGTATCATAGGAAAACAATTTTCAGCTTTATCAACCAAACAATCAAAAATTACTGGTCTATCTATATTAACCATCTCTTTTATCTTTTCATCAAGTTCATCAGGAGTCTTTGCTCTTATACCAACGCATCCATACGATTCAGCAAGCTTTACAAAATCAGGTAGTGCAGCGGTATAACTTTCAGAATAGTTTTTTTCATGCAACAATTCTTGCCATTGTCTGACCATACCCATGTATTCATTGTTTAAAATGAAAATTTTAATTGGCAACTTATATTGCACTGCTGTAGACATCTCTTGCATCGTCATTAAAACTGAAGCTTCTCCAGCTATATCTACTACTAATTTGCCAGGATTGGCTATTTGAACACCGATTGCGGCTGGTAAACCATACCCCATAGTACCTAATCCTCCAGAGGTCATCCATCTGTTAGGTTTATTGAACTTGTAATGTTGTGCGGCCCACATCTGATGTTGGCCAACTTCAGTTGTCACAAATGTGTCTTTGTCTTTCGTTAACTCATATAGTCTTTGAACTGCATGTTGAGGTTTGATTATTTTGTTACTATTAATAAAATTAAGAGACTTTTTTTCTCTCCACTTTTCAATAGTGCTCCACCATTTTGATGTTTTCTGTTTGTTAGAGCTTAAAAAATTTTTATTTTTTTCCTTAAATCTCTTTATTAAAGATTTTAAGAATTTTGAAACATCGCTTACTATTGCTAAATCAACTTTTATATTTTTGCCAATAGAGGATGGATCAATATCAACATGTATTTTTTTTGATTCAGGGGAAAACTCATCAACTTTTCCGGTTATTCTGTCATCAAATCTTGCACCAATGTTAATCATTAAATCACAATCGTGCATTGCGTTATTAGCTTCAAATGTTCCGTGCATACCTAACATTCCTAAAAATTGCGGGTCGTCTCCAGGGTAAGCACCTAATCCTTGCAATGTTGAAGTGATTGGGAATCCAGTTAAAGAAACTAACTCTCTCAAGTATTCGCTGGCTTGAGGCCCAGAATTAATTACTCCTCCTCCAGTGTAAAAAATTGGTTTCGAAGATTTTTTTAATAAATCAATAAATTTATCTAATTCATTATTTGAAATTTTATGTGTAGCTCTACCATTCAGTTTTTTCTTAAGAGTGCTTTTAGAAAAGCTATATTTCCCTTTTTTAAATTGAATGTCTTTTGGAATATCAACCAATACGGGACCAGGTCTTCCTGTTGTGGCTACTTCAAAAGCTAAATGTAAAACTCTTGCAAGATCATTTACATCTTTAACCAACCAATTATGTTTTGTGCAGGGTCGAGTAATGCCAGTCGTGTCACATTCTTGAAAAGCATCAGTGCCAATTAAATGTGTTGGTACTTGACCAGAGATACAAACTAAAGGGACTGAGTCCATATAAGCATCTGTTAAAGCTGTAACAGCATTAGTTGCGCCAGGACCAGAGGTAACTAACAAGATGCCTGGTTTACCACTTGACCTAGCATAGCCTTCAGCAGCATGTCCTGCACCTTGTTCATGTCTCGCTAAAATATGTTTAATTGATTTATGATTTTTCAGTTCATCATAAATTGGAAGAACAGCCCCGCCAGGATAACCAAAAATATAATCAACTTTTTGATCCTCTAAGGCTTTAAAAACAATTTCTGCACCAGTAAATAATTTAGGCATTTATACAATCTACCGGAGAATCTCTTTTGGTCAAGTTTTAGCTAACAAGATTTAAAATTTTTTTTAAGATAATAGAAGAATTACTTGAATATATCATGTGCCAATCACTCATATGAGCTCTAGACCAAGTTTTTTGTCTTTTAGCATATTGTCTGGTTTTAATGTTCATTAATTCTATGAGATTTTTTTGGTCTAAATCTCCACTCAAAAACCTTTGAATTTCTTGGACTCCAATTATCTTATTGGGTGATAATGTTTTTTTAAGCCTTTTTTTTTTAAACTTTATGACTTCATTAATACACTTTTTTTCAATCATAGACTTAGTCCTCAACTCAATATTTTTTATTAGTTGGTTTTTTGGTGTATTAATAAAAAATTTATTAAATACGTAATTTTTAAATAACGGTTTTGTTTTTTTTGCCCACTGGTAAATTGATTTTTTTGTAAACTTTTTAACCTCATATGCTCTAAGTGTTCTTTGAGTGTCAAATGGGGAGATTTTATTTTTTGAAATAGGGTCTAGTTTAATTAATTTCTTATAAAATTCTCTCTGACCTAATTTTTTATGAAGATTTCTTATGCTATTTCTATCAGAAAATTTAATGTTTGGTATTTTGCTTATACCATCAGTTATTGCCTTAAAATATAGACCGGTTCCCCCTACTAGTATTGGAACTTTATCTTTTTTGAATATTTTATTGATTTTATCTGCAGCAAGTTTAAGCCATTTTCCTGTAGAAAAAACAGCTCCAGAAGATTGAAATCCGTATAAATGATGTTTTGCTAATCTTAATTCATTTTTACTTGGTCTAGACGATAAAATTTGAAAATCTTTGTATACTTGCATGCTATCCGCATTAATTATTTCCCCATCAATTTTTTTTGCTAAATTAATTGCTAATTTTGTTTTACCTGATGCAGTTGGACCGGCTAACAAAATAATTTTTCTTTTCAAAACTATTTGAGTTTTACACCAAGGTATCTACGTTGATTATTATTATTGATAATTGTTAGATATAAAGGTTGTCCTTTATCTTTAACTTTTTTTATTAAATTATCTAAATTATCAATTTTTTGAATTTTTTTCTTCTGTATTTCAATTATCACATCATTTATATTTAATAAACCTGCTACAGGACTTCTCTTTGATATCTCTACAATGACTGCTCCCTTTAAACTTTTATCTAAGTTTCTTAATTTAATATCATCTGAGTTTAAATCTCTTACAGTTATTTTTAATGTGTCTACGTCTAATTCTTTTGTTTTTTTTGGTAACTCAGCTTTCTTTTCTTTAAACTCACTCGAAGACTCAAGTCTACCTAGAGTAAGTCTTTTATCGATCATCTTTTTATTTCTCCAAATTTTAAGTGTAACACTTTTTCCAACATCAGTACTTGCAACTACCTTAGGAAGTTTTCTCATTGTATCAATTTTTTTTCCATCAAACTCAAGAATGATATCTCCAGCTTTTATACCAGCTTTGTCTGCGGGACTTTTTTCTCCAACACTTGCAACTAATGCTCCAGATGGTTTTTTTAAATTTTCTACTTCTGCTATTTCTTTGGTAACTTCTTGAATTCTAACTCCAAGCCAACCTCTTCTTGTTTCACCATATTTTATTAATTGATCAATAATGTTTGAGGCAGCATTTGCTGGAATTGCAAAACCAATTCCAATTGATCCAGCTTGACCAGGAGCAATTATAGCTGTGTTAATTCCAATTACTTCACCCTTTAAATTAAAAAGAGGACCGCCAGAGTTTCCCTGATTTATAGATGCATCAGTTTGAATAAAATCATCGTAACGTGTTAAATTAATATCTCTATTTCTTGCTGATATAATTCCTGAAGTTACAGTGCCACCTAATCCAAAAGGATTTCCAATTGCCACAACCCAGTCTCCAACTCTTGCTTTGTCCGAGTCACCAAACTCGACAACTTTAAAATCATTTTTGCTTTCTTTAATTTTTAGAACTGCAACATCTGCGTAAGGATCTGAGCCTAAAACTTCTGCTTTATATTCCTTATCACCAATTCGTACAATTATATCTTCAGCATTAGCGATAACGTGATTATTTGTTACTACAACGCCTTCTTTTTTTATTATAAATCCAGACCCCAAAGATGAGGCTTTTCGCTCAGTTGGTCTTTGAAATTCTTTAAACATATCTTCAAAGGGTGATCCCGGAGGAAATTGGAAAGGAAATTGATTATTATTTGTTGTACGAATAGTTTGAGTAGTTGAAATGTTAACGACTGATGGCATGAGTTTTTCAGCTAAATCAGCAAAAGAGTCGGGTCTGGAGTTAGCATTTATATTGCTAGAGTAAGATGTAATTAAAAAAACTATTATTAATTTTTTAAGTATTTTCATTTAGCTTCTAATATACCAAATTATAACAAATCCTATAAATAAGAAAAAAATTCCAGAATATCTTAACTTATTTTCGGGCATAGTTTCTATTAACTTTAATATATTTTTTATTCTTGACGGAAACATGGCAAGTAGAAGTCCCTCTAGGAAAAAAAGTAATCCTATAGCCATTATAAGATCACTCATATTTAAAATTAGTTTTTTTTAACTAGACCTGATTTTCCAAAAAATTTAAAGAAATCACTGTCTGGTGAAAGTATTAAAGATGTGTCTCCGCCTATGAGTGATTTCTCATAAGATTGCATTGCTCTGTAAAAGCTAAAAAATTGTGGATCTTGCCCAAAAGCATCAGCAAATATTTTATTTCTTTGGCCGTCGCCTTCACCTTTCATAATTTCAGATTTTTTCTTAGCGTTTGCTAGAATTACTGTAACCTCTTTGTCTGCGGTAGACTTAATTCGTGTTGCTATTTCTGCACCTTGGGCTCTAAATTCTTTTGCTTCTCTTTGTCGTTCAGTTTGCATACGTGCATAAATCGCTTCACTGTTTGCTTGTGGTAAGTCTGCTCTTTTAATTCGAACATCAACAATCTCTATTCCAAAGTTTTTGGCTTCAGTGTTTACATCATTTTGAATTATTGACATTTGTTTTGCTCTATCTTTTGATAACAGAGTGGCAAGTTCTTGTTTACCTAGAACTCCTCTTATTCTTGAATTGATAATTGTCGCAAGTCTTTGTCTTGCAACCCTTTCATTTCCCACTGATATATAAAATTTTAACGGATCAACTATTTTAAATCTAGCGATAGCATCTACAATCAACCTTTTTTGGTCTGCTGCAATTACCTCTTCTGGAGGATTGTCTAAGTTTAATACTCTTTTGTCCAAATACGCAACGTTTTGAATAAAGGGCAATTTAAAATTTAAACCTGATTTATTTACAATTTTTTTAGGATCACCAAACTGTAATACTATAGCTTGGTTGATTTCTTGAACAATAAAAATTGATTGAAAAGCAGTTATGCCTAAAACAACAATTATTGGAATAAAAAATTTAGATACTTTCATTAACTACCACTCTTCTTTTTAATTTCTGGTAAAGGTAAATAAGGTACTACTCCTGAACCTGATTCTTTATCAATTATAACTTTATCTATGTCTGCTAAAACTTTTTCCATTGTCTCAAGAAACATCCTTTCTTGAGTAACTTGTTTAGCATTTTTATATTCTCCATAGATTGCTAAAAATCTTGAAGCTTCACCTTCAGCTGTAGCAACAACTTCTTTTTTATAGGCTTCAGCTTCTTGTAAGATTTTTTCCGCATCACCTCGAGCTCTCGGAATAACATCATTGGCATAAGCCTCTGCTTCGTTCTTAGATCTTTCTTTATCAGCTCTTGCCGCTTGAACATCTCTAAATGCATCTATCACCTGACTTGGTGGGTCTGCTTTTTGAGTTTGAACTTGAGTAATTTGAATACCAGAGCCATACTCGTCCAAAATATCTTGAGTAATTTCTGCAACTTCAATTTCAATATTTGATCTTCCCTCAGTTAATATTGATTGAATTTCACTCTTAGCAATAACTTCTCTCATAGCTGTTTCTGAAGTCGCTTTAACTGTTTCAACTGGACTTTGAATATTAAATAAAAATTTTCCAGCATCTTTAATGACCCAAAATACCGAGTAATTAATATCTACAATGTTTTCATCCCCTGTTAACATTAAACTTTCCTCTGGAACTTCACCAACTCCTGATGACCTTCCACTATCACTAGCTCCTCTAAAACCAACATCTATTCTATTAACTTTTGTAACTTTGGGTTTAAGAACTCTTTCTATTGGAAATGGAAAGTGGTAATTTAATCCTGGTTGAGTTGTATTAACATATTTTCCAAATCTTAATACAACGCCTTGCTCATCTGGAAGAACTCTATACAAACCACTTAAAACCCAGATGACTAATAAAATTAATAATCCTAAAATTATAGGTTTGCTTCCACCAGATTTTCCACCTGGCATAAATCTATTTATTTTGTTTTGAATATTTCTTATAAGCTCGTCAATATTTGGCGGTTCTCTTCTTGATCCCGAACCGTTCCCACTCCCACCTGTAGGACCCGATGATCCCCATGGTGATTGACTCTTAAATATACTTCCTATTAAACTCATGACACTTTATATAGTGACTTTTATTGTAAAAACAAGTTAAGTAATAGCGATATTATGACCGAAATATTAATATATTATGAGTGAAAAACGACCTCCTAAGCAATTTGTTAAGACTCCAATTAATGGAACAAAATACACATTGTTAATTTCAAGCGCAAAAGGTGGGGTTGGTAAATCCACAATTGCAGTCAACTTGGCTTTTGCTTTACAAAAATTAGGATTTAAAATTGGCATTCTCGACGCTGACATTTACGGACCTTCTTTGCCAAAATTAATTAATTTTAATGAAAAACCAAAAACTGAAGATGGTAATAAAATTATTCCAATTGAAAAATACAATGCTCAATGTATGTCAATGGGTTTTTTAGTTGACGAACAAACACCAATGATATGGCGAGGACCAATGGTGATCAGTGCTATAAAAACAATGACACAAAAAGTGTTATGGAAAGACAGAGATTTTATCATCATAGATATGCCGCCGGGCACGGGTGATACTCAGTTAACATTTGCTCAAGAAGTAAAAGTTGATGGTGCTATAATTGTCTCTACTCCACAAGATTTAGCCCTTCTTGACGTAAAAAGAGGGATACAAATGTTTGAAAAGACTGGCGTTAAAATTTTAGGCTTAATAGATAATATGAGTTTTTTTAAGGGAGATGATGGAAAAGAATATAAAATATTTGGGGAAGGTGGAGTAGTGAAAACAGCAAAAGAATTTAACAAAGAATTTTTAGGTCATCTTCCATTAAATCAAGATTTGAGAAATTCGGCTGATATTGGAGATCCTATTACTCATTCTCAACCTGATCATGAAGTTTCAAAAATATTTAAGAATATTGCTGAAAAAATTAAACAAGCTTTTCTTTAAATTCAAAAGAACTCATTAACTCATTCCACTCTCTCTTAGACAGACCTGAGTCTTTATAAGAAACTTTTTTACCTTTTGCCATTTGTTGAATTATTTTTTTACCTTTAGCAGAGACATGTACCGCTCCAACTCTATAATCTAAGAAAGCTGAATGAGTTATTGGAACCCATTTTTTTACAGTGTCTAACATAGTTTCTGCATAAACTCTAATTTCATACTGAGCATGACTATCAGCCCTAAGAAATAAAAAGTTTAACAAATTTAATAAATCTGTTTTCCAATACCATTGAGTATATGAATTTAAAGTTAAGTTCATTCTTGCAAGTTCTCTTGCCAAACCTGCTTTGCCCTCATCAATTGTAGTTCCATCAAATCTTTCGTTAAGCATTTTTTCATAATTGTCGTAAGTTCTTGTCGCATCATCTTTTAAAATTTTTAACACTTCATCTGCTTGCTCACCCGTAATTAAGTCTCCTCTACCTTGTCTATTTGAAATAGATTGGGCTGATAATTGTTCTTTAGAAGGAATATAAAATTCTTTATCTAAAATAGAATATCTTGCTGAATATTCATTTACGTTAGCAGTTCTGTGTCGTATCCATTGTCTTGCAATAAATATTGGAAGTTTAACATGATATTTTATTTCACACATTTCGAATGGAGTTGAATGCCAATGTCTCATTAAATATTTTATTAAACCTTCATCAGTTGAAACTTTTTTAGTTCCTTTGCCATATGAAACTCTAGCTGATTGCACTATTGATGTATCATCACCCATATAATCAACTACTCTTATAAAGCCATGGTCTAAAACAGGTAATGCCTCATAAAGTATTTTTTCTAATTCCGGTGAAGTAACTCTTTTCGTCTGATTTTTTTGAGACTGTTGATCAGCTATTTCTTGCTTTTGTTCATTCGTTAGTTTCATTTTGAATAAAGTTATTGAATCTCTAAAAAAGAGTTTTATATTATAAATGTTGGTTTTCCAACTATGACGATAAACGAATTTCGTAATAAACATTGCGGACGTGGGGGCAGTACCCACCACCTCCACCATTTACAACTTGAGGGGGTGAATTAGGCTCGACGGGTGTCTAAAAGTTTTTCTTTCGTTCGAGATAGTTCCGACGTAACGGACTAATTATAAATGCAAATAATAAATTTGCACTTGCTGCTTAATTAACTTGTTAATTAAGTGAACGGGGTTTGGGGCACCTGGCAACAGAACGCCCCTTAAATGAAAATGAAAAATATATTAAAAAAAATTTTAGAAATATTTGGATTTAAACTTTTAAGAATGAAGGAAAGAAATAAACATACTACCTTCGGTATAATAAATCATTTGTTAAATATAATAACTAAATCAGGTAAGTATTCTCATTTAACAATTTTTGATATTGGTGGGAATGTGGGTGAATTTAGCAAAGAACTTGAAACACATTTAATCAAAGAAAAAAATGAGTATAAATTTTTTATTTTTGAACCAAATCCTAATTTAATAAAAGAAATAAAACAAAAGAAAATTAAAAATTCAAATATTTTTAATTATGGTATTGGTGATAAAAAAGAAGAAAAACTTTTTAAAATCCACGACCACCACGAAAAATCATCATTTTTAAATATTGATAAAAATTATTTTAAAAATGAAAAAAAATATAATATTTATGATTTTAAGTGTAAAATCGAAACATTAGATAGTTTTTCAAACGAGAATAAGATAGATCATATAAATTTTTTAAAAATAGATACTCAGGGTTACAATGCTAAAGTTTTGGAGGGTGCTAAAAATTTAATAAAAAACAACGCTATTGATTTTATTTATACTGAAATTACGATTGGACCCAAATATGAATTAAACGAAACTTTTTTTGATTTTGAGAAAATTTTAAATGAAAATTACGATCTTTACGGTATTGATGTAGGTCAATATTATCTTGAGGTGATTTCAAGAAGATCGATGGATCAGTTGAACCTAGATCTATTTTATGTAAATAAAAAAATGATTCAATAAACTCTTTAGAATAGAACAACGATACAAAATTATGATACTCAATTTTATTTTAAAATATATTGGTTTTTTTGCAGCGTTTTGCACAACTATTTCTTTTTTGCCTCAAGCAATTAAAGTTTATAAATCTAGAAGCACAAAAGATATTTCATTATACATGTTTTTAATTTTTACAATTGGGACTACTTGCTGGCTTATATATGGAGTAATAATTTCATCAGTTCCCATTATATTGGCGAATGCAATAACTCTCGTTTTAAGTTTTTTTATTTTAGTGTATAAAATCAAATATAAATAAAAAAAGAAATGGAAATTATTTTTATAATTGTTGGATTATTTCTAGTCTATTATCTTTTTAGACCTACTTCCAAAGAAGAGTTAAAAAGGTTTAAGGATAATGACAACTGGTCAAACATGGGTTTTTAAAAAATATATTTATCCCCCAAATAAAGTAATAATCCCAAAGCTATACCGGTAATAGCCCAGAATAATTTATCTTTCATTTATCAGTTTTTCTAAATTTGGTTTGAAGTAGTTGGGTCCTTTCATTACTTTGCCGAACTCATTGTAAATAGGTTTGCCGTCCTCCCCAAGTTTGCTCATATTAGAATTTTGAACTTCATCAAAACATATGTCTAAATTAATTCCAAAGGCATGGCCTGCGCCATAAGTTACATAAAGTATGTCAGTTAAAGCATCTGCCACTTCTTTTATATTTTTATCTTTTAAAGCAACTTTAAGCTCCTCTAGTTCTTCAGCGATTAAATCGTATCTGAGCTTAACTATTTTTTCTTCAGGAAATTTAGCTTTATTTTTGACTTCTTGTCCAAATGTTTTCATAAATTTTCCCACTTTTTCAAAATTACTCATATTTCCGCCTTTATATTTTTTTAAATAAAATATAAATATAATATATCAAAGAATCATAAATGAAGTATAGAAACGAATTTGATAGTATAGGCAAAATTAAAGTACCTGGTGATAAGTATTGGGGTGCATCAACAGAGAGATCAAATAAATACTTCAACATTGGTGATTTTTTAGTTAGACCAATAGTTATTCAGTCAATTGCAGTTATCAAAAAAGCTGCCGCTATCGTCAATAAAAATAATGGTGACTTAGATGCTAAAATTTCAAAATACATAGTTAAAGCGTCAGAAGAAGTTATAAGAGGAAAACTAGATGACCATTTTCCACTGAAAGTTTGGCAAACAGGATCGGGCACTCAAACAAATATGAATGTAAATGAAGTTATTTCTAATAGGGCTATAGAAATGCTTGGAGGAAAACTTGGATCAAAAAAACCTATACACCCTAATGACCACGTCAATAAATCACAATCAACCAATGATGTTTTTCCCTCTGCTATGCATATTTCGATAGCAATGAAAACGAAGCAAAAACTTTTACCATCATTAAAGATCTTAGAAAGAGAGCTTTATAAAAAAGTAAAAGAATTTAACAAAATTGTCAAAGTTGGAAGAACACATTTACAAGATGCAACACCAATTACTTTAGGGCAAGAATTTTCAGGATATCACGCACAACTTAAGGAATGCATAAATAGGATTGAAGACGCTTTAAAAGAAATTTATTATCTTGCTCAAGGCGGTACCGCAGTTGGAACTGGTTTAAACACAAAAAAAAATTTTGATGTAAAAATAATTAAAGAAATTTCAAAAATAACAAAATTACCTTTCAAACCAGCTAGAAATAAATTTGCTGCTCTTGCAGCGCATGATGCAATTGTAAATTTTTCTGGCACTATGAATACTACGGCAGTTTGTTTAATGAAGATTGCTAATGATATTCGTTTTCTTGGTTCTGGACCACGTGCAGGATACGGAGAGTTAATATTACCATCTAATGAACCTGGTTCTTCAATAATGCCTGGAAAGGTGAACCCAACACAGTCTGAAGCAGTTACTATGGTTTGTGTAAAAGTTATTGGTAATCACAATGGAATAACTATGGCGGGCTCTCATGGTCATTTTGAATTAAATGTTTTTAAACCTTTAATTATACACAATATTCTTCAGTCTATTGAGATAATGGCGGACTCATCTAAAACGTTTGCACTTTATTGTATAAAGGGAATTAAAGCAGATAAAAAAAGAATCAAAAATTTACTGGATAATTCCTTAATGATTGTAACAGCACTAACTCCTAAAATGGGTTATGACAATGCTGCTAAAATTGCTAAAGCAGCACATAAAAATGGAACTACGTTAAAAGAGGAAGTTTTAAAAACTAATCTTATTTCAGAAAAAGAGTATGATAAGATTATGGATCCAATTAAAATGACTAAGCCTAAATAAGTTCTATTACACCTTTAATAAGGGTATTAAATATCATCTTTTTAATTATACTAGGTAGTGTATAAAAGTTAAATAGAAGTCATGTCATCTGAAAATAAATTATTAGATAACTTAAATAGCGTACAAAAAAAAGCTGTATTAGATACTGAGGGACCAAACTTAATTGTCGCTGGCGCTGGCTCTGGAAAAACAAGAGTGCTTACTACCAAACTAGCTTACATAATAAGTGAGAAAAGAGCATGGCCTAATCAAATCTTATGCGTGACTTTTACAAATAAAGCGGCAAAAGAAATGCAGAATAGAGTTCTAGGATTTATTAAAGGCAAAAACAGCGCTGTGCCTTGGCTTGGCACGTTTCACTCGATTAGTGTGAAATTTTTAAGAAGGCACGCAGATGCAATTGGTTTTAAAAGCAATTTCACAATTCTAGATTCAGATGATCAAAAAAAATTGATAAAAAAAATATGTGAAGCTGAAAACATAGATGCAAAAAAAATATCACCTCAATTTATTATTTCTTTTATTGATAATTGGAAAAATAAGGGATTAACATACAAAGAAGTAAAGATTAATAAAAACAATACATTAGAGTCACGAATTTTAAAAGTTTATTCAATTTATCAGCAGAAAACACAAGATTTAAATGCAATGGATTTTGGTGATTTAATTTTATTTACAGTCAAACTATTAGAAAACAATAATGATATTGCTGAAATATATAGAAATAATTTTAAGTATATTTTAGTTGACGAATATCAAGACACCAACTTTATTCAAAACAAATGGTTGAATTTATTAGTTAACTCTAAACAAAACATATGTTGTGTTGGGGACGATGATCAGTCGATTTATAGTTGGCGGGGAGCCGAAATTAAAAACTTTTTAACTTTTGATAAAATTTATCCGAATTGTAAAGTTTATAAATTAGAACAAAATTATCGATCTACTAAAAATATTTTAGAGACGGCATCCAGTTTAATTTCAAACAATAACAGTAGAGTAGGAAAAAAGCTTTGGTCTTCAGGTAATGATGGTGATCTTGTTAAATTAAACTGTTATAGCAGTGGAAAAGATGAAGCTACAGGAGTAAGCGATATTATTGAAAGTAAAATTAAGAAAAAATATTCATTAAATAATGTAAGCATACTTGTAAGAGCTATTTACCAAACCAGAGAATTTGAAGAAAGATTTCTGAAAATTGGTTTAGGCTATAGAGTTTTAGGCGGTATAAGATTTTATGAAAGGACCGAAGTAAAGGACGCAATAAGCTATTTGAGAATTGTTAATCAAAAATTTGATGATTTGGCAATGGAAAGAGTAATTGGAGCACCTAAAAAAGGTATCGGTGATGCTACTCTAAAAAAAATATACGAATACGGATCTAAAGAAAAATTATGTCTAGAAGACGCTATAATAAATTTAATCAAATTAGATCAATTCAAACCAAAAATAAAAAAAACATTTTCTCTTTTGATAAGGATGATAGAGAAATGGAGAAACGATACAAAAAAAATTAATCATTATGATTTGTTAAAACTAATTTTAGATGAGTCGGGTTACTCGTCTACATTAAAAAATAAAAAAGATTTAGAGAATGAAAACAGACTCGAAAACTTAAAAGAACTTTTAAGAGCGATGCAAGATTATGAAAATTTACAGGATTTTTTAGAACACGTATCCTTAGCTACTTCAGCTGATCAAGAATGGGAAGGAGAAAAAGTAAATTTAATGACAATGCATGCAGCTAAAGGTTTAGAGTTTGATGTTGTTTTTTTACCTGGCTGGGAAGAAGGTTTATTTCCTCATCAAAAATCTTTACAAGAAAAAGGTGATTTTGCTTTAGAAGAAGAGAGAAGATTGGCCTATGTAGGAATCACAAGGGCAAAAAAAGAGGCTTTTTTATCTTTTGCAATGAGAAGGGCTTATCAAGGAGATTGGATGGACGCTGTTCCCTCGAGGTTTGTAAATGAATTGCCAGAAAATAATATAGAAAAAAATGAAATAGTTGAAAAAGAAAATGATGATGATTTTGATTTTAATCAAGATAATTTAATAGAATTAGGAGATGAATATAGAAGTCCTGGATGGGATAGGCTTAAAAAGAAATTAATAAAATGGAAAAAATAAAAAAACTTAAAAATAAAATTAAAGAATTTAATTTAGATGGATATTTAATTCCAAAAAATGATCAATTTTTTAATGAATACGTGCCACTTTATCAAGATGACTTACAATATATTACTAATTTTTCAGGATCATATGGTTTGGCGTTAATTCTAAAAAAAAAAAACTTTTTATTTGTTGATGGAAGGTACACAATACAAGCAAACATTGAAAGTGGAAGATATTTTAAAGTTTTACCACATCCTCTTTTAGTTAAGAAAAATAGTTTAAAGCTTAAAAATATGCGGATCGGATTCGATCCAAAACTTTTTAATGAAAATTTTATCAAAAAGTTTTCAAACAAACTTAGTATTGAATGTATTGCTATAAATATTAACTTAGTAAAGCTCATTAAAAGACAGAAAAATTCTTTTAAAAAGAAAAAAAATTTTTATGTTTTAGATGATACAGTAACTGGTAAAAGTTGGTTTAACAAAGTTAAAAATTTAAAAAAATATTTCATTAAAAATAAAATAGATATTATGCTATTAACATCATCTGAAAATATTGCTTGGTTATTAAATATAAGAGGTCACGACTCAGATTATTCGCCCCTTCCTAATTGTTTTCTTGTTATTGATAAAAAAATGAGAATTTTTTTATTCTGTGATTTAGATAAAGTTGACTCACAATTTGAAAAAAAACATAGTTTCATTCATTTACTTAAAATTAACGAATTAGCAAATTTTTTACAAAGAATTAAAAATCAAAATTTTTTAATAGATAATTTAACCTGTTCAATTTTTTATAAGAATATGATTGAAAAATATAACAATATTTCGCAGAAAATTGATCCTATTTATTTTTTAAAATCACAAAAAAATAAAATTGAGCTTAAAAACACGAAAAAGATACATGAATATGATGGAGCAGCTTTGACAAAATTTCTTTTCTGGGTAAAAAATAATTATAAAAAAAGAAAAATTACTGAATTAACTGCCCAAGAAAAGCTTTTAAAGTTTAGAAAAAAATTTAAAAAATTTAAATATCCAAGTTTTCCTACTATATCTAGCACTGGTCCTAATGGAGCTATAGTACATTATAATGTGTCCAAAAAGACTAACAGAGTGCTCGAAAGAGGAAATATTTACTTAGTGGACTCTGGAGGGCAATACCATTATGGCACAACAGATGTCACAAGGACTATTTCTTTAGATAACAAAAGTAAAAAAATAAAAGAGATTTTTACTAGGGTTTTACAAGGCCATCTTAATTTATCGAATTTTATAATAAAAAAAAATACCTCTGGATCGATATTAGATCGAGTTGCTAGAAAAAATCTAAAATCAATGAAATTAGATTATCTGCACGGTACAGGTCATGGCGTTGGTTATTTTTTAAATGTTCATGAGGGGCCACAATCAATTTCTAGATTCAATAAAGTAAAACTTAAACCAGGTATGATACTTTCAAATGAGCCTGGATATTATGAAAAAGGAAAATTTGGAATACGTATTGAAAATTTAATTTTTATTAAAAAAACTAATAGAGGGATGAAATTTGATAATCTAACTTATGCTCCAATTGATAAAAGTCTTATTGTTAAAAAATTGCTAAATAAAAAAGAAATATTATGGCTTAATAGTTACCATAAAAAAGTTTATCAGACTCTCAAAAGATATATGGACAAAAAGGAATTAAATTTTTTAAAAAAATCTTGTTCAAATATTTAAAAATTTATACCATTCGTTTTCAGTATAAATTTTTATTTTCAGTTCTTTCGCCTTTTCAATTTTCTTTTTTGTAGGCTTAGAGTTTCCTACCACTAAAATATTTAACTTCTTAGAAACAGATCCCAAAACTTTACCACCTAAATTTTCTGTTAAAGTTTTAGCCTCAGATCTACTAATTTTTTCAAACCCCCCAGTAAACATCACATTTGTTTTACTAAGTTTTCCTTTAATATTTATTTCCTTAAAATCTTGAATATTTAATTTTGTAATAAACTTTTGAATAATTTCGACATTTTTATTTTTATTAAAAAAATTTTTAAGGGAAAAAATTTGAGTTTCACCTATACCATCTAAATCATTTAAATTTTTAAGTATTTCATCTCTATTAGTTTTTTTTAAAATTTTTGAAAATTGATCTATTGATTTAAAAAAACTTGCTAAGATTTTTGCATTTTCTTGTCCTATATGTCTTATACCTATTGAATATATAAATCGATTTAAAGAAATATTTTTTGCTTGGTCTATAGCTAATTTTAGATTTTTTACTGACAAATCACCCCATCCCTCTAGTTTTTTTATTTTATCAAAGTCAAGTTCAAAAATATCTGATGGAATTTTTATAAAATTTAATTTCCAAAATTGATCAATTACTTTTTTTCCTAAACCATCAATATTGAAAGCTTCTTTAGAAACAATGTGTTTTAATTTTTCTTTTGCAATAAAAGAGCAATCGTATCCTTTGGTGCATCTCCTTACAGCGTCTTCTTTTTTAGTAGATAAATTAAATTCTTTTTGAATTTTGCTTCCACACAAACATTTATTTGGAAAAATAAATTTTTTTGAATTTTTTTTTCGTTTATCAAAATTAACTGAAACTACCTGGGGAATTACATCTCCAGCTCTCTGTAATATTATAGTGTCTCCCACTCTTACATCTTTTCTATTGATTTCATCCTCATTGTGTAAAGTTGCATTGGATACAACTACTCCGCCCACAGTTACTGGTTCTATTTTAGCTACCGGTGTAATAGCACCTGTCCTACCAACTTGAATCACTATATCTTTAATTACAGATATAGATTTTTCGGATGAAAATTTATATGCTGTTGCCCACCTAGGTGAATTAGAGGTATTACCTAATCTCTTTTGTAAGCTTAAGTCATTAATTTTAAAAACTATTCCATCAATGTCATAATCAAGTGAAGATCTTAATGACTCAATATTTTTATGATGTTTTTCAATTTCATCAATTCCGTTTACTAAAATATTATAAGGATTAACGTTAAACCCCCATTCTTTTAATTTTGAGATGAACGCAGATTGTGTTTTGTAAATCATGGGATTTATTGTCCCAAATCCGTAAGCAAAAAATTTTAAAGGTATTTTTTTTGTTTCTTTAGGATCTTTTTGTCTTAAAGAACCTCCAGCGGCATTTCTTGGGTTAGCAAAATTTTTTTTTAACTTTTTAAAATCTTTTTTTCCTAAATACACTTCACCTCTTATCTCCATCAATTTAGGAAGATCAATGTCGTTTATTTTTCTTGGTATTTGAATAATTGTTTTAAGATTTTCTAATATATCTTCTCCTATAATACCATCACCCCTAGAAAGTCCTTTAATTAAAATTCCGTCTTCATAAGTCAGGGAAGCAGATATTCCATCTATTTTTAGTTCCGAGGAAAAATCAAAGTTTTTATTTTTAATATTAAGATAATTTGAAATTTTACTTATAAAATCCTTCATGCCATCAGCATTAAAAGTATTGGATAACGAAAGCATTGGTTTTGAATGTTTAATCTTTTTAAACTTCCTCGTTACTGGTGCGCCTATTTGATCTTGGATAGATTCTTTTGCTTTTAAATACGGAAATTCTCTCTCTAATTTAATTAACTCATTTTTAATTTGGTCATATTTTGAATCTGGTACTAGAGGTGAGTCAAGATTAAAGTAGTGATGATTATATTTAAGTAATAATTTCTTTTCTTTGTTATATTTTTTCTTAATATCTTGTTTGTTCATTTGTTAAGAATTTTATTTATTGTTTTTCTTACTAATCCTTGCTCTTTTTCTTTTTGTGTTTTTTTTAAATTTATTTGCTCTTTTTGATAATCTTTGTTTAAAAGTGCGTAAGAATTTTCATACCACTTACTAGAATTATAATTATAACCAAGAATTTTAGCTGTTTTTTTTGCTTCATCGACTAAACCTAAATTATAATAAATTTCCACTAGTCTATGTAAAGCCTCCTCTATAAAAATAGTTTCTGCATATTCATTTACAACAATTTTAAGTCTATTAATTGCTGGAATCCATTTTTGAGTTTTTATGTAATATTTTGCGATATAAATTTCTTTTGCCGCCAATTGATTTTGTATCAAACCTAATTTAAATTTTAAATCAAGTGTGTAATCAGTATTTGGATATTTTTTAATATATTCCTCTATTATTTTTTTTGTTTTTAAAAGTGGTTCTATATCCTTTTTTTCATCAAGTATTTGTTCATAATTTGAAAGAGCAATTAAATAGGACGCATATTCTATATTTTTGTCTGCAGGGTATTTTTTCAAGAAATATTCCAAGGATGAAATTGCTTCGTCATGAAAGTTAATACTGTAATAACAAAAGCTCGACATTAGTAAAGCTTTTGCAGAATGTTCAACAACAGGCAAAACTTTTTCTGCCTCTGAGAATTTTTGAGCAGCGAAGAAAAATTCTCTTTCATTCATCGCGCCTAAAGCTTCGTTATATATTTTATAAGAATTTTCATTAGTCGGGGGTTTTACAGAAATTTCCTCTTTTTTTGAACATTCTGATATGAACAAAAAAATAAATAAAATAAAAAAAATTCTTTGATACATTTTTAATACATATCAAAAAAATTATATTTGGTAAAATTTTGTTTTTTAAATACTTGCTGTAAGAGGCTTTTTTAATGTTTCAATCCGAGCTTTTTTATTAATTGAATTGGAACCTATGTTTGACCAATTAGATTTATCTGAGAAAAATTTTATTAATAATTTATTTGTTAGTGCATGACCTCCTTGGGATGTGATAACGTGTCCTATTATTCTATTTCCAGACAACATAAGGTCACCAATACAATCTAAAATTTTATGGTAAACAAATTCATGTCTGTTTCTAAGACCATCTTCATTTAAAATTTCATTGTCTTTTACTACTATCGCGTTCTCTAATGATCCACCTTTGGCTAAACCTTTGCTTTTAATATAATCAATATCTTCATATAGACAGAATGTTCTTGAATTATAAATTTCTGTTAATTTATCTTGACTTAATTTAAATTCTTTTCGTCTAGTTCTAATCAATGGATTTGAATAAACAATTTCAAAATCTATAATTAAATCGTTATTTGTAGGTTCTATTGAAATAAATTTTTTTCCTTCTTTAATTTCAACTTTTTTTTCGACCTTAATAAGTTGTCTTGGTATTCTTTGTTCTTTGATGCCAGCAGATCTAATAGCTTCAACGAAATCACTAGCAGAACCATCTAGTATTGGGATTTCTGATGCGTCTACCTCTACAAGAGCATTATCTATTCCTTCGCCAAAAAATGCTGCCATCAAATGTTCTACGGTTGAAACAGAGATGCCATTTTTGTTAGCTATTTTCGTACAAAGTATTGGTTCAATTACATTGTTATAATTAGCAGGAATTAGATCATTTTTATCAATATCAACTCTGCAGAATTTTATGCCAAAATTTTCAGCTGCTGGTTTTATAATTAATTTAGCGTTTATCCCGTTGTGCAAACCTACGCCATTTAATTTTATTGGCTTATTAATTGTTTTTTGATTGGCAAATAACATTTGATAGGTATATTAAATAAGGTAGATCTTCTTAAAACAAATAATGTTTCAAAAAATAACAGTTTTACTCAAATAAACTAGAAAAAATCCTAGAAATTAATGATTTTTTTTTGTTTACGACTGGTATTGCTTCCTTAGACCAACCTTTAGATAAAAGTTGAGCGAATATTTTAATAGATTCTAAGGGATCCCCCTCATTTTCTTTAAGAAAATTTAATTTACATTTTTTTAAACTATTTTCAAAAATAAAATGAAATTTATATGAGATATTTTTATCTTCAAAATCTAAATATAAAGCAACCTCTTTATCTTTAAAATAATATAAGTTTTTATTTTTATTAAACAAAATATTCGCTATTTCCTCTATTCTCGCAGAAGAAATTTCAATTATATGTTTAATGCTAATTTTTCTAAAATTATTTTTATCAAAAAATTTTTTATCTACATATAAGTTTTCATCTGAAATTTCAAAACTAGAGTCTGAAATTATTTTTTGAACAGTTGAAGTTTCAAGAGAACAAACCTTTGAAATATCTTTAATAATAATATCTGATCCAAAATTAAATTTTTGAGAAAAACAAAAAGCTGATTCAAAGAAAAAAGATACATTTGACTCACTTTTACCTATTTTAATTTTTATAAATGTATCATCTTTATAGTTATTAATTATTTTGATACCATCGGAGAAACTTTTAAGAATTACCCTGTTAATACTCAAGTTGCATTTATTGAATAAAGTTTTCAAGTTTTTAAACTCATTATTTTTTATTAAAAAGAAAGTCAGCTGATGAGAATAAAAATCACCGTATAAGCCAATTGGTAAATTTTTAATTTGCTTATTGTCTAATAAGTATTTTGTATTGAAAAGATGAATTATTGTTTTATCGTTTTCAGATTCTGATAATTTTGATTTAATATCATTTAAAATATATGAGATATCATCAGATAGTATTTGATTTCCATTTAGTTTTTTGAAGCCACTTATATTAATACAGTCAAATTCAGTTTGATTAATAATGACATTAATTTGTGAAAAAAGCAGATTAGATTTGCTCTCAACTTTTTTAACTACTTTTTTTAAATTCTCTACAGTGGTTGCTAAATCTATTATTTTTCCATTTTTAAAACCTGAAGGTGAAAATAATTCATGCTCTATAATTTTAAAGTTGAGCTCGTCATCGTGCTCACCAATTGCTACTAAAAAGTTTTCATCATTTATCTCTAAAAAAAGATTTTTTTTTTTTAATTTATTCATCATTTTAAAATGAGTTGATCTTTAACTCTATAATCAAAAATTGTATATTTTTCAAAATCAATTTTTTTACCTAAATCCATAAAATTTTTTAGGCTTGTGACAAAGTTTTTTGCAGGTAATTTAATTACCACTTTATTTTCTAATAAAATATCCCATCTTCCAGCATCAAAATAGTAAAATGATTGAATTTTAAATATTGGAAAATTAATTTTTTTTAAAATAGAGTAAACTTCTAAAAAATTTTTTTGCTTACCGAAAATATTTGGTAATTTTTCTAAATTTTGATTTTTAAAAAACTTAATTTTTTCGCCTTTTTTAGTTAAATAATATTTATCCTTTTTATCATTAAGAACTGCAATTGGTTCTTTTTCGTAAACAAAAATTAGAAGCTTAGATGGGAAAATTTTTTTAAATTCTAAATAATTTATAAAATCATAATCTTCCAATATTTTTTTAATTTTTTTCTCATTTAAAATGAACAAACTTGAATCATATAACTCATTTGCAAAATGATATTCTATTTTTTTTTTTTCAAGAAATTTTAGATTTTTTATTTCTATATTTTTAATCTTAAATAACTGAAATGCAGGGTTTAAATTGTTAGGATTAAATGTTGTAAGCAGTATTACTAATAAAAATAGTGATAAAACAGTAGCAGTTTTTTTCATTTATTTAAGCTTGCATCTAAAATTAACTTTTGGACAAGTTTTTTAAATGAAATTTTTTTATAATTGGCTATTTCTGGAACCAAAGATAAATCTGTCATTCCTGGCTGAGTATTAGTTTCAAGTAGATAAAATTTATTGTTATAAAATTTAAAATCAGACCTTGTTACTCCTCGACATCCCAGAATTTTATGTGTCCTTTGTGCAATTTTTAGAACCTCATTATATTTTTTTTTAGGAATATTAGCTGGCATTATATGATCGGTTTTTGCAGATTTTGTGTATTTGGCCTTGTAATCATAAAACTTTCGTTTAGGCTTTAATTCAATAGCACCCAACGCTTTGCCATTTAAAACTGCAACTTGAATTTCTTGTCCACCAATAAAATTCTCTATTATCAATGTATCGTAAATTTTTAATAGACTTTTTATATTTTTTTTTAAAGAAATTAAATTCTTACAGATTTTAACACCAATGCTTGATCCCTCATTATTTGGTTTGATTACCATTGGATATTTTAATTTTTTTAATTTTATAGTCTTTTTAAAATTTTTAAAAATATAGTTTTTTTTATTTATAATCTCGAATTTTGGAGTAGTTATTTCATATTTGATAAATATTTTTTTTGAGATTAATTTATTCATTGCATTCATCGATGATAATACACCTGAGTGCGTATAAGGAATTTTTGAATATTCAAAAAAACTTTGTGCATAACCATCTTCGCCTTCCTCTCCATGAAGTGCATTAAAGATTATGTCTGAATTGCTTTGTTTAATATCGAAAAATGATTTTTTTTTAGGATCAAATGTTTCTACTTTATAACCTAATTTTTTTATAGCAGCTATACAAGCTTTTCCGGTTTTTAAACTTATCTCTCGCTCTCTTGAATTTCCACCTAAAACTACTAGAATTTTTTTTTTAACCATTGTTGTTAGTGTCACCTACTATTTTGAGTTCTAATTCTAACCTAACATTACTTTTTTCAAGAACTTTTTGTCTTACTAATTCAATTAATTTTTCAATATCTTCGGAAGATGCTCCTCCTTCGTTTACAAAAAAATTACAATGTTTTTTTGATATACTTGCCTTACCAAATGATAAGAGGTTGCAATTTGAGTCTTTAATTAATTCCCAAGCTTTTTTATCTTTTGGATTTTTAAAAGTACTACCGCAAGTTTTTATTTGGCTTGGTTGAGAATTTTTTTTATTTGCAATGTAATTTTTAATTTTTTCATAAATCAAACTTTTATCACCTGTTTTTGCTTGAAGTTTAGCTGACAGAATTATTAAATCTTTAGGTAAATTAGTACCCCGATAGTTAAATTTTATTTGACTCCTCTTAAATTCTTTTAGATTACCATTAAAATCTATTGTTTTAATTGAAATTAGTATGTTAGAAATTTCGTCTCCATAACAACCACTATTCATCATTATAGCGCCACCTATTGAACCTGGAATACAGGATAAAAATTCAAAATTAGTAATCGAATTATCCGCAGCAAATCTAGATAAAGTTTTATCTAAAGTCCCAGCTCCTACTTCCAAAATATTTTTTTCAATCCTATCGATATATGAAAATTTAGGACTTAATTTAATTACTACTCCTTTAAAACCACCATCTCTTATTAATGTATTAGACCCAGCGCCCAAGCAAATTATTTTATGAAAATTTTTTATAGTTCCCAAAAAATCTATTATTTGTTCAATGCTATCTGGCTTAAAAAAAATTTCTGCTGGGCCACCAAGATTAAACCAACTATATTTGGACAAGTCTTCTTTAAAGATAATATTTTTTCCGAATTTGTCTAATAGCTTAATCTTATTTAATTTCATAATGATTGTTTTAAATTTCTCATCCAGTTTGATATTGATCCAGCTCCCATGCCAATTATTATTTCATTTTTAATCAAATTTTTTTTAAAAAAATTTTTAAAGTCTTGTTCATTTTTTATAATAATAACTTCAACAAAAGAATTAAGAGAAATCATTTTACCAAATTTAATAAGATCAAAGTTATTTACTATTTTTTCACCAGCAGCATAAATGGGACATAAAATTACTCTGTCTGAAAATTTAAATGATTTTGAAAATTCCTTTTTTAATAAATTAACTCGACTGAACCTATGTGGCTGAAAGACTGATGTAATTTTTTTTTCATTGGCAACTTTTTTTATTCCTTCAAGAACAGAAAAAATTTCCGTTGGATGGTGAGCATAATCATCATAAAATTCATTTTCATTTTTTTCAAATATTTTTGTCATTCTTCTTTGAACTCCTGTAAATTTAAGCAAGGCACTTTTAATTGTTTTTATTTTGATTCCTAAATTTAGGCATACACTAATAGCAGCAACAGAATTCAATATATTATGTTTACCAATTAGATTTACAATTATATTTTTAAAAACCTTTTTTTTTCCTAAAAAGTTTTTAACAATTAAATCAAATTTACAATTTTTATTATTGTATTTTGGTTTAATAATTTGATAATCTGTAAACGGAGCAAATCCATATGTTAAAATATTTTTGGTTTTAATTCTTCTTTTTAATTTTTTAATATTTTTGTCATCTATACATATAATACATTTACCGATTGGTGGAGTTTTGTTTATAAAATGTAAAAAACTATTCTCTAAATTTTTATAATTTTTGTAATAATCTATATGTTCGTTATCAATGTTTGTGACTATAGAATAATTAATAGGAAGTTTTAAGAAACTTCCGTCAGACTCGTCCGCTTCTAGAACAGCCCATTCTCCCTTTCCATGTTTCGCGTTATTTTTTATAGAATTTATTACGCCGCCGTTAATTATCGTTGGATCCAGTTTTGACTCCAATAGTATTTTTGAAATTAGTGATGTGGTTGTAGTTTTTCCATGTGAGCCAGAAATAATTATATTTTTTTTTAATGAAACAATATTTGCAAGCATTTCTACCCTTTCGTAAATTGGTAATTTTCTTTTTTTTGCTTCTTTGACTTCTTGGTTGCTACTTTTAACTGCTGACGATTTCACAAGAATAGTTGCGTCTTTAATATTTTTTTTCTTCTGGCCAAGAAAAAACTTGATACCTAATTTTTTGCAATTCTCTACGTTTTTATTCATATTGATATCACTCCCCTGGACTTTAAAACCCATTATTTTCATAATTTGGGCAAGACCGCTCATACCGATTCCCCCCATTCCAATAAAGTGTATAATTTCTTTTTGACCTATATTAATTTTCATAAAAAAGTTTTGTTATTTCATCTTTTATAATTGTGAATACATTTTTATCAGAATGTTTTTTCTGATTTATCTCAATTGATTTTAACATTGATTTATTTTTATGTATTGATTGAAGCAAATTAAATAGACCATTATTTATGTCCTTTTCTTCTAACATAATGCCAAATCCTTTTTCACTAAAATATTTTGCATTTTTAAATTGATGATTCTCAGAAGATGATGTAAGCGGTATAGAGATAATTGGAATTTTGCAATTTAATAGTTCCGCTAAAGCAGAAGAGCCTGCTCTAGTTATGACTAAATTTGCCAACTTATAAAATTTTATAATATCAAAAGTAAAATTAAAAAGTTCATAATTTATATTGTTGTTGTTGTATTTCTTTTGTAAATCAACTTTTTGCTCGCCCAAACATTGTTGGTAAATTTTAAGATCTATATTATTTTTTTTACATTTTACAAATACATCCGGCAATTTTTCAGCAAAAACTCTGGCAGCCTGACTTCCGCCTAATACCAATATATTCAGTTTGCCAAGTATTTCATCTTTATTTTTTTTTGAATAATAAAGAATATTTTCTCTCAAAATATTTCCTGTAATAATAATTTTGCTTTCATACTTTGTATTTATTCCTTCAATATCTTTATATGAAACAAAGATTCTTTTTGCAAAAGGTATGAGATATCTATTTGCTTTTCCAATTAATAAATTATTTTCATAAATTACAAACGGAATTCTTAAAATCATTCCTGCGAAACAGACTGGGAAAGAGGCATAACCCCCCATTCCAAATATAAATTTAGGTTTTTTTTTAATAAGAAAAAAAATTGATTTTAAAATAGCAGATATTATTTTACAAATTGATAAAAATATATTATTTTTATTTAATGAAGAACTATTAATCAAAATTGTTTTTTTAACATATTTATCGTCAATGTATTTTAAACCCCTTTTGTCAGTAGTAACAATGGAATTAAATCCATTTTTGTTAAGATAGTCTGCTAAACTTACTGCAGGAAAAATATGACCCCCGGTGCCTCCTGTTGCTATAATTATATCTTTTTTTAAATCACTCATTTTCAAATCTATTTTTTGTAAAATTAAGAATGACTCCAGCCAAAATAGAGCTGCCGATTAATGAGGATCCACCGTAACTCAAAAAAGGTAAAGTCATACCTGTAGTTGGTAACAAACTCGTGTTTACGCCTACATGAATGAAAGTTTGAAAAATTAGCAAAGACGCTAGTCCACATAGGGCAATTTTTGAATTTTCATCTGAAGATTTAAAGCAATTTTTTATTATTTTATAAGAAATGTATAAAAAGATAGTTATTACTATAATTGATATAATAGAACCGAACTCCTCTGCTATTACAGCTATGATATAGTCTGTGTGAGCCTCAGGCACACTCTCTTTTAAAATCCCCTCTCCCATTCCCATACCTGTAAGTCCTCCTTGTTTTATTGCTGCTAAAGCTTTGTCTGTTTGAAAATTATCTCCCTTAGTTGGATCAAAATAAATGTTTAGTCTTTGTATTATATAACCAAATTTTTCTGGAAAGATTACTAAAATAGATATCGAACAAATAATTAATAAACCAAACAGGAGAAGAATGTAGCCTATCTTAATTCCAGAAATAAAAACTATAGAAACCCAAGTTGTTATTAATAAAATTGATTGACCAACATCTGGCTGATTTAAAAGCAAGATTATTATTACTGATAACAGTATTAAACTTAGAAAATATGAATAATTAAGATTTTTATCTTTTCCACTGGCAATTATGTTTGCAGTAAGTAGTACAAAAAAAGGTTTGATTAACTCTATCGGTTGTAAACGAAAAATAAATAAATCAAGCCATCTTTTTGCACCTTTAATTTCAACACCAATAAAGTGCACTAAAATTAATAATATTAATGAAAATATAAAAATAGGAAGAATTAATTTTTTTAGAAAAGATATTTTTATGTATGAAATATAGAACATAATTAATATAGCAAAAGTAGAAAATATTAGGTGCCTCGAAAAATAATGATAAAAATCTTTGTTAAGTCTTTCTCCTGCTAATGATGATGTTGAAGAAAATGAAAAAAAAATTCCCAAAAAAAATAAAACTAAAAAACTAAAAAGAATATTTTTATCGATATTTCTCCAATAATCACTAGTTCTCTCAGGATTAATTAAGTTTTTTAGCATAATAATTTACCAAATATTTAAATTTCTCACCTCTTTCAACAAAGTTTTTAAATTGATCGTAAGATGCACTTGCAGGGCTGAATAAAAAAGTAATTTTTTTTTCTTTATTAAAAGATTTAAAAATTCTATATACTACTTCTTTTAAATTTTTTGCGATTTCATATTTAATTTTATTATGTAAATGTTTTATAAAAAAATTTTTATGTTTACCTATAATATAAGCTTTAATAATTTTTTTCTTAAACTTATTAATTCTTATTTTATCGTTTTTTTTTGGCTCACCACCAGTAATCCAAATAATATTACTATTAGATTTAAAAGCGTATTTTGTAGATTCAAAAGATGTTGCTTTTGAATCATTTATAAAAGTACTTTTGCCTAATTTTAAAAATATTTCATGGCGATGTGGTAAACCACTGAAAGTTGTTAACGATTTTAAAAAGTTTTTTTTATTTATTTGAAAAAGTTTTGTAATAAAATAGGCAAATGTTACGTTATCCTTATTAGCATCAAGCTGAAGATATCTATTTTGGTATTTTTCTAATGTAAAAGCATTTTTATTTAAAAACTTTAGTTTTCCTTGAAATTTTTTTTTTTTATATATTTTTTTAAGATTAGTGTCATTTAAATATGAAATATCATTTTTTGTTTGATTATTAAAAATTTTTATTTTCGACATTATATATTTTTTTTTTGTCCCATGCCAATCTTGATGATCCTGAGAAATATTAAGAATTGCTGCACAATACGGTTTAATAAAATTTGAATACTCTAATTGAAAAGAAGAGGCTTCAATAACGAAAACACAATTTTTTTCAAATTTTAAATCTAAAATTGGTTTTCCTATATTTCCTGCCAGTTTATTTTTAATCTTATTTTTTTTCAAAACATGGTGAATTAAAGAACATGTGGTTGATTTGCCATTTGTTCCAGTTATTACAATTGATTTTTTTACATTATTTTTTAAATAGAATAGATCTAAATCTGTAATAATTTTTTTTTTATTTTGTAATAATATTTTTTTAAACTTTGATTTTTGAATATTAATTCCTGGGCTTAAAATTATGTAATTTACTTTATCTAATTGAAACTTAAAATTTTCTTTAAATTTTAAATTATTTTTTAATAAGTTATCATCCCATATATAAATTTTATTTACTTTATTTTTTTTTAAAAAGTTTACTACTGACTTACCAGTGAGCCCCAAACCATAAACGGCAAAGCTTTTACCATTAAAATTAAATGATCTTTGCATCATCTTAATTTAAGTGTTGCTAATCCAATTAAAGCCAAAATAATAGCTATGATCCAAAATCTAATGACGATCGTGGACTCCGCCCATCCTTTTTTTTCAAAATGGTGGTGAATTGGTGCCATCATAAAAACTCTTTTTCCAGTAAGTTTAAAAGATATCACTTGTATAATTACTGAAATGGTTTCTAAAACAAATAATCCTCCGATAATTGCTAGAACAATTTCATGTTTAACAATTATTGCTACTGCTGCCAAAGAACCTCCTAACGATAAAGATCCAGTGTCTCCCATAAAAATTTTTGCTGGTGGGGCGTTATACCAAAGAAAGCCTAGACAGGATCCCACAATAGCTCCACAAAAAATTGCAGTTTCTCCAACTCCAGGAATATATTGAATTTGTAAATATTCAGAAAATATAATATTTCCAACTACATAACTTATAAATGTAAATGATAACGCCACTAACATTATTGGGACGGTAGCTAAACCATCCAATCCATCTGTTAAATTTACAGCATTTGATGAGCCAATAATCACAAATAACCCGAACGGTATAAAAAATATTCCAAGATCTAGTATTAAATTTTTAAAAAAAGGAAAATAAATATTATTTATATATTCATGATCTGAAAAATAAATTAATATTAACAAACTAATTAAACCGATTACAAATTGACCGAAAAATTTAAGTTTTGAATTTAATCCAATTGAATTTCTATATTTTATTTTTAATAAATCATCTATAAAACCTAAAGTTCCCAGACTGATAGAGATAAGTATCAATGTCCAAATATAAATATTTTTGAGGTCTGCCCATAGAAGGGTGCTAGTTAACATTCCAATTATAATTATGATTCCTCCCATAGTTGGTGTGCCAGATTTTTTGACAATATGATCAATAGGTCCGTCCTGCCTTATAGGGCCAGTAATATCCATTTTTGAAAAAAATTTTATTAGGGGACCTCCTATTATAAAGACAATTATTAGCGAAGTCATTAAAGATAAACCAGTTCTAAATGTAAGATATTTAAAAACATTTAAAAAAGAGTACTGATCAACAAGTGAAGTTAAAAATTCAAATAACATTAATTCTTCCTTTAGTTAAATTCTCAGAAATTTTTTTTAATCCTGTTGCATTAGAACCTTTTATCATCAAATAATCATTATTTTGTAAAATTGGAAGCAATATTTCTTTAAAATCAGATTTTTCTTGTAGAATATTACCTCGTTTATTTTTATTAACATTTTTATAGGTATTCATCATATATTCTCCATGAATGAATAGTTTGTTTATCTTCGAATGATTAATTATCGGGGATAATTTTTCATGTAAAATTTTAGATTTACTTCCTAATTCTAGCATATCCCCTAACAAAATATATTTCTGATGTTTATTTTTTATATTTGATAAATTTAAAATAGACTGTTTCATGGAGAGAGGGTTTGCATTGTAACTCTCATCTATTAAATTAAAATTTAAATTTTTATATCTAATTTTGTAGATTTTACCTCTTCCTTCTAAAGCTTTAATATCTTTAATTTTATTTATTATCTGATTAATATTTAAATTTAAGATTTCTAAAACTGCAATGGCAAAAGCTATATTTTTAACAATTTGATCTTTGGTTTTAATTTTATATTCTTTATTAAACGATTTAATCGTCAATAATTTATATTTAATAAATTTTTTAATTTTGACAATTTTAATATCTGATTTTTTATTGTGTCCTACAGAAATTACTTTAATATTTTTTTTTTCAGCTTTAGATTTAAAATAGTCAAAAAATTTGTTATCTCTATCAATTACTAAATAGCCAAAAGCTGAAATATTATCAATAATTTCTCCTTTAGCTTTTGCAATATGTCTCAAATTTTTAAAATTTTCGATATGTGCCTCAGCTATATTTGTGATTATTGCAATATTAGGTTTTACAAGTCTTGAAAGAGTATCAATTTCACCCTTTTTGCTCATTCCAATTTCAAAAACTGCATACTTGTGTTCTTGTTGTAGATTGCAAAGGCTAAGCGGTACCCCGTACGCATTATTAAAAGATCTTGGTGAAAAATATGTATCACCATAATTATTAAGCAATTTTCCAATTAAATCTTTAACTGATGTTTTACCGGAACTACCAGTTACAGCGATAATTTTACTGTTTGTATAGTTTCTTTTAAGAATAGCTAATTTTTTTAAAAAGTTGTAAGTATTATTAACCTTTATAACTTTATTTTTTGAAATTTTTCTAAAATTTTTTGATATCACACAATGATTAGCACCTTTTAAAAAAGCTTCATTTAAATAGTTATGTCCATCGTTATATTTTCCTTTAATAGCAAAAAATAAATTTCCCTTTTTTACTGATTTGGAGTCTATTGAAACTCCACAAAAGCCTTTATCCAATTTACCGCTAATTATTTTATTAATTAAAAAATTGTTATGTTGAAAATTAATTTTCTTTTTTGATTTATTTTTTCTAATTTTTAAACTTTTAACAATTTTAAAATCAGAAATTTTATATTTCTTTTTTCCATAATCCTGGATATCCTCGTGACCTTTGCCTGCTATCAAAATTATTTCGTTTGAATTGGACTCTTTAATAGCTAAATGCACTGCAGCTATTCTATTTCCTACCTCTACAACTTTTTCTTTTTTTATGTGTTTAATTATAGCTTTTCTGATTAGTTCTGGTTTTTCTCCTCTCGGATTATCGTCTGTAACAAATATTTTTTTACAGAGTCTATTTACGATTTTAGCTATTTTTTTTCTTTTGCTTTTATCTCTTTCTCCCCCACAACCAAATACTATTGTTATATCTTTTCTAAAATATGATTTTAAGGAAGATATAGCAGAACTAATTGCATCGGGAGTATGCGCAAAATCTATAAACACCTTTGTTTTATCTGGATATTCTTTTACTAATTCTAATCTTCCTTTAACACTTTTTAAGTTACTTATACATTTAGATATTTTTTTTTTATTTAAACCAATTATCTCACAAGCTTTAATTGCCATAATTAAGTTTTTTTTTTGAAAATTCCCAATTGGCTTAAATTCATTTAAGTCATAATCTTTCTTTGAGTAGTCAATATATATTTTTTTTAATCTTTTTTTTTTTACAATTTTGTCTATTTTTTTTAATTGTGAGATAGCTTTATCGGTAATTATATAATTGCCTTTTTTTAACAATTTTTTAAAGAGTAACAATTTAGCATTTAAATAATTTTTCATTGATTTGTGGTAATCCATATGATCTTGACTTAAATTAGTGAAAATTCCAGCTCTAAAATTTATTCCGTTTAGTCTACCTTGATTTAAACCATGACTAGAGGCTTCTAACAAAACATTATCAATTTTTTTTTCTTTTAAATAATTAAGTTCTTTATGAAGACTAATTATGTCCGGACTTGTGAGATTTTTTTTTTTAAATTTTTTTGTTTTTATTCCTAGAGTTCCAATAGTTGCTACTGGTAAACCACTTAAAGTTAATATTTGATGAAAGAAATCAGCCACAGAACTTTTTCCGTTGGTGCCTGTTACTGCAATAATATTTTTTGGTTTTAATTTATAAAATTTGGAGCAGATTTCACCTAATAAATCTTTAATGTTATTAGTTTTAATAATTTTAGCAGTTCCTTTGACTTTTTTCGAAGAAATAATCGCACAAGCACCTTTTTTTAAAGCATAATTTATAAATTTTTCACCGTTATATTGTGATCCTTTTAAGGCAAAAAATAAATCACCTTTTTTAAGTTTTCTAGTATCCGAAGAAAGTCCTTTAACTTCTATTTTTGATAGATTACTTGGACAGTTTTTAATTAGTTTTTTTAACAACATGATGATTAGGAACTTCTTTATTATTTATGGCTAAAATAGGTCCAATTTTTTCTATAATTTTGCCCGACGAATAAACAGCATTCCAACCAGCTTCGTTTCTTGTTCCCTTAATTTTAAATCCCTTATAATCATAGATTAAGTTTTCTGCGATCTGAGGATCGTCTAACATTACCAAAAGAATATAGCTTTTATTCGAGACAGTAAAAAATGATATAAAAGTATTAATATTTTTACTTTCATCGTCATAATACTGAGATGTACCAGTCTTCCCAGAAACATTATAACCATGGATATCAGCTAAACTAGCTGTCCCGTTTTTGTCGGTAACGACTTTTCTCAAAATTTTTTTTAATTTGGTACTAGTTTTTTCAGAAATTATTCTCTTAGTTTTTAAATCATTATTTTTATTCTTCTCTAAAGTTGGTAGAACAAGCTTTCCACCATTAATTAAAGTTGCATAAGCTGCGGCAGCTTGAAGTGGCGTTGTTGTAATACCGTGGCCGAAAGAAACTGTTTCAAGTTTACATTTGTTCCAATTAAAAGGAATAGGACTACCTAGTTCATCAAGTTCAAATTTTGGGCTGTTGAATAAGTTTAAATCTTTTAAAAATTTTTTGTATTTTTCTTCTCCAATTTTTCTAGCTATCTTTATTGTACCAATATTAGAGGATTGGACAAGAATATCCTCTACTGTCATTGACTTAGGAAATTGTTTTATATCTGATATGTTATGAATTGAGCATTTAATACTTTTTGTTATGTCTTTTATAATTGTCTTAGACTCCACTATTTCTTCTTCTAAAGCTAACGCAACGGTAAACGTTTTAAATATTGATCCTAATTCAAAAACACCCTTTGTAACTTTATTCATATAAGCTTTATCTCTTAAATTAATTCTTTTATTAATATTGAAGTCAGGCAATGAAACTAAAGATAAAACTTCACCATTTTCAGAGTTCATTAGTAGTGAAGCGGCCCCTTCAGCTTTAAAGATTTTTATTGCTTTTTCAAGTTCATTTTTAATTAAATATTGTATATTAGTTTCCAGTGACAGCTGTAACGGATTATCAAATTTTTTTTTATCTCTTAGATAATTGTCATAATAATTTTCAACACCAGAGATACCATAGTTATCATAATCAGTTTGACCTATAATATGACTGTAAAGATTTGAATGAGGGTAAACTCTTGTTTGAAAGGGTTCAAAAATAATACCCTTTTCTCCCAACTTCCATAATTTATCCTTTTCTACGTCGGTCAATCTTTTTTTTAAATAAAAATATTTTTTATTATTTAAATTTGAAATTAGATTTTTACTATCTATCTCTGGAAGAGCTAATTTGATTTTAACTAAAAATTTCTTTTTGTCTTTTATAAAACTTGGTTTAATGGCTGCGTGATATGCAGTGATATTTCTTGATAATAGAACTCCGTTTCTATCGATAATATCATTTCTTATAGGATTAAAGTTAAAATGATAATCTTTATTGATATTTAAATTTGAGCTTTGGAAAGAAACAAAAATTATTTTTAAAGAAAAAATTAAGATAAGAGAAAAAAAGGAAAAGAAAAGTAGATAAACTCTATCTTCGTTAATAAGATAACTTTTTTCTTTTCTAAATTTTTGATTAGTACTTAAATAGTCCTCGAAAAAAAAGCTTTTTTGGTTTTTATTAAAATTTTTTTTATTTTTTTGTTTTTTCATAAATTATTTTTGTGAAACTTTTTTGGTCTAAAATAAAACTTTTGTAATCTAAATAAATTTTTGAAATACTCATACTTTGAAATTGGTCATTAGTTAAGAAAGATAATTTTTCCTGTAGAATTTTTGGTGAGGTTAAATAGTTAAATTCTAATTGACTTTCATATAATTCTTTCTCTAATGTAAATATCTGTTTTTCATAAAATATTATATTTTTCTCTATTATATTTGTTTTGTTTTTGATTATCGAAGTACAAAATAACAACAATGAAAAAGCTACTATAGATATTATTAATTTTGTATTAGGCAATTCTCTTCTCCAAATCAGTAAGGTATTTAAATTTGCTTCTTAACTCTTTAGGATCAAAAAATTTCTCTGAACTTCTAATTGCAACTCGCAACTTTGCTGATCTCGATCTTGGATTCTTCTTCACCTCTTTTGTTGATGGTTTAATTATCTTATTTTTATAATCATCAAATAAAGATAGTTTATTATCATAATCAGGCAGATATTTATTAGATCTGGACCGGTTTTTTGAAAAGTTTTTGAAGTAAAATTTTATAATTTTATCTTCTATTGAATGAAAACTTACTACAATAAGTTTTCCTCCAGGTTTGAGGATCTTGGTAGCTTTTATTATACCCTCAATGAGTTCAGTAACTTCTTTATTAACAAATATTCGAATAGCTTGGAAAGTTTTTGTGCTTTCATTGATTTTTTTATAATTTTTTTTTTTTGATTTTTTAATAATTTTAACTAATTCGTCAGTGGTTTTAATATTTTGTTCAGTTCTTTCTTTTGCAATGTTTTTTGATATTTTAAGAGCTTCTTTCTCCTCGCCAAAAATTCTAAATATATCTCTTAGATCCTGGCTGCTGTAAGTATTTAAAACCTTCTTCGCAGATGTTTCTGTTTGACCCATCGACATGTTTAATTCGGCTTTAGATTTAAATGAAAAACCTCTTGATAAATCATCTAATTGAATTGATGACAATCCTAAATCAAAAATTACAGCATCGAATTTTTTTGGTGAAACAAGATCAAGTTTGCTAAATTTTTTATTGTGGAATGTAAATCTAGACTGAAAATTATCTTCTAATTTATTGGCAAGTTCAACTACTTGACTATCTCTATCTAAAGCAACAACTTTAGTTTCTTTAAATTTAAGCAATTCTTTTGAATAGCCGCCTGCACCGAAAGTACAATCCATAAAATTTCCGCCATACTTAGGGTTACAGATTTTAATAACCTCATCGATCATCACTGGAAGATGTTTTCCTTCCAGTGATGTGTGGGGTAATTTCATTGTGATTAGTCAAAATTTGCCTTAAAACTTTTGCTTTCTTAGAAAAGCAGGTATCTCAAATTCCTCATCATCTGATGAATGTTGATCAAATAACTTGTCATTTGGAAGATCTTCCTCTTCAATGTTATGGCTCTCATCTTCAGAAAATAATTTTGGCGTATACTCTTTATTATTTTCACTTACGCTATCTGTTGTATTCTTTATCTCTAGATTATTTTCAATATATGATGCATTTTCAATAGAAATGCCTTGAGGACTTGAATCATCATTGTTAATATTTTTATTTTTCTCTTCAATTAATGATGACTGGCTTACATTTGAGGGATTTGTATCGATTTCCAGCTGTTCATCAAGTTTCAAAGCTGTAGCTCCATCTATTGAATTAATTGTATTTTTTTCAATATTTGGATTTTTGAAAATATTATCAGAATATCCCGGGTTTCTATTTTGAATTCTATTAACCATATTTAAAACGGTTTTAGACTCAGGTTTTTGTCCATCTAAAGATGTAGCAACAATAGAAACTCTTATTTTTCCGTCCATATTGTCGTCTTTAATTGCCCCAAAAATTAATTCAGCTTCAGGATCTACTTCAGCTCTTATTTTATTTACAGACTGGTCTACCTCAAAAAGGGTAATATCTTTTCCTCCAGTAATATTTACTAAAAGTCCCTTAGCACCCTTAAGTGAATACTCATCGATTAATGGATTGTTTAAAGCCATTTCGGTTGCGGCCATTGCTCTATTTTCACCTTCTGCTTCACCAGTTCCCATCATCGCTTTCCCCATAGCGCTCATAACAGTTTCAACATCAGCAAAATCTAAATTTATCATGCCCGGTCTAACCATTAAATCAGTTACACTTTGTACTCCATGTTTTAAAACGTCATTAGATAATGAAAAAGACTCTTCAAATGTAGTAGTTTCATTTGCAATTTTAAAAAGATTTTGATTTGGAACAACTATGACAGTATCTAAATGTTTTTTTAATTCTTCTAATCCTTCAATAGCTCTTCGCATTCTTTTTGGCCCCTCGTAAGCAAATGGAAGAGTAGTAACTCCAACCGTTAAAATATTTAATTCCTTTGCAGCTCTTGCAATCACATGCGAAGCACCTGTTCCTGTTCCACCACCCATTCCAGCAGTAATAAAAATCATATTACTTCCTTGTATGTAACTTACAATTTCATTTAAAGACTCGTCAGCAGCAGCTTGGCCAATATCATTCTTGGCACCTGCACCAAGTCCTTTTGTTAAATTCATTCCAATTTGAATCTTAGAATCTGCTTTATTAACTCTTAAATCTTGTGCATCAGTGTTTACTGCAACAAACTCTACGCCTTGCATACCTGACTCAATCATAGAATTGATTGCATTTCCACCTGCTCCTCCAATTCCCATTACTAAAATTCTCGGCTTTAACTCTCTTAACTCACCTCCTCCAATATTAATACTCATGCGTGGCTCCTTTTATCATTAGTTATTGTTATCCCATTTCAGTGTTGACCTGCTTTGCAAGGCTTTTTTTCTTGCAAAAGTTTTAAATTTTTCAAAATTTTTAGGACTCCAAACCTGAAAAGTTTTGCCTAATCCAACAAATAAAATGTCATTTTTGATCTTTGCTACATTTAAAAGTTTCTTTGAAAATTGTACCCTTCCCTCAGTATCAAAAATTAAATTTGAGCTTTCAGACAAAACAGCGGTTGCAAAATAATCTCTTTTCTCTTCAAATGGATTTAGGGTATCAATAGAATTTGATAGTTTTTCTATTCTTTCTTGAGTACAACATTCTAAAGCCGGGTTGCTAAAAGAAGGGTAAGATACAAAGCCATTATAACCTTGGGTTGTTAAAAAGGATCTAAATGATGCTGGCACAGATACCCTTCCCTTTTTGTCTATTTTGTTTTCGTAGCTCGATAGAAACATGCTCTTTAAATATTCCTGTTTTTTTTTTAATCAATAAATCCTCCAATTTGGGATTATTTGGGATAATATGGGATTTGATAGCTTAGTCAATACAATAGTTTTGTATATTAAAAGTACAAAAATGGAACATCTTTAAAATAATATTTGGATTTGCCAGATAATCTATAAGCCGGGTTCTGTCATTAAAGAAGTCATTTATCTAGGCATATTCTTGCGAATATGCTCAAGCAGCTAACCCGGATGACGAACTAAAGACTGTTTTTAGCGTAAAACGCAGTGTCATCCCTATTTAGCCTTGCTCCATTTGGGGTTTACCTAGCGATTTTTGTTACCAAAAACCCGGTGTGCTCTTACCACACCTTTTCACCCTTACCTTGATTAGGCGGTTTGTTTCTGTGGCACTTGCCCTGAGGTCGCCCTCGCCAGCCGTTAACTGGCAAATTGTCTTTAAGGAGCCCGGACTTTCCTCTATTAAAAATAGTGACTGTCCAATTATCTGGCAATATTTTATTAATGTTTTTAAAACCAAAAGGCAAGAAAATAAGTTTTTTATGCTAATAATTGGCTTATTTTAAGGGTTTTATAAGTGATTTTTCCATTCACCTCTTTAGGGAGAAATCTTCTTTGAAAAGCCATAATTACCTTACGATCTCTATTTGATTTTTGAGATAAATTAAAAAATCTATATCCAATTTTGTGAATATTTTTGAAAAACATTCTTCTTTTTGTTTTTGATTTGATCTCTTCTTTTTTTAATTTTAATTTCGGATACCAAATAGCTGCTCCTTTTAAACTTAAAAAATTCCAAGGAAATTTTTCGCCTGGATCTTTTTTTCTAAGGGGGGCAATGTCTGAATGTCCTAAAACATTACTCTTTTTAATTTTATACTTTTTTAAAAGTAATTTAATTAAAACTATTAAAGAGGAAATTTGTTTATTCGGAAAACTTTGATAATTTATATAATGGCCTTTATTTTGAATTTCAATACCAATTGAGTATTTGTTTAAATTTTTAATATTTTTCCACTTAGATTTTCCTGCATGCCAAGCTATCTTGTTATCATCTATCATCTTGTAAATATTTCCATTCCTATTAATTAAATAGTGACAACTCACTTTTGATTTCGGATTTTTAAGCCTTTTCATGGATACACGTGCAGATTGCATGCCAGTATAATGTATTATCAGATATTTGATATCTCTCAAACTTCTCATTTTTTTTGAAAAATTAAGCGATTTATTAATCCTTATCTTCATAATTGAACCATATTAATCCCAAAATCACATAAATTTATATGCAAATTCTCTTAAAATAAAGCCATGATTTATGTGCATTATCTCAATATTTTATATATACAGCCATTATGGGATTTAAAAAAATACAAATAATTTTGTACTCTTTAATATTCAATATCTTTCTATTGGTAAGTGCTAATGCTCAATCAGAAAATGAGTGTTTTGAAAAAGTAAGTAGAGGTATTTTTAAGTTTAATCAAGGCTTTGATAATATCATATTGGAGCCAGTGGCTAAAGTTTACAATAAACTTCCTGAGCCAGTTAAAAATGGAACTGGGAATTTTACTTCGAATATAGCTACTTTACTATCAATACCAAATCATCTTCTTCAAGGTGAATTACGATCTGCAGGCCATGCGACTGGAAGCTTTTTAATTAATTCAACGGTTGGGGTTTTAGGTTTGGGTAATCCAGCTGCAAAAATGGGTTTAAAAAATCAAAAGGAAGATCTGGGTCAAACTCTAGGAACGTATGGAGTAAAGGGTGGATGTTATTTTGTTTTACCGATTTTAGGACCAACGACATTGAGAGACTCTGTTGGAATGGTAATTGATAATAATTACTTAGATGCATTTGCTAGAGTGACATGGCACGAAAGAGAAATTAAAAGTATTTCAGGAAGTAAACTGGACTATGTAGGGATAAAATCTGCGGAAGCTGTAGATTTTAGAGGTGATAATATGATTAACTTTGAAAGTTTAGAAAAAAATTCTATTGATCTCTATGCCGCTACAAAAAGCTTGTATCTTCAAAATAGATCAAAAAAAATTAAAAACGAGAAAGATACAGATGACGATGCCTGGGGTGATTTAGATAAATAAATATCTTTTCAATGAAAAAAGGACTATTTTTTTTAATACCTGTTTTTTACCTTTATTCGAGTTCTATAATTGCAGCTACATATAATACCGAACCAAAAATTTTTGTACAAGAACTTGTTGATGATGCAGTAAAATCTTTAAGCGATAAGTCATTAACTGAAGAGGAAAAAAACGAAGCTATTGAAAAGATTGCTTTAGAAAACGTGGATATCAAGGCATTAGGACTTTATACTCTTGGGAAAATAAGAAAAGATCTTGATGAAAACACCATGAATAAGTATCAAGAACTTTTTCAGAGATACTTCCTAAAAAGTTTGACATCTAGACTAACTGATTACTCATCTCAAAAATTTGAAGTTTTTGACTCTGAACAAAAAAGTTCAAATTATACAATTGTAAATTCAAAAATAAATGAAAGTTTAAAATCTCCAGAGATTAAAATTGATTGGAGAATTTATACGAAAAATCCACAGAAACCTTTAATTAGAGATTTAATTGTAGAGGGATTAAGTTTAGCAAGAACACAGAAAGAAGAGTTTGCGTCAATTTTAAATTCTAATAAAAATGATGTAAATGCTCTGATAAATAAATTGCAAGAGTTCGTTTCAAAATAGATTGCAAAAGAATGGGGAATTTTATCAAGT
>CACEOY010000005.1 GCA_902561155.1 uncultured Pelagibacteraceae bacterium
ATTAAATATATATAATGAGCTACTCACTAAATACAACTATTATTAATTCACCCGAGAAACAAAAACCTGACAATGCTGTTATACTTTGCCACGGATATGGAGGAGATGGAAATGATATTTCTATTTTAGCAAATTATTGGAAAAACTATCTTCCAAAAACAGTTTTTATATGTCCAGATGCGCCAGAGAGATGTGCAGTAAGCCCAACTGGCTTTCAATGGTTTGATCTAATGGATCAGACAAGTGATGAAATTTTAACAAAGTCACTAGTCGCAGAAATGAAATTAAATAAATTGATCGATGAAGTAAAAGTAGAATATAAACTATCAGCAGATAAAATTATTTTATGTGGTTTTAGCCAAGGATGTATGATTAGTTTACAGACTGGATTGAAAAGAGAAGATGCGATTAATTCCGTCATTGGTTATTCAGGCAAAATAATTGACATCAAACATATAGAGAACAATATTAAATCAAAACCTGACATTTTGTTAATGCACGGGAATAAAGACGAAGTGGTTCCGATAAGTTTTTTGCTTGAAGCAATAGAGCTGTTCAATAGAATTGATTATAAGATACAAACTAAGATTTTTAAAAACTGTGAGCACAGAATACCTCAAGAGGGCTCGAGTCTTGGCCTAGAATTTATAAAAAAAAAATTATACTAACAACAATATGTCACAAAATTAAAACTTGATTTAATTTTTTATATCATTTAGCTTTAGATATGATTATTTCTGCAAATGACAAAGTGCCTCTAGAAAAATGTCCTGCTTTAGTTTTAAACGCAGATTTCAGGCCATTAAGCTATTACCCTTTATCTTTATGGTGTTGGCAAGATGCTGTAAAATCTGTTTTTTTAAATAGAGTAAGTATAGTTTCAAACTATAAAAGAAAAATTAGAAGCCCGTCTTTCGAAATGAATTTACCTAGTGTCATTGCATTAAAAAATTTTATTAAACCATCAGATAATCCAAATTTTACAAGATTTAATGTTTTTTTAAGAGATAAATTTACTTGCCAATATTGTGGAGATAAAAAAGATCTGACTTTTGATCATCTTTTACCAAAATCAAAAGGTGGGATTACAGACTGGGAAAATGTTGTAACAGCATGCTCTACTTGTAATGTAAAAAAAGGTGGAAAGTTATTTGAAGTAAGTGGAATGAAATTATTTAACAAACCTTATAGGCCTACAGTAGATGATTTACACAAAAATGGAAGAAACTTTCCACCAAATTTTTTACATGAAAGTTGGATGGATTATTTATACTGGGATATTGAGTTAGAGCCTTAATTAAATTTTTTCTGAAATCGCAATTGCAACTCTTGATGAAGTTTTTATAACTTTATCCAAAACACTGTATAAACCTTTTTTGGTAGCTCCGCTTTCGTAGGCTATATCTTTATGATCTAATTCATCTTGTCTAAACTTCATAATTTTCTTCTTTAATTCCTCTTCATCTTCTCTGAGTTTATAAGTCTGATCTTTATAGTGTCCATCGATTACTTCTTCCACAGATGCTGTACATAACATCGCTGCTTTTTTTCCCATCATGGCTGTGCCAAATCCTAATGTTATACCCATTAAGTCCCATAAAGGTAAAAGCCTTGTGGGTTTGATATTTCTTTTTTGTATTTCCTTATCAAAAAATTCATAATGTTCTTTCTCATGTTCTCGCATGTCTTCTATTTTCCTTTTTAATTCTTCATCTTGTTTAAAAGTTTTTAAAGCTAATAATTGACCTTCATAAATTTTAATTGCTCCTCGCTCACCAGCATGATCTACTCTTATAATTTCTTCTAAAATTTTTTTATCTGTTTTATTCATTTTTTTAAAACTTGTTTAAACAATATATAACTTATTAAAATAGATAAAACTGCATTAAATGTAGCAAGCGATAAACCAAATATCTTAAACGTGACATCCTTACAACTTATTGGGGTTTTTTTTAGGCTTTTTAAAAGTTCATCAGTATTTTGGATTTGGGTGTTTATACCAAGCTCACATAATAAACTTTCACTGAAAATGCCTCGTTCAATACCTACATGATATATAGATATGATTGTCCCAAAAATAAATAATAATAAGACCATAAACAAAATTGATTTTTCCCATTTGTTTGTAAAAATTAAAAATGTAATTAATATAATAGAACCAATGTATGGAATACGTTCTATTTTACAAAGATTACAAGGTTCATGACCCAAAACAAACTCAATAAAATAAGCAAAAATCAACGCTATAAAACTTAAAGCTATGAGTGAATTAAAAATAATTTTTTTTTTCATATTAATTAAAATAAAAATAAAGCCCGAAGAGAATTAAAACAATTAAAATCCCAATAATTGTGAACCATTTGAAACCTTCCTTTTCAAAAAGAATTTCAAATTTATCACCAAACCTCATCGATAAATAAGAGATAATAAAAAATCTTAATCCTCTAGAGAGTAAACTTATTATTGTAAAAACATAAAGATTAAAACCTATAAAACCACTCGTAATTGTAAACACTTTATAAGGCAAAGGAGTGAAGCCAGCTAAAAACAATGTACCAATCCAGAAAATAAAACCTGCTTTATTGGAAAGTTTATTTTGTAACGCAAAAACTTTCTCCTCATAATTATAAAATTCTATGATAGACATTGAAAATTCTAAAAATAAACTTCCTAAAAAATAACCAAAGATCCCACCCAAAACTGAAAATATTGTTGCTATTAAAAAAATTCTAAAATACTGCTCTTTTTGCGCTAATACCATTGGCACAATTATTACATCCGGAGGTATAGGAAAAAATGAACTTTCAATAAAAGATACAAAAGCTAGAAAAGGCTTTGAAAATTTATGTCTAGCTAAATCTAAACATCTGTCATATAATTTCTTTAACATTTATCACTTATATAAACATGTCAGACAAAAAAGAAATAAAAAATTTAGACAATCTTACTAAGGTAGATTTTAAAAAAAAACAGGTTGAATTTAAGGACGAATTCATTAGTAGGTCAGAGGTACATTCTATCCTATCTACGAATTTTGGGAGAATAAGTGATCAATGGTTCAAATTCTCTACTACTTGGAACTACAACGCCTATCAAACATTTATGGATATGGATAAATACCTTATCCTAATTTACTTAGTTCAAAAATCTTTTCGTCATTATGCAGATATTTTGATAATTCACTCTGAAGAACAATTCTATACAAAAGAAGAATTTGAAATTGAAAAAATCAATCTAATAGAAATTTCTGAAGACCTTTCTATTGCTAAAGAAACAGTGAGAAGGAAAATTAATGAGTTAAACGAAGAAAATATAATTATGCGTAAAGGAAAAAAAATTGTGTTAAAACCACTTACCTTTGTTCATCAAAGACCAAAGCATTCAGTGAAAACTTTATCAATATTTTTAAATACTTGCTCAAAATACTTGGCTACCCAGGATTGGTTTGGCCAACCTGTTGAGGCACAAAAAATAGATAGCTTTATCAGAGAAAATTTTACACTGGTTTGGAGATTTTTCTTTAGGTTTAAAATCCCTTTTTTGATTAGACAGAGAAAATTTCATGGAGATTTAGAAACTTTTATAGTTAATGGAACAATTTTTGCAAATAACATTGTACGATTAAAAGACAAATATGAAAATAATCCAATAACAAAAAAAACCTATTCCGATGACCTTGGTGAAGAAAATTTCATAAGGTGGGCTAAATTTATAATCCTTTCAAAAGAGTCTGTAATTGGAATGAATGCTTCCTCAATTTCTGAAATAACAGGCATTCCTAGAGCAACGGTTATTAGGAAACTTAGAATTTCAGAAAAGACAGGTATGATATTTAGGGATAAGCGTCAGCTCTATACTATTGGAAAATCTTATAAAGCTAAGTTAAAAGAAGTTGGAAAAGTATTCTCCGAAAACCAAATTGACTTATGTAAGTTTATATCAACTTTCTTTGAACTTTATAGAAATCCTAACATTAATAAAAATCTTTAATAAAACTGTTTAATTTTCGTATTATTTCATAATATACTTAATTAAGGGCGAATGGTGGAACTGGTAGACGCGCCGGACTCAAAATCCGGTGGTAGCAATACCTTGAGAGTTCGAGTCTCTCTTCGCCCACCAATTTATGGATATAAATAAAATAAATAGTTTAGTTGAATTATATTTTAAGAAAACACAATTGGTTGATGAAAAAAAACCATTTTTAAAATGGTTAAAACCAGGAAATCCAACCTATAATTGGGGAGATATAACTCAAAAAATTTTTAAACTTACATTGAAAATCAAATCTCTAATTAACGAGGGTGATAGATGTTTGATCTTATCTGAGAATAGACCTTATTGGTTAATTGCTGATATCTCAATTATGAATGCTGGAGGTATCTCAGTACCTATTTTTACTACTTACTCAGCGAGTGATTATGAATATATATTAAATGATTGCAAACCCTCTTTAATATTTGTTTCTAGTCAAGATCAATTTAATAAAATTAAAAAGTTTATAAATAGTGATATTAAGAAAATAATATCGTTTGAAAAAATTGATACGGGAAGTTTATTAATCTCTGAAATATTTGCCGATAATATTGATGATAAAATCATTAATAAAAATTTAAAAAGACATATGCCTGCTTGTATAATTTATACCTCAGGAACATCAGGAAATCCTAAAGGGGTAGTTTTAAGTCATGGAGGCATCTTATCGAATTGTGAGGGCGCTGTTGAATTATTAAAAAAATTAACCGTTAAAAAAGATCCTGTTTTTTTAACTTGGTTACCCCTTTCCCATTCCTATGAACATACAGTTCAATTTATACAAATTATCATTGGCGCAAAAGTTTTTTATGCTGAAAGCTTAGAAAAACTGATCAGCAATATGGGAGTTGCCAAACCCACAATTATGACAGCTGTTCCAAGATTCTATCAAAACCTTTTCACAAAAATAAATATGAGTTTTGAAAAACAATCAGGATTAAAAAGAAAACTTATAAATCAAACTTTGATTTTGGGGAAAAAAATACTAAACAAGATAGATTTGAAATTAGGTGAAAAAATCACAAATTTTTTTTGTGAAAAATTAGTGAGAAAAAAAATCAGAATTCAGTTTGGTGGTAATCTTCAGGCCTTCGTATCCGGGGGAGGAGCTTTGGATCAAAATATTGGAGAATTTTTAAACGCTGTTGGATTACCTACTTTGCAAGGATATGGCTTAACCGAAGCCTCTCCTGTCGTCAGTTGTAATTTACCAGATTTAGTTAAAGTCGACTCAGTAGGCCCTCCGTTTAAGACTAATAAAGTCAAAATAGCCGAAGATGGAGAAATTCTTATTAAGGGTGAAAATGTTATGTTGGGATATTGGAATCTTGAAGAGGAGACAAAAAAAGTAATAAAAGATGGGTGGCTTCATACTGGAGACATTGGAGAATTAGATAATAATAATTATTTAAAAATTACTGATAGGAAAAAAGATATTATTGTAAATCTTGGTGGTGACAACATTTCTCCTAGCAAAGTTGAAAATATTTTGTGCTTGAATGAAAATATAAAACAATCTCTCGTTTATGGAGATAAAAAAAACTATTTAGTAGCATTAATTGTAAGTGAAAAAGAAATTAGGAAAGAAAAAATAAAACTTATAATTGAAAATATAAATAAAAATTTAACTTTAATTGAAAAAATTAAGAAATTTGTATTAATAAACGAAGAATTTACAATTGAAAACGGAATGCTTACACCAACTTTAAAGTTAAAAAGAAAAGAAATAATTAAAAATTATAAACAACAACTAGAAAATCTTTACTAAAAATTAAATTAAAACTTATTTAATTTGCTTAAAAAAACATTGGTATTACTAACTTTTTTAGAAAATTAATAAGATTTAAATAATTTAATATAAAATTTAAATTTGATTCAATTTTACAAATTAATTTATATTTGACATGAATCTTTTAATAATTAATGTTTAATTAACAAACGAATCATTAAGATTTGTTTAATAACCAGGGAGATAAGATGGCTAAAAGAAGAAAAAAAGCTAAAAAGAAAAAAGCTAAAAAAAGAAGAAGAAGAAGAAGATAGTACCTTCTAAATTCTTTGTTAATTAAACGCCCTTTTTAATTTTTTAAAAAGGGCGTTTCTATTTCTAATCTACTAATAATGTTTTGTTTCTACCAAGAGCCTTATCCATCTTTTTTTGTACTTCTTCAGAGGTAGTTTTTAAAACCGCTTCAAATTCTGATTTAAGCCTATCATAAGCTTTTTCAAATAATTGCCTTTCAGAATAGGACTGATCAGCAATTATGTCGGTATTTTTATTCAAGTCTTTAACTACTTCTGCAAGCTCATAAATTTTACCAGAATTAATTTTTTGATCATACTCTTGAGCTCTTCTGCTCCACATTGTTCTTTTAATTTTTGGCTTAGTTTTTAATATAGAAACACATTTATTAATTTGGTTAATAGAAGATATAGGTCTAAGATTTGACTGTTGATTAATTGGCACTGTCAAAGTCAGTTTTTCTTTCTCAATAAAAATTTTATAAAATTGAATTTCAATTTGGCCAATTTTAGCTTTTTCAACAGCAATTATTTTACCAACCCCATGTTTTGGATATACTACATAATCCTTAATATTATATTGTTTTTTTTCAGTTGCTTGTTTTTTGATTTTCTTTATTTCTGGTTTATCTTCTTGATTTACATTTTGCAGTTTTTTTGGTTTTTCATCAACTTTAGATTTCTTAATTAATAAGTTTTTTGGCTTTCTTATATTCTTAATTTTTTTAATTATTTTCTTTTTTTTCTTTTTTGGCATCATTATTTAAACGGCTTTTCTGAAAAATGTTTATCAAATTTGTTCTTGATTTTTTCGTATTTTTTATGCTCAGGCATAGGATCTTTTTTTTTATTAATATTAGGCCATATTGCAGAAAACTTTTTATTTAGCAACAACCATTTATCCTTATTTTCTATATCCATTGTATCAGGCACTATGGCTCCAATTGGACATTCTGGTTCACAAACTCCACAATCGATACATTCGTCAGGATTAATTGCCAGCATGTTTTCTCCTTCGTAAAAACAATCTACTGGACAAACTTCAACACAGTCAGTTAGTTTACATTTAATACATTCATCTTTAACTATGTAAGTCATTTTGATTTTATCAACCTCATTTTAATTTCACCACTTTCTTTATCAGAAAAATAAATTAAACCACATATTCTTCTCATTAAATTTGACTCGTAAAGATCAACATTATTATCCGATATTAGAATTTTCCACAATTGTTCAATTATCTCACTTTTTATTTTGACAGAACTATCTTTTATTATTTTTGTATAATTTAAAAGTTGATTTGAGTTTTTTTCGAGATTTTCAGCTTCTTGTATAATTTTATCTACAGAAGCTTCATTATCTAGATTACTTTTTACAAAACTAAAAATAATTTTCTTTTCTTTTTCACTATAAATTTCATCTATTTTCGCAGCGTGAATGAGTAAAGCAGCTATTCCAATTATTTCTTTTTGTTCTAATTTAAGCATGTTATTTAAGATTCAGGTTTAAAAGTTTTTTAAATGGATTTTCATCTTTTTTTACACTTATATATTTATTTTTTCTCTTACCTTCTCCAACATAAACATAAGTATCCTCCTCATTACTTTTTTTATAATTCATACTTAGCATTAAGTTATAAAAACTTTGCTTATTACAACCAATTAAATTCATCATTTCAGAGTCTATTTTAAACTTTCTTTTTTCTGTTTTAACTAAAATTTTAATAAACAGTTTCTCAAGAATGTCTATACGAACGTAATGATTTTTAAACTTTTCAAAACCGCACAGTAATAAAAAGTTTTTGTTGTATTTTTTGTCAGTTAGGTAGTTTAATCCTGATCTTGGTATGTTTTGATTAGCTGCCATTTCATAAAATAGTCTCCAAAGGGAAATACGTAGAGATACTGCTCTTGGTTTTAACATTTTCGGTAAATAAATATGATATCTTCCAATTTTAATACCCAACTCCCAAATTTTTTTTCTTTCATCAGTTTTTATAGATTTTACTATATCATCAACTAAGTCCCGTTTGAGAACTCCGTTATTTTCAAAAAGTTGAAACATAAGTGCTCTTATATATTTATTTTTTACATCTTCTTTATTTAAGTTTAAAAGGTCTCCAAGTATTTCTTTAATATATTTATCAACCCAGCTTTTCAAAAAAGCTTCCAATTTAGACTTTGATAAATTATCCAAAGCATCGTCTGCTAAAATTTCAATTTCAGGACTAAGATAATTGTTACCTTTTTTAAGCCTTGCGATTATGTTATTTTTCCAAATAATTTTACATTTTTCATCTAGCTCAATATTTTCACCAGAAATTATTGAAGAAACTCTTTTTTCTAATTCTTCACCCACCCCTTTTCTTGCAGCTTTTTTTATTGATTTTATATCAGTGTCTAGTGTTTTAGATGTAAGGGCAATTATAAATTTAAGACCTTTGAGTTCTCCAATGAACTGATCATTAATTAAAATCTTATCCTCGTCATCAATTTTTGTATTTAAAACTAAATCTTGTTTTAATCCTTTAGACAAAATACTGATCTTTTTATCAATAAAACTGTTAGTTAACTCTTGGTGCAATTTATCTGAAAGTTTATCTTCTATGCTTTTTGTAAGCTGCACCCAATAATCTGAATTTTCAACCCAATTTTTTTTATTTGCAACATATGACCAAGTTCTAACGTTAGAAATTCTATGAGATAAAACATCAATATTTCCATGTTCTCTTTCTAATCCCTTAAGTTGCTCCTTCATGTAATCATTTGGAATTCTTTTCTTTCTTGTTGATAGATATTTGAAAACTTTATCAATTATATTAATATGTTGTCCATAAGCTTTTTTCTCAAAATCAGGAATTTGGCAGCATTCCCAAAGTAACTCTAAATTATTATGATATATTATATTGTTATTACCTAATTTTAAAAAATGTCTTAAAACACTTTCATCTAAAGAGTCTTGCGTTCTTATTAAATTTTTGTTCGCAGGCCTTTGTTCTAATGATGAAATTAATTTATCTGGACTTTTAAAGTTTAAATTATGATTTCGCCAATAAATCATCTTTATTTCTGGCAAGTTATGTCTTTCAATATTTTCTATTTCATCTGAATTTAAAATTTCACACTCACCAGTGGTCCCGAAAAAACCATCATTTTTAAATCTTCCAGCTCTCCCTGCTATCTGAGAAATTTCAATTAGGTTAAGTCTCCTAGTTTTTTTTCCATCAAACTTTTTAAGATTTGAAAAATAAATTTCATTGATATCCATGTTTAAACCCATTCCAATTGCATCGGTAGCAACTAAGTAATCAACGTCACCCGACTGATATAGTTCAACTTGAGAGTTTCTAGTTTTTGGACTTAACGATCCCATAATTACAGCGGCGCCACCTTTTTGTCTCCTAATAAGTTCAGCAATAGCGTAAACATCCTCAATTGAGAAAGCGATAATTGCAGATTTTCTCTCTAGCCTAGATACTTTTTTAAATCCACCATAATTTAATTTTGAGAATCTTTCTTTTTTTTCAAAACCAATTTCTTTTATTAAATCACTAATTACATTTTGCATAACTTGAGAACCTAAAAACATAGTAAGTTTTTTACCTCTAAAATTAAGTAATCTGTCAGTGAAAATATGTCCCCGTTCCCTATCTGCACACATTTGAATCTCATCTATTCCAACAAAATCCACATTCTTATCTTTTGGCATAGACTCAACGGTGCAAATAAAATAATCCGCAGAACTTGGTATAATTTTTTCCTCTCCAGTGATTAATGCTACTCTGTCGAAACCTACTATAGAAATACATTTATCGTAAACTTCTCTTGCTAAGAGCCTTAAAGGAAATCCAAAAATACCACTCTCGTATTTTAACATTTTCTCTATTGCCACATATGTTTTTCCAGTATTCGTTGGACCTAAAAGAGCTAGTACCTGATTTGATGAGTTTTCCATAATTGTGTCTGATTAAATTTTAAATACTATATATAGGTCGCCTCTGAGAACAAAATAAGATTAAAACATGACCGAATCAATTTGTCAAATGTTCTTCTTTTAAAGTTTTAATTGACTTGAATCACCGAGTCCCCGTATGGTGACTAATAGCTTTTATAAAAAAGCTATTATGAAGAATTACACTAAGAAAAGTATTTTAAAACTTCAACCTTCTTCCACTTTAGTTATTAACGAAAAGTCAAAGAAACTTATTGCTGATGGTAAAAAAGTTTATAGTTTTGGATTTGGCCAATCTCCATTTCCTGTTCCTGAAAGTATTGTTGCTAAACTAAAAGCAAACGCTCATAGAAAAGAGTATTTACCTATTCAAGGCTTAGTAGAACTAAGAAATTCAATTTCAAAATACTTAGAAAACAAAACTGGAAATTTATATCCTCCTGAAAACATTCTTATTACTCCAGGCTCTAAAGAAGCAATGCTTTTAATGCACGTAGCTTTCAATGGTGAAATTATTTTATCAGCACCTAGCTGGGTTTCTTATGAACCACAGGCAATTATAGGTAGAAACAAAGTGCACTGGATTGAAACAACAAGAGAAAACAATTGGTTTCCAACTGCAACACAACTTGAAAAAAAAATTAAATCTATCAATAAAAAAAATTTAATATTTATACTTAATTCTCCTAATAATCCTTCTGGAACAACTTGTTATAATTTGAGAGAATTAGCTACAATAGCAAAAAAACATAAACTTTTAGTTTTGTCTGATGAAATTTATACCGATTTAACATTTTGTAATAAATACGAGTCTATTTCAAAGTTTTATCCTGAAGGTACTTTTATAAGCGGTGGATTAAGTAAATGGTGTGGAGCAGGCGGTTGGAGAGTAGGATTTTTTGCTGTTCCGAAAAAACTTTCAAATTTTTTAGATACCATTGTGACTTTAGCCAGTGAGTCCTATTCGACAGTAAATACTCCAGCTCAATATGCAGCTGTTCAAGCATACGAAGGGGATTTTGAAAAATATAAAAGCAAAACACTAAATATCTTAAGATCAGTAGGCAATTATGTTTATAATAACCTTAAATCAAATAAAGTTTTAATTAATCAACCTCAAGGTGCCTTTTATCTAATGCCAGAATTTTTGAACAAAAAATTTAAAAACTCAACTCATCTATGTGAAACGGTATTAGAAGAAACTGGTGTGGCTATGCTACCTGCCTCAGATTTTGGTTTTACCTCAAAAAGATTACTTACAAGATTATGTTATATAGATTTTGATGGAAATGAATTTTTAAATGCTGACATTAATGGAAAAATAATAAGTGACAAAATTATTGAAAAGTACGCACCAAATGTGGTTGAAGGTGTACAAAAATTATCAAATTGGGCTAAAAATTTGTAAAGATTCTCTTTGACCTCTACCTTTTTCCATAGTTAAATTATAATTAATAACAAACGGGGGAACATATGAAAAAACTAATGTCATTGATTTCAGCGTTTTTAGTGATGTTTGCATTCGCAAGTCCAATCGCTAAATCAGCAGAATTCTTTACGATAGGAACAGGCGGACCTACAGGAGTTTATTTCCAAACAGGTAACGCTATATGTAAAATGTTACATAAATCAGCAATAAGTGCTGACCATGGAAGAAAAAAAGGTACAGCTAAAGCTTATAGATGTACTGCGCCTTCAACAGGAGGCTCTAACTACAATATTGGACAAATCAAAGATGGTGAGTTTCAATTTGGTGTAGCTCAGTCAGACTGGCAGTTTCATGCTTATAACGGTTCAAGCAAGTGGGAAGGGAACCAGTTCGGCGACTTAAGAGCTGTATTTTCTGTTCACAATGAACCTTTTCAAATTTGGGCAAGTAAAAAATCTAAAATAAAAGATTTTAAAGGTCTAAAAGGAAAAACAGTAAATATCGGTAACCCAGGTTCTGGTCAAAGAGGAACTATGGAAGAGTTAATGAAAGCTATGGGAGCAGACATGAGTATGTTCAAAGCAACTACTGAACTTACTTCATCTGAACAAGTTAAAGCTCTTTGTGATGGTAAAATAGATGCTTTTGGATATTCAGTTGGATTTCCAAATGGTGCAATGGAACAAGCAGCTACTTGTAAAGCAAAAGCTAGCCCAATTAATTTGACTGGTGGGCCAGTTCAAGGTTTAATTGATGGCGCTGACTATTATGCAAAAGCTGTAATCCCAGCGGGGACTTACTCAAATCAGAAAAAAGATGCTACAACATTTGGTGTAAAAGCTACTGTTGTTACAAGCGCTAATGTTTCTGAAGAGCTTGTATACTTAGTAACAAAAGCAGTAATGGAAAACTTCGATGATTTCCGGGCTCAACACCCTGCTTTTGGACCTTTGGAAAAGAAAAACATGATAGCTGATGGTTTATCAGCTCCATTACATCCAGGTGCAATAAAGTATTATAAAGAAGCTGGATTAATGTAATTCTACTTCATTATTAAATTAAAAAGGCCCAATATTTTTTGGGCCTTTTTTTTTAGAATAAGGTATCTTGACTAAAATGAATAGAAACATTCAAAGTAAGATAAAAGACAAAATTCAAGAAGATATTTCTCCAACTCGAAATTTATCAGGTATCCACTTAAAAATAGTTTTTGGAATAGCTATTCTTTGGACATTTTTTCAATTATGGTATGCGTCTCCTTTCCCCTTTTGGTTTAATTTTGGTATGTTCAAAGGCTTGCCTGCTAGAGCAATACATTTGGGTTTTGCATTAACATTAACCTTTTTGATTTTCCCGGCAATGAGAGGAAAAAAAATTTCAGCATTTGATATATTTATAAGTATTGCTGCAGCATTTTGCTGTTTATATATTTATTTCTTTTATGACGACCTCGTTAATAGAGGTGGAATACTTTTAATAAAAGAAATATTTGGATTTAAAGTGCCAGTTGAACTAATCATAGGTACTACAGGTATATTAATACTCTTGGAAGCTACTAGGCGAGCAATAGGTTTGCCCTTAGTTATAATTGCAATTTGCTTTCTTTTATTTTCTTATTTTGGAAAATATGCACCTGATATAATCTCTCATGGTGGATTATCCTTAAAACGATTAGTAGGCTTCCAATGGTTTGATCAAGAAGCAATTTTTGGAATACCTATCGGAGTATCGGTAGACTTTATATTTTTATTTGTATTATTTGGAGCACTATTAGAAACTGCAGGTGGAGGAAAATATTTTTTAGATTTAGCTTTTGCAATGGTTGGCAAAATGCGAGGCGGACCCGCAAAAGCGGCCATTCTAGGTTCTGGGATGACAGGTATGATCTCAGGATCATCAATTGCAAACACTGTTACAACAGGAACGTTTACAATTCCTATAATGAAAAAAACTGGTTTTTCGCAAGAGAAAGCAGGAGCGATTGAAGTTTCATCTTCAGTTAATGGTCAAATTATGCCACCGGTAATGGGTGCAGCAGCTTTTGTAATGGCAAGTTTTATTGGTGTTACTTATTTTGAAGTTGTTAAACATGCTTTTTTACCAGCAGTTATTTCTTATATTGCTTTATTTTATATATCACATTTAGAAGCACTTAAATTAGGTCTCAAAGGGATGGATGACGCTGATGTACCACATTTGAAGAAAACTTTTCTATCTGGTTTACATTTTTTAATTCCAATATTTGTTTTAATTTTTTTACTTGTATATATGAGATACACTGCAGGTTTTTCCATTTTTTATGCAACTTTGTCTTTGATATTAGTAAATTTAGTAAACAGAATTGTTAAAAATTTAGATTTTAAGACAGGTTTAATTGATTGGTACAATCAGACAATTGTTGGTCTTCAAAAGGGTGCTGTTAACATGGTTGGGGTTGGAATAGCTATTGCGACAGCTGGTATAATAGTAGGAGCGGTAGGCTCAACAGGACTGAGCACTAATTTAATCATTGTCATAGAAACAATAGCCAGAGACAACGTAATAATTTTAATATTACTCACAATTATACTTTGTTTACTTCTAGGAATGGGTCTGCCAACAACTGCTAATTATGTTGTGGTAGCTTCACTTATGGCTACAGTTCTTGTTGATGTTGGAAATGCTTCTGGCTTTATTTTTCCATTAATAGCAGTTCATTTATTTGTATTTTATTTCGGTTTAATGGCCGATGTGACGCCACCAGTTGGCTTGGCCTCTTACGCAGCCGCTGCAATTTCTGGAGGTGATCCACTGAGAACTGGACTACAAGCCATTTGGTACAGTTTAAGAACAGGTATTTTGCCCATAGTATTTTTATTTAATCACGAACTTTTACTAATCGGCGTAGATAATATTTGGCAAGCTCTTATAGTGATTATTACCTCTTTAATTGGGATTTTAGTTTTTACTGCTGCCACTCAACAGTGGTTTATTAATAAATTAAAATGGTATGAAATTGTAGCATTTCTGATCATCTCTTTATCTTTTTTGGCTCCCGACTATGTTTTGGGAAAATTTTATCCAAAATTTAATGAGCAAAAACTTTCAGCCGAAACCATTCAAAATCTCTCATTTGATCCAGCCAAAGAGGTTCATATTAAAGTTACTAGACTAAGCGAGTACGGTGAAAGATATAAGTTATTTGTCATTGATAAAGAAAAATTTGAAAAAGAATATACATTAGAACAATACGGTGTAACTTTGTCCAATCAAAATGATCAACTTACTGTAGATAAATTAAATTGGAAAGGGGAGGCCAAAAAATCAGGAATGCAGATGGGGGACATCATAAGTAATTTTAAAATTGAAAACCCTGATAGACCAAATAAAGCTATTGTTTACCCTTTCGCTCTTTCACTATTATTAATTTTTGGATATAATAATTACAGACGCAAACTTGAGTGAGAAATTATGTTAAAGCAGATTTATAGATGGTTCTGCTATATTGGAATTCACAGATACGATATTATTGATACCAAATATGGTTTTGGCGCTGCAGGTTCTACCGAGACTGTGAAATGTAAAGATTGTGGCATTGCAAAAATTAGACAAAAAAAAAATTAACCAGCATCATTTAAGCGCAGTTTTTTTAAATCAAAAAGGTTTATATAAAAATTTATGGAAAAAAGAATCTTTATAAAAATGTTTTTTTATAGTATCGCATCTTTATTCTTGCCCTTTAAATTGTTATCTATTGAGAAAAAGATAATTAACCCCAATCTTTCTGAAGAACAAAAAAAAATAATGTTTGGTGAAGGAACTGAAAGAGCTGGTACAAGTCCACTTAATTTTGAAAAACGTAAAGGCTCATATCACTGTGCAAATTGTAATGCTAAATTATTCGAGTCGGTTTCAAAATTTGACAGTGGAACAGGGTGGCCTTCTTTTAACGAGGCTATACCTGGAGCTTTTAAAACTAAAGTTGACTATTCCTTTGGTATGAAAAGAATTGAGTATCACTGTGCTAAATGTGGCGCTCATCATGGGCACGTCTTTGACGATGGACCAGGACCAAATGGAAAAAGGTACTGCAATAATGGTCTTTGTTTAATATTTGTACCAGAGTAACTTATGAAAAACTTAATATTTGTAATCATATTATTTTTTCTACCACTACAACTTAATTCAACTGCAGAGGTAAATTTTCAACAAAAAAAATTTTATTATGAAAATTTAGTAACTAATTGGCCAAAAATTTTTCCTGATAGCAATAGAAACGCTGCAGGTCCGAGATTTTTTAAGTATCTTATAGACCAAAATTTAACTTACCAAGAATTTATTGAATATAACAAACTTTACTGTCCAGTTTCAGGATCACTAATTAATCCTGGACAAAAACCTGTATTTATCAATGTAAAAAATTCAAAAAATAATGAACAAACTTGCGGAAATATTTATCAGTGCTGTTTACCGTGTTCATGTGATTTAATTAATTACGTTAAAGTAAAAACTATTAATCACAAATTCAAAGATGGAAAAAAGAAAATTAACGTGCTTTTAATAAAAAATCCTTGCCAAAAAAAGGATTTTCCTGAAGAAGTTAACAGAAATTATTTTTGTAAAAGTAATGATTTAAATAAAGATGAAGTATTTATAGTTGATAATCAACTAGTAGTTGGTTTACTACACTCTGCCAATAAATGTCAGGCAAAGGATTTATCCGCCATAAGTAATAATGAAATGACAGGAAAATTTTGTGCTTTTAAAAATCAAATTCCCACCGATAAACTAAACATGGGAATGGGTGATATATTTATAAAAATGGCTAGGTAAAATTACTTTTGAGTATAGGTGTAAGTTTTACCTACTTCATTAATTTTATAAGTATTTTCCTCTCCATTAGTCCATCTTATTTTCACTAAAAAATCTTTTTCTTTATCTCTTATGCCATAATGAGCGACAGGTTCCATCTGACATAAATAGCCAGATCCAGAGTCAATAGTTTTCGCGTGTTTTCTTTTATTTGAAATTAAGGTAACCGTTGCACCCCTGGCAGGCGCACCATTTTTATTTAATGGTTTAATTCTAATAAAGTTCTTTTTTTTATCGATATTAGCCTTATATAAAGTTAATTTTTGAAGACCGACTTCTCCATGAGAAATCAACAACTCAAGTATTCCATCATTATCTATATCTGCAACTGCTGCACCTGTTCCAAGTCCATTTGGTTCTAATGCAGTTTGAATTGAAATTTCTCTCACTTTTCCGTTATTTAAAATTTTAAACAGTTTATTAGGTTCACCAATGTTATTCATAAATATTTCATCAAAACCATCGTTATCAAAATCAGCAGAAATTACTGTTCTTATTTTTGACGGAGTATTGAATGGTGAAGTTGCGATATCTTCAAAGAAATTTTCTCTTTTAACAAATAGTCTATGATAGCCATCCCAGTTTCCATTAATAATATCCAAATTTCCTCTATATAAAATATCTGAGAGAACAGTTCCCCGACCATTTTGATATGTATCCAGAACTCTTTGAGATGCTGCCATATCAAAATAAATTCCATCTACATTTTTATAAAGAAAATTACTCCCTCTCTCGTTTGCAGCAAATATATCAATTTTGTTTGATAAAATATGCCCTGAAACTACAGAGCGACCACCAGTAATTTTGTCTAATCCTAATTCACTTGCTTTATCAATTATTTTCTTATTAGACATCTCATAAAATCTTGTCGGTCCACCATAATTTGCAACATAAAAACCATACATGCCATCACCTTTTCTATCAACACATGCAACTGATCTTCCAGCAGTTAAATTTAGATTTTCTTTATTAATTTTTTGTTCAAACAAATCAATATATTTATTATTTTTAAAATCAATTAATCGGTCAGAATATCTTTTTACTCCGCTATAAGTATCAGTATTTAAAAAATAGATTTCTTCGAAACCATCGCCATCAATATCGCACGATGCGACACCTATCGTAAGTTTCTCTCTATCTGTAAATACTTTACTCTTTGCTACATTGATTAATTTTCCATTAGCAGAAGATAAAGCCAAATTTTTATTACCAAATCCAGTTACTATAAATTCATAATTACCATCATTATTAGTATCGGAGACTGCCACTCCGTAACTAAGTCTATCACCCTGATTTAAAATTTGATTACTAATGTCTTTAAAAAATTCAGATGAATTAGCTAAGTTAAAACTCGCTAAAAAAATTGAGATTAAATATACTAAACGCATAGAAAATATTACAATAGTATTTTCCAGGTTCCTGAGGCTGTAGCAACTATTCCTTTAGAATTTAAGATCTTACAATTTATAAAAACTAAAGTTTTTGTTTTTTTAAGTATTTCTACTTTTCCTACGAAAATATCACCTTGTTTGCCAGCAGAAATAAATTTTATATCTAAATTTACTGTTACTGATCTTTTGTTACCAGCTGCTATGTGAGCAGCATTTCCCATACCAGTATCAGCTACAGTTGCAATAAAACCGCCATGGGCGATTTTGCCTGTATTAAGAAATTTTTCCTCTACTTTAATGCTAAATTCGTAATTAGTTTCGTCTATCTTTTTAAAAGAAAGATCACCGATATTTTGCATAAAACCTTTTTTAGTTTCGTCCATATATTTTTTTACCATAAATTGGTGCAAGTTGAGAGAAAATAACCGCAGACAATATTATTATAATCCCTAAAACTTTGAACTCATTAAGATATTGATCTAGTAAAATCCATGCCGCGACAGATGCAAATACTCCTTCTAGAGAGAAAATTATTGCGGCAGGAGCGGGTGATAGATGTTGTAGCGCTATAATTTGAAGTAAAAATGCCAAGCCACTTGATAGAACACCAGCGTACAAAAGCTCACCAGCCTCCAAAGATAAAAGTTTAAAAGAAATGAATTCAATTGAAATTGCAGGCACAGCCGAAAACATTGCTGCGATTAAACACTGAAACGCAGCTATAGTTATCGGGTAATTAAATATTTTTAAAAATTTTGATACGTAGACAATATGAAGTGCCCAAAAAAAAGCTCCAATTACTACAAGAGAGTCTCCAAGTCTTACTCTATAGTTATTTAATTCGCTTAAAAGCAAACCTCCTAATAAACACATAATTACTGCAGGCCAAACAGATTTATGTATTTTCTTTGAAAAAAGAAAATAAGCTAATACCGGTACTATCACTACATATAAAACAGTGAATACTGCTGAGTTAGCCACATCTGTATAAATTAGAGAAATTTGTTGAAATATATTTCCTCCTGCTAAAAAAAATCCTAACAAAAGCATATTGAAAATGATGATTTTAAAGTTCGATTTGATTTTCTTTATTTCTTTAAATTCAAAAATAAAAAAAAAAGGCAATAAAGCAAAAAAACCTAAAAGCAATCTTGCAGCTGAGAAAGTCCAAGGTCCAATGTAATCCATTCCAGTATCTTGTGCTATAAAAGCTGTGCCCCACAAAAAAGAGCAAGTGATAGCACAGGTTAAAGCGATGAAATTTTTACTCATGTTCTTTATTATTGTAATTTAAATTAAACGGCAAGCTTGAAAGCAAAATCTTTACCTAAGCTTTTGTTCAAATGAACACAAAATCTTACACCCTCAGCACCATCTATTATTCTGTGATCATAAGATAAAGAAATTGGCAAAATTTTTCTTGAAACTATTTGGCCTTTAATTTTAACGAGCCTATCAAAACTTTTTCCAACGCCTAGAATAGCTACTTCAGGCGGATTAATTATAGGTGTAAAAAAAGTTCCACCTATTCCTCCTAAACTGGAAATAGTCATTGATCCGCCAAAAAATTCTTTTTTATTAATTTTTAAATCTCTACACTCTCTACTTACTCTTCTTAACTCATGTCCTATTTCTTTTATATTCATTTGGTCAACATCTCTTAACTTTGGAACCATTAATCCGTGAGGTGTATCCACTGCAAAACCAACATGATAGTATTTTTTATAAACTATTTTATTTTGTTCAGGATCAATGGAACAATTAAAATTAGGAAAATCTTTTAAAGCATTTACTACTGCCCTAGTTATAAAAGCTAAAGGTGTTACAGAAATTTTTTCTCCAGTGAAATGATCAAATAATGATGTTCTGAATTGTTCCATTTCCGTAATATCAATTTCATCATGTTGAGTTACATGCGGTATTTCAGTCCAAGACCTTACTAGTTGAGGCCCTGAAAGCTTTTTTACTCTTGGCATTTCTTTAATCTCAATTTCTCCAAATTCTTCATGTGAATATTCATCTTTATATTTTTTTGGTTCAACTTTACCCTGATTTACAGATACTTGAGACTTTACGAATTTTTTAACGTCATCTTCTGTTACTCTCCCCGATCTCTGTGAACCTTGTATTTGAGTTACATTTGCACCAAGTTCTCTTGCAAATTTTCTGACTTTAGGACTAGCTAATTTTACTTCTGATTTAGACTGAGTAACTGGCGGAGAAACTGGATCAGGTTTTTTCGACACGACCCCTTTAATTTTATTTTTTTGTATAGGTTTTTCTTTCTCATCTAATTTTGATTCTTCGTTTACAGTAAGTATAAGATCGCCTTCGCTTACTTTATCACCTATTTTGATTTTAATTTTTTCTATAATTCCATCTGACGTAGAAGGTACCTCTACGCTAGATTTGTCGCTTTCAATTGTAATTAAAGAGTCATTTTTTTTTATTTTTTGTCCGGCTTTTACCAAAACTTCAATGACTTCAACATCTTTAAAATCACCTATGTTTGGAACTAAGATATCTTTAGAGGACATTTTATAATTTCGTTGGAAACACTTTATCTTTATCTATTTTGTATTTTTTAATCGCTTTTTCTGCATGCTTAGATGCAATTAATTGCTCTTTTGCTAATGCACTTAAGGTATAAGCAACAATATGCTCTTTATCAACTTCAAAAAACTTTCTCAGATTTTTTCTTGTGTCACTTCTTCCATAACCATCTGTACCAAACGAATAGAAAGATTTGTTTACGTATGGTCTAAGCTGATCTGAAAACGATCTAACATAATCAGACGCTGCAAAGACAGGGCCTTCCCTTTTGTCTAAACATTTTTCAACGTATGATTTCTTCTTTTTTTCATCAGGATTTAGCAAGTTCCATCTTTCTGTTTCCATACCATCTTTTCTGAGTTCATTAAAACTTGTGACACTCCAAATATCTGAGTCAATTCCATATTCTTTAGATAGAATTTTAGCAGCAGCCATTACTTCACGCAAGATTGTACCAGAGCCTAGAAGTTGGACTCTTGTTTTGCCTTTATTTCTTGTCTCTTTTAGTAAATACATTCCTTTTAAAATACCCTCGTCTGCATTTTTAGGTTTTTCAGGATGAGGATAATTTTCATTCATTGCTGTAATATAATAAAATATATTTTCTTTTTTTTCGTGCATCCTTTTCATTCCGTCTCTTAAAATAACTGCCATTTCATAAGCAAAAGTTGGGTCGTAACTAACACAATTAGGTATATTAGATGCCATTAAATGGCTATGACCGTCCTGATGCTGCAGTCCTTCTCCGGCTAAAGTTGTTCTGCCGGCAGTAGCTCCAATTAGAAAACCTCTAGCTTGCGAGTCTCCGGCTGCCCAAGCCAAATCTCCTACTCTTTGAAATCCAAACATAGAGTAAAATATATAGATTGGTATCATTTCAATATCGTGGTTTGTGTAAGCTGTACCGGCTGCTATCCAAGAGGACATAGCGCCAGACTCAGTTATACCCTCTTCTAATACTTGACCACTTTTATCTTCACGGTAAGAACTTAGCTGCTCGGAATCCACTGGCTCATATTTTTGACCTTCATGTGCATATATTCCTATTTTTTGAAAAAAACCTTCCATACCAAATGTTCTAGCTTCATCAGGAATTATCGGTACTAATCTAGGAGAAACATTTTTATCTCTTAATAGTGCGGTAAGCATTCTTACAAGCGCCATCGTAGTTGACATTTCTTTTTCACCAGTTGATTTCATGAAATTCTCAAAAATATCTTTTGGAGGAGTTTTAATCGATTTAGCAAACGATGTTCTCTCAGGAATAAATCCTCCTAATTTTGCTCTGCAATCTTTTAAATATTTTATTTCTTCAGATTTTTCGTCAGGTCTATAATACTCTATGTCTTTAACTTGTTTATCAGTTAATGGGACACCAAATCTGTCTCTGTAGTATAATAAGTCTTCCTCGTCCATTTTTTTTTGCTGATGGGTAGTGTTTATACTTTCACCTGATTTACCCATTCCATACCCTTTAATAGTTTTAGCAATAATCACTGTTGGCGTTCCTTTATTTTGCATTGCCGCATGATAAGCAGCATATACTTTATGCGGATCGTGCCCACCTCGGTTTAGTCGCCAGATATCTTTATCAGTCATGGTATAAACTAATTCTTTAAGCTCAGGGTATTTTCCAAAAAAATGTTCTTTTACATATGCTCCACCTTTAGCTTTAAAAGCTTGATACTCACCATCAACACATTCATTCATTCTCTTTATCAATAGTCCACTTTTATCTTTTGCTAACAATTTATCCCAATATGAACCCCAAATTACTTTGATTACATTCCAACCACTACCTCTAAAGCTTCCCTCAAGTTCTTGAATAATTTTTCCATTTCCCCTTACTGGACCATCTAACCTTTGAAGATTACAGTTAATTACAAAAATTAAATTGTCTAATTTTTCCCTTGCTGCCAAACCTATTGCACCCAAAGATTCTGGTTCATCCATTTCACCATCACCAAGAAATACCCAAATTTTTCTTCCCTCATCTTTTATCAAGCCTCTATTAATTAAATATTTTAAAAATCTCGCTTGATAGATTCCCATGATTGGGCCTAGACCCATTGATACGGTTGGAAACTGCCAAAAGTTTGGCATTAACCACGGATGAGGATAAGAAGATAATCCGTCTTTACCAACCTCTTGTCTAAAACCATCTAGTTGTTTAGTAGAAAGTCTTCCTTCAAGGAATGCTCTAGCGTACATACCTGGAGCCGAATGCCCTTGGAAATAAACTAGATCACCTCCAAATTTATTATTTTTTGCTCTCCAAAAATGATTCATTCCGACGTCATATAAAGTTGCAGCTGAAGCAAAAGTTCCAATATGACCACCTAACTCAGAGCTTTTTTTATTAGCTTTAACAACCATCGCAGCTGCATTCCATCTTATGTAAGCTCTTATTTTTTTCTCAATATTTTGATCTCCGGGAGATTTAACTTCAGTTTCAGGTGGAATGGTATTGATATATGGTGTTGTTCTAGTATCAGGTAGTACAAGTCCCGCTTTGTAAGCCTGATCAATAACTTTGTTTAACAAATAGCTAGCTCTTGAAGACCCGTCATTCTCTATTACTGAGTTTAGAGACTCTATCCATTCATTAGTTTCTAATGGATCTATATCGTCTTTGGAGGCGGGTTCTGCAAAAACTTTTTTAATTTGTTTTAATGGTTGAGACGTAACTATATTCCCATTTGTTTTTGGTTTTTCTTTTTTTACTTCTTTTTGAATTTTTTCTTCTTTTTCTATTTCTTTATTTTGAATTTTTTGGTTCTCTTTTGACTCTAAAGTTACCAATAGACTTCCTTCAGATACTTTATCGCCAACTTTTACTTTTAGATCTTTTATTTGACCTGCAGATGGAGACGGTATTTCTACACTTGATTTATCACTTTCTATTGTAACTAATGGATCATTTTTATTAATTTGATCTCCAGGTTTTACTAATACCTCTATTACTTCAACATCTTTAAAATCACCGATATCTGGAACTGCAATATTTTGTGCCATATTTAATATTTTAATCTTTTGGAATTTATTAAAAATTTATCTAATAATAAATGCAAAAATTGAAGCAATTTTAGCACTTAATCATTTTTTGACACATTTATCTCCTTTTTTGGCCAATAAAAATTAGAAAATAAAGTTATGAAATGGATTATTAACATACTTTTTAAAAAAAAGAGCCATAATCCTCAAAGTGAGTATTTGGTTCAAAAAATCTTACTTAAAAAATATCTTTTAAGATAAGCAATTTATTATCAAATCATTTTAGCACAATTTTTGTGAAGCATAGAATGGAGCTCAATGAGTTTATCAAAACTTTTATTATAACCACCACCTAATACTCCACATAAAGGAATATTTTTTTTGTGAAAATTTTCAATTACAATTTGATCCCTCATATTTATACCCTCATCTGTAACTTTAAGTTTGCCTAGCCTATCTTCAAAATGGATATCAACACCAGCAATGTAAAATACAAAATCATAATTATTTTCATTTAATTTTTTTAAATTTTTATTTAGAATATTAATATATTCTTTATCTTCCATATTTTCGGCAAGTTCAATGTCAATATCACTTTTAGATTTTTTAGCTGGATAATTTGAAGCGCAATGCATACTAAAAGTCAAAACATCTTTATCGTTTTTAAATATCTCAGAATTTCCATTACCTTGGTGAACATCTAAATCTAAAATAAGAATTTTTTTAGAATAACTTTTATTCTTAAGATAGTTTGCAGCTACAGCAACATCATTGAATACACAATAACCGGCACCAAAATTAAAAGTAGCATGGTGACTACCACCTGCGGTATTACAAGCAAGCTTTGACTCTAGTGCAAGCTTGCTGGCTAAAACAGTTCCCCCTGTTGCTACAAAAGATCTTCTAACAACACTATCATTTATAGGAAAACCAATTTTCTTTTGAGATTGTAGATCTAAAGTTTTATTTTTAATATTATTTATATATTCTATAGAATGAGAAGTTTTCATTGTTTCAATTGAACATTCTTTTGGAATATGAAATTTTTTTACAACATTATTTTCGATTAGATGATTGGCTAAAGCGCCAAACTTTTTAATAGGGAATTTATTGTCATCGTTAATTTTTGCAACATAATCTGGATGATTGACAACAGGGAGCTGCATTAAATTCTAATTGTAAGCTAAATATATTGAAATTATAACTGCCCAAAAAAAAGCGTAATACAAAATGTACCCTTTAGGTGTAAAAGGCATCTTTCTTAATTTACGTTTCCCTTTCCCTTTATATGGTTTAGAAATTTCCATTATCGTTCTATACACATAGCAATACCCATTCCTCCGCCAATACACAATGTGGCCAAACCTCTCTTTGAGTCTCGCTTAATCATTTCATGTATAAGAGTTACTAGAATTCTAGTACCAGATGCTCCTATTGGATGTCCTAGGGCAATTGCACCTCCGTTCACGTTTACTTTTTCCTCTTGGATTCCTAAAGTTTTCAAAACCGCAATACTTTGAGCCGCAAACGCTTCATTAACTTCTAAAAGATCTAGATCATCAATTTTCCAACCAGCTAGTTCTAAAGCCTTTTTAGATGCAGGAATAGGTCCAGTACCCATAAGTGATGGATCTACACCACAACTAGCCCAAGACTTTATAGTCACTAACTTATCCAAACCTCTCTTTTTTGCTTCTTCATCTGACATTAATGTAACAGCTGCAGCACCATCGTTTATACCAGAAGCATTACCTGCGGTCACAGTTCCTTCTTTTTGAAAAAAAGGTTTTAATCTAGTGAGGCCATCCAAATTAATTCCTTCTCTTGGATGCTCATCTTTACTAAAATCTATTTCTACTTTTTTTGATTTAATCTTCACTTTTGTAATTTCTTCTTTAAATTTATTTTCTTTTATTGCCTTTAAAGCTTTTTCTTGTGAATTAAGAGCGAATTTATCTTGTTCTTGTCTTGTTACTTGAAATTTGGTTGCTACATTTTCTGCAGTTACTCCCATATGATAGCCATGAAATGCATCCCAAAGTCCATCTTTAACCATCGTATCAATGAGTTCTGCATCTCCTAGTTTTTTACCATCTCGTAAATGTATAGCATGAGGAGCAAGTGACATGCTTTCTTGTCCTCCAGCTATAACTATTTTTGAGTCACCTGATTTAATACTCTGGAAACCAGAAGCAACTGATCTTATTCCTGATCCACAAACTTGATTGACTACATATGCTGGTTTTTCTTTTGGAATACCAGATTTCATTGCTGCTTGACGCGCAGGATTTTGGCCTGTCCCACCAGTCAAGACTTGACCCATTATTACCTCATCCACATCACCAGGCGTCATTTTCGATCTTTGAATAGTCTCTTTAATAACTGTTGATCCCAAATCAACCCCGGATATATTTTTAAGAGACTTGCCTAATGATCCTATAGCAGTTCTTGTAGCGGAAGTTATAACAACAGATTTACTCATATTTCCTTTATAAATTAAAAGTCTTTAATTTCAACAATATATTTGATAATTGATATATTATTGCGCCTGTAGCTCAACTGGATAGAGCGCTTGGCTACGGACCAGGAGGTTCTGGGTTCAAATCCTAGCAGGCGCACCAAAGGATTTTATGAGTTTAAATAAAGCTGTAATAGTATTTTTTGTATTAGTTTTCGTAGTGATTTTATCACTTACATTTATTTTATAATTAACCTTGATAAGCAAATATAAGAATTAAAACACCAAGAACTATTCTGTACAAAACAAAAACATCGAGACTCGCTTTTTTAATATAACCTAAAAAAGCTACCATTGTCATATAAGAAAAAATAAATGATAATATTATGCTACTAAAATTAAGTTTAATTAAATCGAAATTATCAGTTACGTAAATATTATAAATTCCGAAAACTGATACTGCTAACAATGTTGGAATTGATAATAGAAACGAAATTTTAGCCGCATTGACTCTATCAAATTTAAGAAATCTCGCTGCAGTAATGGCTATTCCAGATCGACTTACTCCTGGTATTAAAGAAAAAATATGCAAAAAGCCTATTATTAAAGCTGCTTTAATATCCAAATTAATTTCAAGATTTTTTTCATTTTCCATTTTATCTGAGAAATAAAGCAAAATACCAAACAACACAGTTGTCCAACCTATTATTTTAAGTGATCTTAAATCATTAATAACACCTGTCTGCGCAATAAGATATCCGCATAGAATTATTGGTAATGAAGCTAAAATTATTAACATAAATACTTTCCTATAAATTAAAAAGCTTATAATTTCTTTTCGAAAAAAAACAATTACAGCTAAGAATGAGCCAATATGTAAACTCACATTTAGTATTAAGTCTTCACTTATAAAACTCATAAATTTCGAGAAAAGAATGATATGAGATGAGGAGCTAATCGGTAGAAATTCAGTTATACCTTGGACTAAAGAAAGAATTAGAATCTCTAACATTCTTATATTTAATAAACTTTAGATTGAATTCCAAAGATATAATTAAATGGCATATCAGCTATGCATAAAAAAAGCCGCATAAACCCTGTTTATCAACATATTTAGGTAAATATTATTTACTTAAAAAGTATTCCAATTTTCTTCTTTTTAGCCTAGAACACCAAAACTATGAGTAAAAAAATGTTAAAATTTGTTGACGTAAGTCAGGAGACCCCTGCCAAAAGAAAAACTGATAGCAGGACGAAAGATTTTAATGAAATTTACGATCAATATATAACTGCAAAAGCTAAGGAGCAATCTAGTAGGTGTTCTCAATGTGGAGTCCCGTTTTGTCAAATACATTGTCCTTTGCAAAACAATATTCCCGATTGGCTTAAACTAACTGCCGAAGGACGGTTAAAAGAGGCATACGAAATATCTCAAAGTACAAATAATATGCCCGAAGTTTGTGGAAGAATTTGCCCTCAAGACAGATTATGTGAAGGTAATTGTGTTATAGAACAATCAGGTCATGGCACAGTTACAATAGGTTCAGTTGAAAAATATATTACAGATACCGCGTGGGAAAAAGGATGGGTTAAACCGATCAAGATTGTAAAAGAATTAAAAGAAAGCATTGGTATAATAGGTGCAGGCCCAGCAGGCCTTGCATGTGCAGAAGAAATGAGAAAATACGGGTATCAAGTAACTGTATATGACCGTTATGATAGGCCAGGAGGATTATTAATATATGGGATACCTAATTTTAAACTAGAAAAGTTCGTTGTCGAAAGAAGAACAAAACTTTTAAAAGAGAGTGGAATAAAATTTGTACAAAATTTTGAGGTTGGAAAAAATAAAACTTTAGAAGAACTTAAGTCACAGCATGATGCGATTCTGATTGCAACTGGTGTCTATAAAGCTAGAGAGATTGTTATTCCTGGATCAGATCTAGAAAATATCTTTCCCGCAATGGATTTTTTAACTGCTTCAAATAAAAAAGGCTTAGGAGACAAAGTAAAACTGTTTGATGATGGGACTTTAAACGCAGAAGGTAAAGACGTTGTTGTAATTGGCGGAGGGGATACTGCAATGGATTGTGTAAGAACTGCAGTAAGACAAAAAGCAAAATCTGTTAAATGTTTGTATAGAAGAGACAAAGCAAACATGCCTGGTTCGGCAAGAGAAGTTGGAAACGCAGAAGAAGAAGGTGTAAATTTTGTATGGTTAACAAGTCCAAAATCATTTATAGGAGATAAAAAAGTAAATCAAGTAGAAGTTAGCAAAATGAAGCTAGGTGAACCAGATGCATCTGGAAGACGACGACCTATACCTGTTGTTGATGGAGAATTTAAAATAAAAGCTGACTTAGTAATAAAGTCACTCGGATTTGATCCTGAAAATATTCCTAAATTATTTAATAGCGAAGATCTTGCAGTTTCAAAGTGGGGAACAATAAAAATTGACCTTAAAACTATGCAAACAAATATTGAAGGAGTTTTCGCTGCTGGAGATATTGTAAGAGGCGCATCACTTGTAGTATGGGCGATAAGAGATGGAAGAGATGCTGCCGAACAAATGGATAAATATATTTCTTCTAGAAGAAAAAATACTAAAAAAGAATTCGCTGCATAATGGAAAACTATTTAAAAAATAAAAAACATCTTACAGAGAACAACGCTTACGATCCTTCTTTAGAACACGAAGCATGTGGTGTAGGATTAATAGCAACTACGGACGGTAAAAAAAGTCGAAAAGTAGTCGATTATGGAATAGAAGCATTAAAAGCTGTTTGGCACAGAGGCGCTGTTGATGCTGACGGTAAATCTGGAGATGGAGCTGGTATTAAATTAGAAATTTCTCCCGAGTTTTTCGATAAAAAGATATTAGAAACCGGACATAAACATGAACAAGATAAAAGAATTTGTGTAGGTATGGTTTTTATGCCTCGAAATGATTATGCTGATCAAGAAAAATGTAGATCAATAATTGAGACAGTTTTGTTAAGTAAAAATTACTATATTTATGGTTGGAGACAAGTTCCTGTTAATCCAAAAGTCTTAGGTCCCACTGCTGACTCTAATCGACCTGAAATCGCACAAGTTCTTTTTAGAAAAAACGAAGTAATAAATACAAATGATCTAGAGAGAGATTTGTATGAAGCTAGAAAAAAAATAGAAAAACATGCTCGAGAAAACCAATTATATAGTTTTTATGTATGTTCTTTGAGCTCAAGATCTATAGTTTATAAAGGCATGTTTTTAGCGGAGTCACTTGCCGATTTTTATCTAGATTTAAATGATAAAACTTTTAAATCTAGATTCGCAATATTTCATCAAAGATATTCCACTAATACTTTTCCAAGCTGGGATTTGGCGCAACCCTTTAGAACCTTAGCGCACAATGGAGAAATAAATACTTTAAAAGGCAATGTAAACTGGATGAGAATTCATGAACAAGACATGACTAGTAAACTTTTTAAAAATATAGAAGATTTAAAACCAATTATTATTCCAGGTAATTCAGACTCGGCATCTTTAGATAATGTATTTGAATTATTAACTCATTCTGGAAAGCTCGCTCCATTAATTAAATTAATGATGATCCCAGATGCCTGGTCTAAAAGGAGCAAAACTGTTCCTAAAAATCACCAACAACTGTTTAACTTTTTAAATAGTACAATCGAACCATGGGATGGTCCTGCTGCAATTTGTGCTACTGATGCTAAATGGATTTTAGCAGCTGTCGATAGAAATGGTTTAAGACCTCTCAGGTATTCAATAACCTCAGATGGCTTAATATTCGCAGGTTCAGAAACAGGAATGATTAAAATTCCGGAAGAGAACATAATTAAAAAAGGTAGACTTGGTCCAGGAGAATTAATAGCTGTAGATTTAAAAGAGGGTAAGCTTTATCAAGATAAAGAAATAAAAGATTATATATCGAAAGAGTACAAGCAGTTTAATAGTCAAATAGTTGACCTTGATACAAAATTAAAAGTCACTGAGGAGGAAATAAATTTTTCAGGTAATAATTTAAGAAGAAGACAGTATTTATCTGGTTATAGCGTGGAAGATTTAGAGTTAATCCTTCATCCTATGGTCGAAGAAGGTAAAGAGGCCACAGGTTCAATGGGAGATGACACACCGGTAGCAGTTTTATCGAGTCACTTTAGACCCATATCACATTACTTTAGACAAAATTTTAGCCAAGTAACTAACCCACCAATTGACTCCTTAAGAGAAAACAAAGTGATGAGTCTAAAAACAAGATTTGGCAATTTGGGTAATATACTTGATTTTAATAATTTAACTCAAGAAGACATCTTTGTTCTTGACAGCCCGATACTTACAAATTCTCAATTAAAAAAGTTTAAAAAACTCTTTTCAAAAAAAATTAAATTAATTGATTGTACATTTAACGTCAATGAAACCTTAAAAGATAGTTTAAAAAAAATTCAAGAAGAATCTGAAATAGCAGTAAGAGAAGGTAGCACTACGTTAGTATTAAGTGATAAAAATATTTCTGAAAAGAGGGCAAATATTCCAATGGCTTTGGCAGTAGGAGCGATTAATTCAAAATTAGTAAAATTAGGATTAAGAGGATATTGCTCTTTAAATGTCGAAACATCAGAAACTTTAGATACTCATTCGTTTGCAGTTTTAATTGGAGTTGGAGCCACAACAGTAAACCCTTACTTAACAATAGATAGTATATACCAGAGGTTTGAGAAAAATTTATTTGGTAAATATAAATTTAATGAGTGTGTAGAGAGATTCAAAAGTTCAATTGAAAACGGATTGTTAAAAATTATGTCTAAGATGGGAATTTCAGTTATTAGTTCTTATAGAGGAGGGTGTAACTTTGAAACTGTTGGACTTAGTAGGGCATTAGTTTCAGATTATTTTCCAGGAATGATATCAAGAATTTCTGGTATTGGTTTGATAGGAATAGAAAAAAAAATTAAGGAAATTCACGAGCAAGCTTATAAAAAAGATGTTCAGATATTACCGATAGGGGGAATATATAAGTATAGAAAAACTGGGGAAAACCATCAGTTTCAAGGAAAATTAATTCATACATTACAACATGCAGTAACAGTCGGCTCTTACGAAACATTTAAAAAATATACAGATGGTATAAATAATATGTCTCCTGTTAATTTAAGAGATCTTTTAGATTTTAAAAAATCAAATGATCCAATTGATATTAAAGAAGTTGAGCCTGTAGAAAATCTTACTAAAAGGTTCGGTAGCGGGAGCATGTCCCATGGCGCTTTGTCTGCTGAAGCCCATGAAACATTAGCTATTGGCATGAATAGAGTTAAAGGCGCCTCTTGCAGTGGTGAAGGTGGTGAAGACTCTGCCAGATTTAAAATTCAAGAAAATGGAGATAGCGCAAATTCTAGAGTTAAACAAGTTGCTTCAGCAAGATTTGGAGTGACTATTGATTACTTAAATAATTGTAATGAAATTGAAATTAAAATTGCTCAAGGTGCTAAACCAGGTGAAGGTGGACAATTACCAGGATTTAAAGTTACAAAAGAAATAGCTAGATTAAGACACTCAACACCAGGCGTTACTCTTATCTCACCGCCACCGCATCATGATATTTACTCAATAGAAGATCTAGCCCAGCTAATTTATGATTTGAAACAAATAAACCCAAAAGCTCGAATAGGCGTAAAATTAGTTGCTGCAACTGGAATTGGAACAATAGCAGCAGGAGTGGCTAAAGCTAAAGCAGATGTAATTTTAATTTCAGGTCATTCAGGAGGAACTGGCGCCAGTCCACAAACGAGCGTTAAGTATGCAGGTATTCCTTGGGAGATGGGATTAACTGAGGCCAATCAGATTTTAACATTAAATAACTTAAGACACAAAGTTACTTTAAGATCAGATGGTGGAATTAAAACAGGTAGAGACGTTGTTATTGCGGCCATGATGGGGGCAGAAGAATTTGGCATGGGAACTTCATCTTTAATTGCAATGGGATGTATAATGGTAAGACAGTGTCACTCTAATACTTGCCCAGTTGGAGTTTGTTCTCAAGATGAGGAATTAAGGAAAAAATTTACTGGAACGCCAGAAAAAGTCGTCAATTTTTTTAGATTTGTTGCAGAAGAAGTTAGAGAGATTTTAGCTTCATTAGGATTTAAAAACCTAAATGAAATAATCGGAAGAACTGATCTCCTTAAACAAGTAAGTAGAGGCTCATCAAATTTGGATGATTTAGATTTAAATCCATTGTTAGTAAAAACTGATCCGGGTGAAAATACTAGATATTGTGAGAAAAGAGATATTAATGCAGTTCCCGACACTTTAGATGAAAAAATTTGGACAGATATTAAAAATAAAATTGTAAAGGATAAAATAACTGAATGTGAATACGATGTTGAAAATACACATAGAGCGGTAGGAACTAGATTATCTCACTATGTTTATAAGAAATTTGGCAACAACGCCTTAGAAGAGAATACTGTTATTGTTAAATTAAATGGTTCTGCAGGACAATCACTTGGAGCTTTTTTAGCTAAAGGAATTAAAATAATTGTTAATGGCGACTCTAACGACTATGTTGGAAAAGGATTATCAGGGGGAACAATAATAGTTAAGCCAGTCAATAATAGTAATTTAATTTCAAATCAAAACGCAATTATAGGAAACACAGTTTTATATGGAGCTACAAATGGTAAACTTTATGCATCAGGTAAAGCTGGCGAAAGATTTGCCGTAAGAAATTCTGGAGGGATCTCAGTAGTAGAGGGATGTGGATCAAATGGATGTGAATATATGACTGGAGGAAAAGTAGTTATACTTGGCGATGTGGGTGATAACTTCGCTGCAGGTATGACAGGCGGAATGGCATTTATTTATGATCCGAATAAAAAATTTGAAAACTATGTAAATCCTCAATCTGTTATTTGGCAGAACGTAGAAACAGACTATTGGAAAAAATATTTAAAAGATTTGATATTTGAATTTAGCAAAGAGACTAATTCAAAAATTTCAAAAAAGATCATTAGCAATTATGAAAATGAATTAAAAAATTTCATTCAAGTTTGTCCTATAGAGATGCTAGATAAATTAGATTATCCTATTTCATTAAAAGAACTTAAGTCAAAATCAGCCTAATGGCGAATAAAGATAGATTTTTTTTTTTTGGATTTGGTCAAACTGCTAGGTATCTTATAAAGAATTTAGAGCAATCAAAAAAAAAATTCACTTTTAGTGCTACTAACACGAAAAAAACGATTTTAAAGACTTTTGGAAAAAAAAAATTTTTATCCTTTAAGTTTAAAGATAAGTTTTACGATAAAAAATTAATTAAAATTCTATCAGAAGCTGATTACATTTTAGTATCTATTCCACCACAAAAAAAGAGAGACCTAGTCCTAAAAATTTTTAACAAATTTTTAAAAAAATCTAAGTTTAAAAAACTTATTTATCTATCTGCCACAAGTGTTTATGGAAATCATAACGGAAAATGGGTTAATGAAAATTCAAAACTTAAAGGAAATACTAAATTTGGCTTAGGAAGAAAAATTGTTGAAAAATCTTGGATTAAATTTAGAGATCTACACAAACTTGATATAAATATTTTACGTGTTTCAGGAATTTATTCAAAAGAGAGTAACGTTTTAAAAAAAATTTCTAAAAGGAGCATTTATATTAAAGAGAAAAAATATTTCTCAAGAATACGAATAGAAGATTTAGCACAAATTATAAATAAGATGTTTTATTCACAAAAAAGTTCTCTCATACTAAATGCTTCAGATGATAAGCCAGCAACAAATATAGAAGTTGCAAATTTTGCTGCGAAACTTTTAAAAATTAAAAATTTAAGACCAATGTCTATATCTAATTTTAAAAATAAAATGATAAAAGAATTTTATAAAGACTCGAAAAAAGTGAGTAATAAAAAAATGAAAAATAAATTACTCATTAAATTAAAATATCCAACTTATAAAGAAGGATTAAGAAATATTTTTAACAATTCTCGTTAACTCATTCTTCATTTTTTTTAAAGATTTTGCGTCTGAGAGACTATGGTCTCCATTTTTTATAATAACCAATTTTTTATTTGCTTTTTTAAAAATTGATAACACTTTTCTTGAAAAAGAAACCGGAACTACCTCATCTTTTTTTCCATGAAACATGGAGATCTGAATTTTCTTTAATATTTTTTTTGAGAAAACTTTATTTTTTCTTCCATCTTTGATTAATTGATGTGAAATAGGATATTGATATTTTGTTTTATCCCCGTGATTAATTATTGCTATACCTTTTTTTATAATTTTATCTTTTATCTTTTTTGGAAATTTTTTCCACATTAATCTATCTAAAAATTCAGGGGCTGAACCTATTCCCAACATACCCACAATTTGATTTTTAAAATATTTAAATTGGTTTAAGGCTATCCATGCTCCCATACTAGAACCAATTATTAAAAATTTATTTCGTTTAACAATTTTTTTGATTAATTTTTTAGCGTCCTCAGTCCATAAACTTATATTCCCTTTAATAAATTTTCCTGACGATTTTCCATGACCAGAATATTCAATTGCTAAAAAACCAAGTTTACTTTTATTAGCAAATGAACGAAAAGAGTTTGGTTTTTTTCCTTCAATATCTGACATAAAGCCAGGTAAAAAAACTATGTAGGGATTTTTGTTAAAATTATTGCTTAAATATCTTAGCTTTCTATATTTGGAAATATTGTGGTATCTGAATTTTTTCATATTAAGTTGTTAAAGTTGATAATATATTATCTTAACATATGGCATCTAATTTTAAAGTAATGCAGGTAATACCAAAACTGGGGTACGGAGGTGCTGAAACCGGTTGTTATGATTTAGCACATTTTTTAGCTGAAAAAGATTGCAAATCAATAATTGTAACAAGTGGTGGACCTTTGATTAAATATGTCAGAAGAAAAAAAGTTAAAATTATAAAACTTCCGGTTCACCTTAAGAATCCATTCGCTTTAATATTTAATGCATTAGCTTTAATTTTATTACAAATATTATATAGAATTGATATCGTTCATGCTAGGAGCAGAGCCCCTGCATGGTCTTGCTATTGGTCAACATTCTTTACTAGAAGAAAATTTGTTACGACGTTTCATGGCACTTATAATTTTAACAATAAATTAAAAAAATTATATAATAGTGTAATGGTAAAATCAAAATTAACGATTGCAGGATCGAATTTCATATTTAATCATATTAACGAAAATTACAAAAACTATTTGAAACCAAAAAATAAACTACTGGTTATCTTTAGGGGAATAAACTTGCATTATTATGATCCTAAGAATATATCTGATATTAAGCTCTTAAGATTAAAAAAAGATTGGTCAATCGAGGATGATAAATTTAAAATTCTTTTGCCTGGAAGATTAACAAATTGGAAAGGACAACTTAATTTTATTGAAGCTTTAAATATCTTAATTGAAGATTATAAAAATGATAAATTTCAAGCTATAATTTTGGGATCAGACCAAGGTAGAAATGTATATAAAAAAAAACTGCAAAGCTTAATAGACAGGTATAATATAAATAAGAAAATAATATTCGCAGAGCACTGTAAAGAGATGCCCTTGGCTTACGCGCTGGCTGATATTGTAGTTTCAAGCTCAATTGAACCAGAAGCATTTGGGAGAGTAGCCGTAGAGGCCCAAGCTATGCAAAAGCCTATAATTGCAACTAAATTAGGAGGATCTATAGAAACAGTCCTGAATAACAAAACAGGGATTCTTTATAAGTTTGACGATCCTCGAGAATTGGCTAAAAATATTAATTCTTTTATGGAAACAGATAAATTGGCATTGAATATAATGGGAGTTGAAGGTAGAAAAAACGTTGTAAAAAAATTTGATGTTGAAAAAATGTGTCAAAGTACACTTAATGAATATAAAAAGCTTCTAAATTTATAATGCCAAATATTCAGCTCTTAGATGGAAAAAAAATTCCTTTTGATGAAAAGATTAATGGCTTCGATCTAATCAAGAAAATAAGTAAATCTCTTGAGAAAAAAGCACTTATCATGGAAGTTGATGGAAATCTAAAAGATTTAAGTTTTGAAATTAGAAAAAATTCTAAAGTTAAGATAATCACTGCAGATGACAAAGATGGTTTAGATGTTCTTAGACATGATGCTGCGCATATTATGGCTATGTCTGTTCAAGAACTTTTCCCCGGCACACAAGTAACAATAGGACCAGTAATTGAAAATGGCTTTTATTATGATTTCGCAAGAAAGGAACCTTTCACTTCTGAGGATTTAGAAAAAATTGAAAAAAAAATGTCAGAAATAATAGACAGAGATGTCCAAACAAGAAGAGAAGTTTGGGAAAGAGAAAAAGCAATCAAGCATTTTAAAAAAATTGGGGAAAAATACAAAGCTGAAATAATTGAAAGTATTCCGAAGGGAGAGGAGCTTTCCGTTTATCACCATGGAGATACTTGGCACGATTTATGTAGAGGTCCACATTTACCTTCATCCGGTAAAATCGGAAAAGCTTTCAAGCTAACTAAAGTTTCAGGTGCATATTGGAGAGGAGACTCTAATAATGAAATGTTACAAAGAATATACGGAACTTGTTGGAACAACAAAGAGCAACTAAAATTGTATTTGGATAGGCTGGAAGAAGCTGAAAAAAGAGATCATAGAAAACTAGGTAAAGAGATGGATCTATTTCATTTTAGAGAGGAAAGTCCAGGATCTGTATTTTGGCATGAAAAGGGATGGATTTTATTTCAAAGACTTGTCGAGTATATGAGATTTAGACAAAGACTCGATGGCTACAAAGAGATCAATACACCGGAATTATTAGACAAAACTCTATGGGAAAAATCTGGTCATTGGGAAAAGTTTGCAGAACATATGTATACGTCAGAAACTCCAGATGAAAAAGTTTTCGCAATTAAACCAATGAATTGTCCAGGTTGTGTTCAGATATTTAATCAAGGTTTAAAAAGTTATCGAGATCTTCCATTGAAACTTTCTGAATTTGGAAAAGTTCATAGATATGAGCCTTCAGGAGCTTTACATGGATTACTTCGAGTGAGAGCATTTACTCAAGATGATGCACACATTTTTTGTACCGAGGATCAGATTACTCAAGAATGTTTAAGCGTTACAAATTTAATAATTGATATTTATAAAAATCTTGGCTTTGAAAAAGTAATTTTAAAATATTCTGATCGACCTGAAAAGAGAGTTGGTGATGATAAAATTTGGGATGAATCGGAGGCAGCATTATTGACTGCAATTAAAAAATCGAAATTGGAGTATTCAATTAATAAAGGAGAAGGAGCATTTTACGGACCAAAAATTGAGTTTGTTTTACAAGATGCAATTGGTAGAGATTGGCAGTGCGGAACCTTACAAGTCGACTTTAATTTACCAGGAAGATTAGGCGCTTCTTATGTAAATAAATCAGGAGAAAAGCAAGTTCCTGTTATGTTACACAGAGCTTTATTTGGTTCTTTGGAGAGATTCATAGGTATTTTAATTGAAAATTATGCTGGCAAACTTCCTTTCTGGCTATCTCCTTCACAAGCAGTAGTATGTCCAATAGCAGAAGACAATAATAATTATGCAAAAAAATTATTTGAAGATCTGTTCAAAGAGAGTATAAAATGCGAAGTGGATTTAAGAAATCAAAAAATTAGTTACAAAATAAGAGAACACTCTTTAGCCAAGGTACCAATGATTTTGGTTTGCGGTAAAAAAGAGGAAAAGGATAAAACTGTTACAGTGAGGACTTTAGGATCAGACAAGCAAGAAACTCTTAAAAGAGAAGAATTAATCAAACGTATTACTCAATCAAATAAAATGCCAGCCAACTAAGTGTCAAATTTTAAACCAAACTATTTTCAAAGACGAAGCAAGCCCCAAGGGCCAAAAGCAAATGAGCGAATAAAAGCTTTAGATGTTCAAGTGATCGGAAGCGAGGGCAATAACTTGGGTGTAATGCAATTAAAACAAGCCATTCAAATGGCTAAGGACGAAGGCCTTGATCTGATCGAAATTTCACCTAATGCTAACCCACCTGTCTGTAAGATTATGGATATGGGGAAATATAAGTATGATCTGCAAAAAAAAGCAAATCAAGCCAAAAAAAAACAAAAAATCGTTTCTCTGAAAGAAATTAAATTAAGACCAGGAACGGAAATACATGATTATAATTTTAAAATTAAAAATGCAAAAAAATTTATTTCTAAAGGCGACAAAGTAAAATTTACAGTTAAATTTAAAGGAAGAGAAATGCAACATGTAGAGTTGGGTAAAGATTTGATGAAAAGAATTATTGAAGACACTAAAGATATAGGTAAGGTAGAAACTCACCCAAAATTTGAAGGAAGACAAATGATAATGATAATTCAGCCTAATTAATCTTGAATATTAGTGTCTTGTAAAAAAAAGTTAATATATATATAACCCAAATAATTTATGCCAAAATTAAAAACTAAAAGCTCCGCTAAAAAAAGATTTAGAATAACTGCAAAAGGTAAAGTTAAAATGCCACAAGCAAATAAAAGGCATGGTATGATTAAAAGAACAAATAATCAAATAAGGAAACAAAGAGGAACTACGATAATGTCAAAACAAGACTCTAAAATAGTTAAATCGTATATGCCTTATAATTTAAGAGGATAGTATGGCTAGAACAAAACGTGGTGTTATTAGTAAAGCAAAACATAAAAAAGTTTTTAAAGCCGTTAAAGGTCAGTACGGTAGAAGAAAAAATACTATTCGTGTAGCTAGACAAGCTATGGAAAAAGCAATGCAATATGCTTACAGAGATAGAAAAGCTAAAAAAAGAGATTTTAGGTCATTGTGGATTCAGAGAATTAATGCTGGTGTTAGAACTGAAGGATTAACTTATTCAAGATTTATTAATGGTTTAGCTAAGTCAAAAATCAAATTAGATAGAAAAGTATTGGCTGAACTAGCCTATAATAACCCAGAAGTATTCAAATCTATTGTAAAAAAAGTTCAATCATCCCTTAACTAATTAAGGTCTTTGATTTATCTTATAAATTATAAAAGAATCAAAATTTATGAGTGAACTAAATAATATTTTAAGTAGTTTCGAGAGTAAATTTTCATCGATCAAAAACAAAGACGATTTACAAAACTTGAAATCAGAATTTTTCGGTAAAAATGGATCTATATCTATACAATTTAAAAAAATGGGCTCACTTAATCCTGAAGAAAGAAAAAATTTCGCTAAAGAATTGAATATAATAAAAGATCAGTTAACATCTAAAATAGAGAAGAAATTTAAAGATTTTGAAAATTTAGAAATAAATCAAAAACTTAAAGATGAAAAAATTGATATTACTTTACCTATTAGATCTATTCAACAAGGTAAAATTCATCCTGTCTCTCAGGTAATTGATGAAATATCTTCTATTTTTTCTGAAGTAGGCTTCTCAGTTGCTGAGGGCCCTGACGTTGAGTCTGAACATAATAATTTTACAGCTTTAAATACACCCGAAGACCATCCTGCAAGAGATATGCACGATACATTTTATCTGGACAAAAATAAAAAAACTTTACTTAGAACTCATACTTCTCCTGTACAAATTAGAACTATGCTTAATGGCAAACCACCATTTAAAATAATAGTACCTGGTAGAACTTATAGATGTGACAGCGATCAAACTCATGCACCTATGTTTCATCAATTAGAGGGTTTACATATAGATAAAAATATAACTATGAGTCATCTTAAGGGATGTCTAAATTATTTTATTAGAGAGTTTTTTGAGGTAAAGAAAATTAAAATGAGATTCAGACCAAGCCATTTTCCATTTACAGAACCCTCTGCCGAGGTAGACATCGGTTACAAAATTGAAAATGGTAAAATTGTAATTGGAGAGGGAGATAAATGGTTGGAGATTTTAGGTTGTGGAATGGTTCACCCTAATGTTTTAAAAAATACTAAAATTGACCCTAAAAAATTTCAGGGATTTGCTTTTGGAATGGGTATCGATCGTCTTGCAATGCTTAAATATGGAATAAATGATTTAAGAGCATTTTTTGAAACTGACTACAGATGGCTTAATCATTTTGGCTTTGATCCATTGGATGTTCCGACAAATTATAGAGGATTAAGCAGATGATCTTAACATTGTCTTGGTTAAAAAATCATTTAAATACTAAAGCTAACATAAACGAAATAGTTGAAAAACTAACAAATATTGGATTGGAAGTTGAAGGTGTTAAAGAAGGTTCTAGCAATCTTTCAGAATTTAAAATTGCAAAAATATTAAAAACTGAAAAGCACCCAAATGCAGATAAGCTAAAGCTTTGTGATGTGACAACAGGTGGATCTTCTATTGTTAAAGTTGTATGTGGCGCAGATAATGCAAGAGATGGCTTAGTTACAGTTTACGCTCCTCCTGGAGCTACAATACCTAAATCAAAAATGAAATTAAAAGTAGCTAAAATTAGAGGGGTAGAGTCAACAGGTATGCTTTGTTCTGAGAGTGAACTTAATTTATCAAATGAAAGCGCTGGTATTATAGAACTTCAAAACATGTCTAACAAAATAGGTAAAAATTTTTTTAAAAGTTCTAATGAAAAAGTCATTGACCTATCTATAACTCCTAATCGCCCTGATTGCTTAGGAATTAGAGGAATAGCTCGGGATTTAGCAGCTGCCGGAATGGGAAAATTATTAGATTTAAAAAAAAATAAGATTAATCAAAAAAAAAACCAAAATATCAAAATTTCAATAACTAAAGAAAAAAACCAAGGTTGCTTAGCATTCGGCAGTTGCTTAATTACAGGAATAAAAAATCAAGAAAGTCCTAAATGGTTGAAAGATAAAATTTACTCCCTGGGTCTTAAACCAATTTCAGCAGTAGTAGATATTACTAATTACGTTATGTTTGATTTGAATAGGCCTTTACACGCTTATGATGCCGATAAGATTAACAAAGAAATTATTGTCAGAAACTCAAAAAAGGGTGAAAGTTTTACAGCTCTTGATGATAAAAAGTATACTCTTCAAAAAGACATGTGTGTTATAGCTGACAAAAGTGGAGTTTTAGGTTTGGGAGGTGTTATTGGTGGAATAAGATCCGGAACAGAGATGGAGACGCGAAATATTTTATTAGAGTCAGCTTATTTTCTTCCATCATCAATAAGAAAAACTTCAAAACAGCTGGGTCTCGAAACTGATGCTAAATATAGGTTTGAAAGAGGAATAGATCCCAATTCAATGACTGATGGCTTGAAAATTGCCACAGATTTAATTTTGAAAATTTGCGGTGGGGAAGCAAGTAAATTTAATATTTCAGGAAAAAAAGAATACAAAAATAAATCAATTGATCTTGAGGTAAGTAAATTCAAAAAAACAATAGGTTTTGCAATAACAGAAAGTGAAATAAAAAAGATATTAAATTCTCTGGGTTTTTCAACAAAATCTAGAAAAAAAATTCTTAAAGTTCTTGTTCCAACTTGGAGACCAGATGTAAACCAGCAAATAGACTTGATAGAAGAACTAATAAGAATCAAAGGTTTTGATAAGATAAATCTTATAGAACCTGAGAAAGTAAGGAATAAAGAAACACTTAACTTCCAACAAAAATTATTTCACCTTGGTCAACGATCTGTCTCTAATAAGGGTTATTATGAAGCTGTTACTTGGTCATTTACAGATCAAAGAATTGATGATTTAATTAATGACAGCTCGAGTCCAATTTTTATAATTAATCCAATTTCTAACGATTTAAACGTATTAAGAAGATCGATATTTTCAAATTTACTTTTTTATTTAAAGAAAAACCATGACAGAGGTTTTCAAGACATTTCTTTATTTGAAATAGGACCAGTTTTTTATGGAAAAAAGCCTGGAGAGCAGCAAACTATTATAGGAGCAGTAAAATCTGGACAAATAAATAAAAAAAGTTGGTCTGAAAAAACTAGAAATGTAGATATTTTTGATATGAAGACAGATGTTATAAAAACTTTAATTGAAATAGGAATTAACGAAAATCATTTGATAGTCAGTGACAAATCGAAAAATTGTTACCATCCGGGAAGATCTGGTTCAGTAAACTTTAAAACAAATGATGGAATCTTACTTGCTCAATTTGGAGAAATTCATCCGTCAATTATTTCTAAATTAGATTACAAAGAAAAAAATATTTATGGATTTGAAATTTTTTTAGACAATATCCCTAAACCAAATAAAAAGTTGAGAATTTTAAAAGAAAACTTTAAATTTTCTGATTTCCAGATTTCTGAGAGAGATTTTGCTTTTGTAATTGATAAAAAATATCAAGTTGGTAAATTAAATAAAATTATCAAAGACCTTGATAGAAATATTAAATCAGTAAACATATTTGATGTCTTTGAAGGTGGAAATTTACCACCTGAAAAAAAATCTATAGCGATCAATGTTTCTTTACAAGCCGAGGATAGAACTCTTTCCGATAATGATTTAAATCAAATTAGTGAAAAAATTATTAAAGAAGTAGAAAATAAAACTGGCGGGAATATTAGGTCGTAATGTCAGAGATAGATAGAATTCGTAATTTTTCAATAATTGCGCATATTGATCATGGCAAGTCAACTATTGCGGATAGAATAATTCATAAATGTGGTGGCTTAACTGATCGTGAAATGAAACAACAAGTACTCGATTCAATGGATATTGAAAGAGAAAGGGGAATAACAATTAAAGCGCAAACTGTAAAACTTAAATATAAATCAAAAGATGGAAAAGAATATACACTCAACATAATTGATACGCCTGGTCACGTTGACTTTGGATATGAAGTGAGCCGTTCTCTTTCTGCTTGTGAAGGGTCACTATTAATAGTTGATAGCACACAGGGAGTTGAGGCTCAAACTTTAGCAAATGTTTATCAAGCTCTTGAAATTAATCATGAGGTAATTCCAATTTTAAATAAAATTGATTTACCAGCCTCAGATATAGATAAAACAAAGCAAGAAATCGAAGACGTTGTCGGAATTGACACTTCCAACGCTATTCCATGTTCTGGAAAAACCGGTGAGGGTATAGACAATATTCTTGAGGCAATAATTAATAACTTGCCTTCTCCAAAAGGAAAAAAAGATGAAAAACTAAAATGTTTATTAGTTGATAGTTGGTATGACAGCTACTTAGGCGTAGTAATTTTAGTGAGGGTAATTGATGGAAAAATTAAAAAAAACATGAAAATAAAATTACTTTCTAATAACAAAGAATATATTATCGAAAAAGTAGGTGTTTTTACCCCAAAACCTGTAGATATCAATGAACTAAATTCAGGAGAAATTGGATTTATAATTACAGGTATAAAATCTTTATCAGAGACAAAAGTGGGTGACACGATATGCGATGCTTTAAATCCAATTAGCAACCCGTTATCAGGCTTTAAACCAAGTAAACCAGTTGTTTTCTGCGGACTTTTTCCTGTCGATAGCTCAGAGTTTCAAAAACTTAAAGATGGTTTAGCAAAACTCAAACTAAACGACGCAAGCTTTTCTTATGAACCAGAATCCTCGAGTGCGCTAGGACTCGGTTTTAGATGCGGTTTTTTAGGCCTTCTGCATCTTGAAATAATCACTGAAAGATTAGAGAGAGAATTTGATGTTAATTTGATAACAACAACCCCAGGCGTAATTTACAAAGTTCATAAACAAAAAGGTGAAATTATTGACTTGCAAAACCCGACTAATATGCCCGATCCTTCGCAAATAGAAAAAATAGAGGAACCTTGGATTAAATCAACAATTATTACGCCAGACGAGTATTTAGGCGCAATAATAAAAATTTGCCAAGATAAAAGAGGTATACAAACAAATTTAAGTTACTCTGGTAAAAGAGCAGTTTTATCCTACGACCTTCCATTAAATGAAGTGGTATTTGATTTTAATGACAGACTAAAATCAGTTTCAAGTGGATATGCTAGCTTTGATTATGAAATTTCTGGTTACAGAGAAGGAGCCCTAGTTAAGCTAGGTATACTTGTAAACGGCGAGTCGGTAGATGCTTTAGCAATGATAATTCATAAAGAATTTGCACAAAAGACAGGTAGACAAGTGTGTGAAAAGTTAAAAGACCTAATTCCTAGACATAATTTTATGATACCTGTTCAAGCAGCAATTGGCGGTAAAATAATAGCCAGAGAATCTATAAAAGGATTTAAAAAAGATGTTCTGACTAAAATCCATGGAGGAGGAGCTGCGGATAGAAAAAGAAAACTTTTAGAAAAACAAAAAAAAGGTAAAGCAAGATCTAAGCAATTTGGAAAAGTCGAAATTCCTCAAGAGGCATTTATTGGTGTTCTTAAGATCAATAAGGAAACATGAAAAATACACTTTATTTGATTTCAAATGAGAAAATTTCTCAAAATAACGAAATGTTTTTCTGTGATAATTTAGATATGAAATCTACGCCCGAAGGTTTAAATAAATATTTCGATGTAAAAGTTATTGCAAGAAAAAGCAAGGTTAGTAGATGTCAAAAAATACATCTTAAAAATATCAAAACTTTTTCAAGTATTTTTTCCTACTTATCTGAAGTTATAAATTTACCGAAAAACAATTCTAAATTTTTAATAATTTCACTCACACCATTTACATTTTTAGCTGGTATTATTTTAATATTTTCAGGACAAAAACCTTTTCTTTATTTAAGAAGCAATGGTTATGATGAATACAAAATTATTTTAGGAACATTAGGAAAATTTATTTATCATATAATGTTTATAACAATTACTAGATTTTCAATTTTAATTAGTTGTAGAGAATATATTCTAAGGGGAAAAAAAGGATATATCGTATCACCTTCGCAACTTGACTCATCATGGAAAGAAAATTATTCAGAGCCAACTATTAAAAAGATTAAGTTAATATATGTGGGAAGAATAAAAAAAGAAAAAGGAATTTTTTCATTACTAAATCTAATTAAAGATCAATCTAACATAAATCTTACAATAGTTGGCGCAAGTGAGGAGGATAAAAAAATAACACAATCAAATGTAGATATCTTTAATATTGTTAGAGATAAAAAAGAATTAATAAAATTGTACGACAAAAACAATATTACGATTTTGCCGTCATTTACTGAAGGTTACCCTATGATAATATTAGAGTCACTTTCAAGACGAAGACCAGTTATTATTTTTAAAGAAATAGAGCATGTAATAGAAAATAGAATAGGTATATTTGTTTCAAATAGAAATTTTGCCAGTCTATTAGAAAAAATAAATCATATAATTAGTAATTATAATTCTATACAAGAAAGTATGAAAATAAATAAATTACCAGACAGTGAGTCTTTTATAAATCAGTTAAAAAAAATATTATCTAAAAATTAACTTATGAATAAAAATTTAGTTTTTACAGCCACTTACAATGAAGTGGATAATATATCTAATTTTCTAGATATTGTTTTAAAAATTCCAAACATCGATATTTTGATAGTTGATGACAACTCTCCAGATAAAACTGGAGATATAATCAAACGTTATCAAAAGAATTATCAAAACTTGTTTTTGGTTAGCAGAAAAGGAAAAGAAGGCTTAGATAGCGCACATAAAATAGGATTTAATTTTGCAAAAGAAAAAAAATATGAAAAGTTAATAACCATAGATGCTGACTTATCACATGATCCAAAAATTATACCATTGTTCATAGACGCTTTAAATGAAAAACCATTTGTCATAGGTTCCAGGTACATGAAAGGCGCATCAAACGATATGAAATTGTTTAGATACTGTCTTAGCTATGTTGGAAATAAAGTTATAAAGTTAGTTTTGAATATTGAAAGTGATGAATTTACATCATCATTTAGAGGTTTTGCTTTAAACAAATTAAAAAATTTAGATATAAATGATGTAAAAATTAAAGGTTATAGTTTTTTTATGGGGACAATATATTTAGTAAATAAACTTGGTTATAAGATTTATCAGATTCCTCTTCAATTTAAAGATAGAACAGAAGGTGTATCAAAAATACCTAAAATTGAAATTTTTAGAACATTGCGAAATCTATTTTTATTAAAAATAAACAAACTTTAACAAAAAAATTGAAATAAATAATGGTATTAGTTAATAATTCACTATGAATAAAAATGATAGCAATAAAAGTTTTGGTATTCTTTTTTTTATTGTTTTTTTGTTAATAGCTATTTGGCCTTTTATTGCATCTGAGCCAGTAAGAATTTGGGCTATAATCGTCTCATTAACATTCTTACTTCTTGGAATAATTAACTCAAAACTACTCACACCATTAAAAAGAGGTTGGATCAAACTTGGTGAAATTTTAGGCAAAGTAATAGCTCCAATAGTAATGGGGTTTATTTATTTTTTAATTATCACACCAATAGGTCTTTTAATGCGTTTATTAGGTAAGGATTTATTAAGTATTAAGTTAAACAAAGAAAAATCTTACTGGATTAAAAGATCTAAGAATATAAATACTATGAGGAGGCAATTTTAAATGCTAAGTTTTATTAAAGAATTTTACTCTTTCTTAAAAGAAAGGAAAAAATACTGGTTGTTACCCATTATTATTGTCCTAGCTTTATTTGGTGCTCTCATAGTTCTTAGCCAGGGTTCAGTAGTGGCTCCTTTTATTTACACAATTTTTTAGCAAGTAAATATTATATAATTATGAAAAAAAAAAAATAATGAAAAGTATACTGGGTATATCCGCATTTTATCACGATAGTGCAGCTGCGCTGCTAATTGATGGAAAAATTATTGCAGCAGCGCAAGAGGAGAGGTTTACAAGAAAGAAACATGATTCTAGCTATCCCTATAATTCTATTAAATACGTTTTAAATGAAGCTAAATTGAATTTAACCCAAATAGACCAGATAGTTTTTTATGAAAAACCTTTCTTAAAATTCGAAAGATTACTCGAAACATATTTGGCTTTTGCACCAAGGGGTTTTTCAACTTTTTTAATGTCAATGCCTATTTGGTTAAGAGAGAAGCTTTTTCAAAAAAATTTTATATTCGAACAACTCAAAAGAAACGATAAAGATTTTAATGATATTGAAAAAATTAGTTTTTCTGAACACCATTTTAGTCATGCTGCTAGCGCTTATTATCCTTCACCTTTTGATGAAGCGGTAATTTTGACTTTAGACGGCGTAGGTGAATGGGCTACGACAACGCTAGCGATAGGAAAAGAAAATAAGATTTCAATGATAAAAGAAATTTACTTTCCTCATTCTATTGGACTCCTTTACTCTGCTTTTACTTATTATACAGGTTTTAAGGTGAATAGCGGAGAATATAAAGTAATGGGTTTAGCACCGTACGGTAAACCTAAATATACAGAATTGATACTGAAAGAACTAATAGACGTTAAAGAAGATGGCTCATTCAGATTAAATATGAAATATTTTAATTTCGCGACAGGGCTTACTATGACTAACGATAAATTTTCAAAACTGTTTGGTCACAAAGTCAGGGATCCAGATAAAGAATTACTTACCCAATTTCACATGGATATAGCCTCATCAGTTCAAGAAGTTATTGAAATTATAGTTTTAAAACTAGTTAAAAATATTCAGATAGAAACCAATATTCAAAATTTATGTTTAGCCGGGGGTGTTGCCCTAAATTGTGTTGCTAATGGAAAAATTGTAAAGAACAAAATTTTTAAAAATGTTTGGATACAGCCTGCATCTGGAGATGCGGGCGGTTCTCTTGGTGCAGCTTTAGCTTATTGGCATCAAGAGCTTTCACAACCTAGAATTACAAGCACTCCCCTAGATAAAATGAATGGATCTTTTTTAGGACCTAAGTTCGATGAAAAATTTATTGAAAAAAGCTTACAAAAATTAGGAGCAAATTTTCTTAAATTTCAAAACGAAAATCTTATAAATGAAGTTGCGAATGAATTGAGTAATGGAAAAATAGTTGGTTGGTTTCAAGGCAGAATGGAATTCGGTCCTAGAGCTTTGGGTTGTCGATCTATAATTGCTGATCCAAGATCTGAAAAAATGCAAAAAAATTTAAATTTAAAAATAAAATACAGAGAAAGCTTTAGACCATTTGCTCCTTCAATATTAAGAGAGGATTTAAACGATTGGTTTGAATTAAATTGTGATAGTCCATATATGCTCCTAGTTGCTAATGTTAAGGAAAATATTCAAATAAAAGAAACTGAAAAAAATAAAAATTTATTTGGCATTGACAGGCTAAATTTAAAAAGATCATCTATTCCAGCCGTTACCCATGTAGATTATTCTGCAAGAATTCAAACGGTTCATAAAGAAACAAATCCTAAATATTATTATTTATTAGAAAAATTTAAAAAATTAACCAAATGTCCGATACTTGTTAATACATCATTTAACATCAGGGGAGAGCCTATCGTTTGTTCCATAGAAGATGCATTTAAATGTTTCATGGGAACAGAACTAGATATTTTAGTATGTGAAAACTTTGTCTTAAAAAAACAAGATCAAGACAAAAATCTTCAAAATAATTACAAAAGTCAAGTAGAACTTGATTAATAGATGTCTTATTTTATGAACTTAATTTATAAGCTTGTAGATAAATTTTTGATGAATGATTTTTCAAAAGAAATTTCAAAAATAATAAATGATAACTCAAAAACTAGAGTCACAATTTTTGATGTTGGTTGTTTTCAAGGTAATTTTTCAAGAAGTTTAAAAAATGAAATTAAAAAAGAGATTAATTTTCATTTGTTTGATCCAAACCCAAACTTAATTCTAAAAGATTTTAAATATGAGGAATTAGCTTTTTCTAATGTCAAAGGATCTAAAAAATTTTATTTAAATACTTTTTTTCCTGCGTCTGGTTCTTCTCTCAACACCATCCATGCTAAAGATAAGTTATGGAATTTTACTAGAAAACTTATTACAGGAAATCTCAGTAAACATTTTAAAAGTTTTGATGTAAAAATCGATACTATAGACAATTTTTGTAAGGAAAAAAATATAAATTTTATTGATGTCTTAAAAATTGACACAGAAGGTTCAGAATTAGAAGTGCTAGAAGGTGCAAAAAATATGCTGAGCAAAACAAATATAATTTTAATCGAAGTATTAGATGAAAGAAAAAAATACGAGGAAAAATATCAAAAAGTAACATATATTTTAGAACAGAACAATTTCACCAAAATTATAAAAAAAAGAATATGGTCCCTTGGAACATTAAGCAATATGAAAGCAACGGACATATTATTTAAAAAGCAATAGGAGAGGTGGCCGAGTGGTTGAAGGCGCACGCTTGGAAAGCGTGTAAACGGGAAACCGTTTCGAGGGTTCGAATCCCTCTCTCTCCGCCATTTATTATTCACATTCAACTAAAAAGAGTCTAACGATAAAATCACGAATCATTTAAGTTATGAATAAGGGCAGCCGAGGGAGACTGAGGCTGCCTTTGCTTTTTAGGGTCTTTTAATTCCAATCACTTTTAAATTTACTGTTCGTTCAATTCTTTCAATAGTTTGGTTAATTCCCATAATAACTGTTTTTTTCATGGGCCCGTAAGCATGAATAAGTTTTTTATTTGATATGGCGATTGCAACGTGACCTTTCCAAAAAATAAGATCGTTTTTTTTAATTTTTTTAAGTGTAATATTTTTTCTAAAATATTTGACCTGATCTTTTGCATCTCTGGGACAATATTTTTTGTGAAAATTTAAAAAAATTTGTACTAAGGCAGAGCAGTCGATTCCTTTAAAAGATTTACCTCCCCATTTATATTTTACATTTTTAAAAATATTAATTTTACTAAAAAGATTTTTTTCTTTATAAGAAATCGGTTTAATATCTTCTGAGCTAATCCAACCTTTTTGGAATTTAAGAAAATTTAGTTTTTTATTTAAAACTTTTATTTTTGAGCCAAAAGTTAACCTACTAATTTCATTTCGTTTGTTTGGAAATTTATAAACTTTTGCTTTTAAAACTGCTACTTTATGTGATGGCTTGATGTATTGAGAAAATTTTTTTTTAATCACATAGCCTTTATAATTATCCTCTTTAATTTTTATTTTAAGCCAGTTTTTTGTTTTTTTTTTAAGTGAGAAACTGTCTCCATAAATCATTTGTGTAACTATTTCAGACTTAGCGGAGGGTTTTTTATGTAAATTTATTATTGAAAAGTTATTGGTTAAGTATTTAGTCATTTAATTTAAGTTTATCTTTAATCATGTAAAGAAATATAAGAGAGGGTATTACCATTACCGCAGTAATTATAAAGAAAATACCCCAATCTCCATTTAACCAATCAACCAGAGCACCTGATGATGCTGCAAGAGTAGTTCTTCCAGCTGTTCCAATAGATGATAGAAGAGCATACTGAGTTGCAGTATAAGTTCTATCTACAAGCATAGATATAAAAGCAACAAAAGCAACTGTTGCAAACGCAGCAGCCATATCATCAAAAATAACAGCTATAGCAAATAATAATTCAGATTTTCCAGACCAGGCCAGCAGAGAAAATAAAAGATTTGTAGAAGCCATCAATATTCCAGAGACAAACATCGCTTTAATAACACCTGATCGAATTGCGAATAATCCACCTAGCAACGTAAATATAACAGTTGTAATCCATCCAAGACCTTTAGAATATAAAGCTATATCTGATTTGGTGAACCCTATTTCTTTATAGAAGATAACAGACATTCTTCCTAAGAAAGCTTCACCAATCTTAAACAAAAATACAAAACCTAAAATTGCAATTGCAATATTAAAGCCGTTTTTTTTAAAGAAACTTATTACTGGACCGATTACAGTGCCTGTTAACCAAGCAAGTACTTTTTTTAGGATACTTGGAGAACCTAATTTATCCTCGATTAATTTATCAGTTTGTCTCTGACTTTCAGCTCTATCAATAGGTTGAGGTTCATTTACAAACATAAGACCAATATTACAAACAATTATCAGCATTCCTAAAACTAAAAAAGTTATTTGCCAGTAGTTTTCGTAACCTAATTGCTGAAATAACTCAGCAGCATTTAGAGCTACAACTCCACCTAATTTGTATCCAGTCCACCAACCGACTACCGCCATTGCAGCACCTGCCTGCATTGATCTGCCTTCATGCTCACCTATTTGCTCTATTCTTAAAGCATCAACCGTAATATCTTGAGTTGCAGATGCAATTGCAATTACAAGCCCAATGCTAATAACCAATGTCAAATTTACAGTTGGATTTATTAAACTCCAACAAACTAAACAAATTAAAATTAAAGTTTGCATAGATATAATCCAACCACGTCTATGACCAACTTTCTTAGTTAACCAAGGAATTCTAACTCTGTCTATAATTGGAGCCCATAGATAATTAAAAGCATATACAGCAAATATTAAACCAGCCCAACCAATGGTGCTTCTACTTAAACCATCTTCCTTTAACCAAAGACTCAGACTGCTACCAATTATGACCCAAGGAAAACCACTTATAGCACCAAGTAATAAAATTTTTATCATTCTTCGATCAAAATAAACAGTAAATGATTCTGAGAGTGTTTGTTTTTTATAAATTTCCATAGTTTAATTTCTCCAAAAAGATGGAAAAAATAAAACCAGAATAGCAAATAATTCCAATCTACCTAACAACATGCCGAAGGATAAAATCCACTTTGAAACATCTGGGATATTTTTATAATTACCATCTGGGCCTATCATATCACCTAGTCCAGGCCCCACATTTGAAATCGCACTAGCTGCACCTGAAATTGCTGTTAAAAAATCCAGTCCTGATAAAGATAACATTAAAGCCAAAATTAAAAAAATAAATATAAAAGAAAAAATAAAAGTAATAACAGATTTCATAAAATCATCTGAAATTTTTTGATTATTGTATTTAATTATCACAACACTATTCGGCGAAATAAGCTTCTTAATTTGATTCTTTAAAAATACTAACAACATTTGAAGCCTAAATATTTTAATTCCACATGCAGTTGATCCAGCACATCCTCCAATAAACATTAAAAATAAAAAAAATATTAATGAAAATTTACCCCATAAACCAAAATCATCAGTCACATAACCTGTGCCTGACAAAATTGATATAACATTAAAAAACGAAATCCTAAAATTATCTAAAACTGATGTTTCTTCGCTTATTATAAGAAGATAGGTGAACATAATTAAAATAGAAATGATTAAGATGTAAATCAAACCTTTTATTTGAATATCATTTAAAAAAATTTTTTTATTTCCTTTAATAAATTTAAGATAAGTAATAAAAGGTATGCTCCCTAAAACAATAAAAATACTCGCTACTATTTCTATATTAGAGCTACTAAAAAAACCAATAGACTCATTATGAGTTGAGAAACCTCCTGTAGCAAGAGTTGTCATAGAATGAGCTATGCTGTCAAAAATTGACATTCCAAATAACCAATAAAAAAAAGCACATAGTGAGGTTAGAACCAAATAAGTTAATATAAGTATTGTAGCTACTTCTAATGTTCTCGGAAGAATTTTTTCAGTAGAAAGTGGTCCCTCCATTTTAAAAAGCTGCATTCCTCCAACTTTTAATAAAGGAAGAATTGTAATTGCCATCACTATTATTCCAATCCCACCTAACCATTGCATAATCGCTCTCCACAATAAAATGCTTTTAGGTGTATTATCTAAGTTGGTAATAACTGTTGCTCCGGTCGTTGTTATGCCTGACATACTTTCAAAAAATGCTTCACTAATTGAAAACGGTATTGGCGATAACAAAAAAGGTAAACTTCCAAATAATGCAATAAGGAACCAAGCCAATGCTGAAAATAAAAAAGTCTGTTGCAAGTTTAGTTTAAATTGTTCTTCTAAATTAGAAAGAATAAATAAAATACCGATAAAAATAGTGATAAATGAAGCTCCTATAAAACTGTGACTATTTTCATTTTGAATGACTTGTACAGCATAAGGGATTAACATAGACGATCCAAGAATAGTAAGCAAAACACCTATCAAGAAAAAAACTGTTTTATTTGAAGACATTAATTTGAGACTATTTAAATACCAAAAAAATTCAACTGTATTTAATTAATTAAAAACTGTATTTTACAAAGAAAATTTTATAAACCTTTATTATGCTAGATAATAACGCGATACAATCTACTTCAGCCTGGCCTTTTGTAGAAATTAGAAAATTGCTTAAAGAAAGAAAAGACATAATAAAAGCCAAAAAAAAAATTATTTTTCAGACAGGTTATGGACCAAGTGGTTTACCTCATATTGGGACCTTTGGTGAAGTGTCACGAACAACTATGATGATAAATGCATTACGGTATGTTGAAAAAATAAGCACTGAGCTAATTACTTTTTCTGATGATATGGATGGTTTAAGAAAGGTTCCAGAAAATATCCCCAATGATGAAATTCTGAAAAATAATATAGGAAAACCACTTTCTGCAATCCCAGATCCCTTTGGAAAGTTTCAAAGTTTTGCCGAACATAATAATACGATGTTAAAAAAATTTTTAAGAAAATTTAATTTTGAATTTTCTTTTAAAAGCTCTACTGAAAATTATAAAAATGGTACTTTTAATGAGTCTTTAAAAAGAGTAGCGGAAAAATACGATGAAATAATGAATATTATTTTACCAACTCTTAGATCTGAAAGAAGAAAGACTTATTGTCCATTTTTACCGTTGTGTCCAGATACTGGAAAAGTTTTAGAAATTCCTGTCTTAGATTTAGATAAAAAGACCGGTAAAATTATTTTCAATAATGAAGGTAAAAAAATTCAAACAAATATTTACGATGGAAATTGTAAATTACAATGGAAAGTCGATTGGGCAATGAGATGGTTTACTTTTGATGTAGACTTTGAGATGTATGGAAAAGATCTTACAGAGAGTGCAATACTATCAAGCAAGATCTGTAAAATTTTAGGAAAAACACCACCCGGAGGTTTTGCTTATGAACTTTTTTTGGACGAAAAAGGCGAAAAAATTTCTAAATCTAAAGGAAATGGTATCACTATAGAAGAATGGCTGAATTACGCGTCTCCTGAAAGCCTTTCATTATATATGTATCAAAATCCAAAGAGAGCAAAAAAACTTTACTCAGACGTTGTGCCAAAAGCTGTCGATGAATATTTATCTCTGATAGAAAAATTTCCTGAACAAAAAGAAAAAGATCAATTATCAAATCCTGTTTGGCATATTCATAATGGAAATCCGCCAAGAGAGAATACAGTGATGTCTTTTTCAATGCTATTGAATCTTGTAGGCTCGAGCAATACAGATGATAAAAAAACTTTATGGAAATTTATAAATAGGTTTAACAAAAACGCCAAACCAGAAAATAACCCAATTCTTGATAGTCTTACAGAAAATGCAATTAAATTTTATAAAAACAAACTTAAACCAAATAAAATTTACAAAAAACCTAATGGACAAGAAAAAAAAGCATTAACGAATCTTGCAAATAAAATTGAAAAAATAAGTGAAAATATGCCGCCAGAAGAAATTCAAACTATTGTATATTCTGTCGGCAAAGAAAATGGATATGAAAAAAACCTTAGGGATTGGTTTAAGTTAATTTATCAAGTTTTATTTGGTGATATAGACGGACCAAGAATGGGATTTTTTGTCAGCTTTTTTGGTGTGAAAGAAACTGTAAAACTGATAAAAGATAAAATTAATTAAATGTTTTCAATATTAAAGCCATTTATTTTTAAAATTGATCCGGAAATGGCTCATGATTTAGCAATCAAATCTTTAAAGTATAATTTTTTACCTGAAGAAATATTTAGAGTTGAAAATGAGTCAATTTTAAAGACCAAAGTATTTGGTACAAAATTAACAAACCCAATAGGCTTAGCCGCTGGGTTCGACAAAAGTGCAGAGGTATATAATTCATTATTTAAATTTGGTTTTGGATTTATTGAAGTTGGAACAGTCACTCCAAAAAAGCAGTATGGCAATCCAAAACCTAGAGTGTTTAGACTTGAGGATGACCGAGCTCTAATAAATAGGTTGGGTTTTAATAATGATGGCTTAGAAAAAGTTTCTAAAAGACTAAAAAAAAATTCTCCAACTAATTATTTAGGTATTAATGTTGGACCAAATAGAGATAGTAAAAACAAAGTTGAAGATTATTTAAAGTGTATTAAAGAAATTTATAATTTTGCAAATTATATAACTATAAATATTTCTTCTCCTAACACTCCTGGATTAAGGGATTTTCACGATAAAAATACTCTGCAGCTACTTCTCAAAAATATTAATGAATTTACGAAAAAAAATAAGATACAAAAACCATTAGTATTAAAAATTTCTCCTGACATAGCTCCAAATGAAGTAGCTAATATAATTGAGTTAGTGAAAGAATTTAATATAAGTGGTATCATTATCTCAAATACAACAGACAAGAATAGAGAAAATTTGACTGGAAAATTTAAGAATGAATTTGGAGGTTTATCTGGAGAGCCATTGGCTAAGATTTCAAACAATTTAATTAAAAAATTTTATAAGGAGAGTAAAGGTGAAATTACAATTATCGGAGTAGGAGGCGTCACTTCTGGTTTGACTGCTTATGAAAAAATAAAAGCAGGTGCAAGTTTATTACAGCTTTATACAGGCATGGTCTATGAAGGACCTGGAATAGTAAAAAAGATCAAAAGCGAATTAATTGATATATTGGAAAAAGAAAAAATTAAAAATGTAAGTGAAATTGTTGGCGCAGGTTCATAATTAGCTCTTGACCAAATTAATGCTTACAACTATACCATTCAGTACTATGACAAAAAAATGTGAGCTTACTGGCGTTTTACCTTTAAAAGGACATAACGTTAGTCATGCAAATAACAAAACGAAAAGACGTTTTTTACCAAATCTCAAAAAAATTTCTTTTAAGAGTGATATTCTTAAGAGAAGCATTAGACTTAACGTAAGCAATGCAGCTCTTAGAACAGTTGATTTTAAAGGCGGCTTGGATAAATTTTTAAAAACTGCTAAAAGAAAAAATTTATCAAAAAGGGCCCAAAAGTTAAAGTTTTCCATAGTTTCTCAAAAATAAAATAATTTGATGACCACTCAAAGAAAATTATTTTTTATATTATCCCTTTTCATGGGATTTATAGTAATTGCATCAAATTACTTAGTTCAATTTCCTGTAAAATTTTATGAGTTGGAGAATATTCTTACTTATGGAGCATTCAGTTATCCAATTACATTTTTAATTACAGATTTAGCTAACAGAATATTTGGAAAAAAAACTGCGAGACAAATTGTTCTAGTTGGCTTTTTTATAGGAATAATTTTAACATTATTTGTCTCAACGAATTTTAACGACGTAATATCTATTAGAATTGCTATAGGTTCTGCCACAGCATTTATCATAGCTCAAAATTTAGATGTAAATATATTTGATAAACTAAGAAAGAAAATTTGGTATGTAGCTCCGCTTACATCTTCAATATTAGGTTCTATTTTTGACACTTTTCTATTTTTCACAATAGCGTTTTATAATACCGATATACCTTGGTTTACTTTAGCTCTAGGAGATCTTACAGTAAAACTAACAGTAGCGTTGGTAATGTTAATACCTTTTAGACTATTGGTAAATAAGGTCAACGATTTAGCAGATCTGAAAATTAAAATTTAATATTATTAATTTAAGACTCTTTTGTCATCTTTAAATAAGTCTGTTAATTGATTTATCATTACGTCACCCAAATCTTGAACATCTGTGATTTTAACAGCTTTCTTATAATATCTTGTAACATCATGTCCTATACCAATAGCTAGAAGTTCAACATTTGACTTATTTTCAATCCACTGAACTGTATTTTTTAAATTCGTCTCTAAAAAATCACTTGAATTAGTAGATAACGTAGAGTCATCCACTGGAGCGCCATCTGATATAACCATTAAAATTTTTCTATCTTCTTTTCTTTTTGACATTTTTTCAAAAGCCCATTTTAAAGCTTCACCATCAATGTTTTCTTTAAGCAAACCCTCTTTCAACATTAAACCCATGTTTTTTTTGGCTAATCTCCAAGGCGTATCAGCGGACTTATAAATAATATGTCTAAGGTCATTTAATCTTCCAGGAGATTGTGGTTTATCATTTTTCATCCATAATTCTCTACTTGAACCACCTTTCCAATGTTTTGTTGTAAATCCCAGAATTTCTACTTTTACTGAGCATCTTTCCAAGGTCCTAGACAAGATATCCGCACAAATTGCAGCAACTGAAATCGGTTTACCTCTCATTGAACCAGAGTTATCTATAAGAATAGTCACTAAAGTATCTTTAAACTCTGTTTTTTTCTCTTTTTTAAATGATAAAGAGTTTAAAGGATCTATGATAATTCTTGAAAGTTTTGAAGTATCTAAAGTTCCTTCCTCTAAATCGAAATCCCATGATCGATTTTGTTTAGCTAATAATTTTCTTTGTAATTTATTTGCAAGTTTCAGTATAAAACTCTTTAATTGCAATAATTGTTGATCCAAATTTTGTCTTAATCTAAAAAGCTCTTCCTCAGTCTCAAGTTCATCTGCAGCTATTATTTCATCAAATTCTTTTGTGTAAAACTTATATTTTTGATCTCCAAAGATATTTTTTGACCTCATTCTCTTTTCAGATTCATTCGAGGTATCTTCAATTTCTACTTCACTAGTATCCCTATCATTTTCATCTGCTAAATTATCTAATTCTGGTACACTAGTGTCAATTGCCATTTCTGAATTCTCATCAAGTTTGGTCTCTTTTTTTTGATTAGTATCGTCTTTATTGTCAATATCTTTATTGTTATCTTCCTCTTTTTTATTATCTATTTCTTCATAATCAGAAGTTTCTTCAATATCCAAATTTTGAATTATTTCAGAAATAGCGGAGTTAAAAAGCTCTTGTTTACTAGCATTTTGTTTTATTTCATCAATTTTGGTTTTAAAGACTTTATCAAAGTTCTTTTTAAATTTAGCCGAAACCTTCTCTAGTTTTAATTTTTCATTTAATTTATAAAATTCTTTTCTTAAGTAGTTTTCAAATGCAAAATAAATATCATCCTGTTTATTCTGAGAAGGTTTCACATTAGAGTAATAATTAATAAGATTCTCTTTAATTCCTTGGTATTCTTGAATACCAAGAGACTCATACCTAATTTTTTCTGCTATTTGATATAACTTTTTAGCTTTTGAGCCCTTAGGTTCGAAATTCTTAAGAATTTTTTTATTGCTATATTTTAATTTAAGTGACTCGGAATCCGCAATAGCTCTTGTAAGATCAAAATTAATTTTATTTTGAAATTCATTTATCTCAGGAAGTTTTAATTTATTATTTTCACTTAATATATCTTGGCCACCAAAACTTACTTCAATATCTTCTTTATCTGAAATTGACTTAATTGTAGACCTAATTGCAGTTTTAAAGTTCTCAAGTATTTCTTCTTTTTTTTGCACTTTATATTTGAACGTTTATTGAAGACTCAGGCAATTCTTCTCCAAAACATCTTTGATAATATTCTGAAATTATTTTTTTTTCAATTTCATCACATTTATTTAGAAATGTAACTCTAAAAGCATAACCTTTATCTTTAAAAATACTTATGTTTTCTGCCCAATGCATCACAGTCCTTGGACTCATTACTGTAGATATATCTCCAAGCATAAAACCTTTTCGAGTCAAATCCGCAACTTTTATCATATTTAATATAATTTCTTTTCCCTCTTTATTATTGTATTTTTTATTTTTAGCCAAAATAATTTCTAACTCTTTATCAGTTGAAAGATAATTTAAAGTTGAAACTATATTCCATCTATCCATTTGACCTTGATTTATTTGTTGGGTACCATGATAAAGTCCTGTGGTATCACCTAAGCCCACAGTATTTGTTGTTGCGAACATTCTGAAAAAATCATGCTGCTCAAGAACTTTATTTTTATCTAATAATGTGAAATTTCCCTCACTCTCTAAAACTCTTTGGATGACAAACATTACATCAGGTCTTCCAGCATCATATTCATCAAACACAAGGGCAACTGGGTTTTGTATAGACCAAGGTAAAATGCCCTCCTTAAATTCTGTTACTTGTTTACCGTCCTTAAGAACTATTGCATCTTTACCGATTAGATCTATTCTACTAACATGACTATCTAAATTAACCCTAACACATGGCCAGTTTAATCTTGCAGCCACTTGCTCAATGTGAGTAGATTTTCCCGTTCCATGATAGCCCTGAATTAAAACTCTCTTGTTAAAAGAAAAGCCAGCCAAAATTGCTAAGGTAGTATCTTTATCGAATTTGTAATCTGGATCAATTTTTGGAACATATTCATTTTTTTTTGAAAAACCATTAAGCTCCATATTACTATCAAATCCAAACGTTTGTTTTACAGAAATTTTAATATCTGGTTTTGCAACAAATTGTGATGTGCTCATAGTTATTTCTTTCCTAAGTTCATCTTTAGTTGACTGTAAGCTAAAGTAATCTTTTTTAACTTATCTTCATATTTTTTACTACCCTGGTTTTTATCAGGATGATATTTCTTTACAAGATATTTAAATTTTTGCTGAATTTCTTGCCATTTTGCAGAATAATTTAATTCTAAAATATCAAAAGCGTCTTTTTCTTTTGAAGATAAATTAGATTTTTTAAAATCTTTGAAACTAGAAGTTTTAAAAATATTTAGTTTATCTTCTAACGCATTATTCCATAGTAAGTTAAAAAAATTTTCTGAGGATCCAAAACTTTTGGTTGATTTATGCCATGTCAAATCTGATTTAAGAAAATATTCAATTTCTTGATCATTCATATTTTCAAAATAATTCCAGTTTTTATTAAAAATTTTAATATGCTTTAAACAAAGCAATCTATATTTTCGTACATTATCTCTTTCTATCGGAGCTTTATAATTTCCTTGCTCTTTACAATTTTCCCAATCACAAATAATTTTCATAATTTAATTTTTTTATATATAATGTGTTTTTTTATGAGTCTTTATATAAACCAAATTAAAAAAAAAATAAAAAGTAAAATTAAGTTAGAGGAAATCAAAATAATAGATAATTCACATGCCCATAAAGGTCATAAATCTTTTCAAAAAGGTAAACTTCATTTAATTTTAGAAATTAAGTCAAATTACCTTAATAAACTTAGAAGGCTTGAAGCTGAAAAAATTATAATGAAAATTTTTAAAAACGAATTTCATGAAAAATTACATGCACTTGAAATTCGTTTAAAATAACTTTTTTACTAAATTTTTAACTTGAGAAATTTTATATTTAAATTTTCCTGGAATAGAAGTTTTCCCAATATTATTTAACAAAATAAAACTTATTTTTTCGTCATCTTTTTTTTTATCATTTTTCATAAATTTTATAGATTTTAAAATTTCATTTCTTTTAAGGTGTTTACTTAAATTTTTTGTTAACGAAAATTTTTTATATAAATTTTCAACTTCATCTAGAGTCTTAGCTGAGCATATATTATTAAATTTTGAAATTTTTATAGCTATTAACATACCAATTAAAACTGCCTCACCATGATTTAATTTGTTCGAATATTTATTTTGAATTTCTAGTGCGTGTGCAAAAGTATGACCAAAGTTTAATTTCATTCTTAAATTTTTTTCTTTGAAGTCTCTTTCAGTAAAATTTAACTTAATTTTACAGCTTTTTAAAATACTTTTACTCAAAATCTTGTTTTCAAGAAGAATGATATTTTCTGTATTTTTTTTTAAAAAATTAAAAAAATTTTTATCATTGATAATTGCATGTTTCAAAATTTCGGCATATCCACAAATGATTTCTCTTCTTGGTAAAGATTTAAGTAGTTCAGTATCTGAAATTACCACTTTAGGATTGTAAAATGAACCAATTAAATTTTTTCCGTATTTAGAATTAACACCTGTCTTTCCACCAATACAAGAGTCTACTTGAGATAGAAGTGTGCTGGGTAAATTTATAAAATTAATTCCTCTTTTAAAAATACTAGCTACGAAACCTGTCATATCACCAACGACACCTCCACCTAAAGCTATTATTAGATCTGATCTGTTAAAATTCAATTCAAGCAATTTATTCACCAACAAATTTGTTTGGTCCAAATTCTTAATTTTTTCAGAAGAGGAAACAAAAAAAAATAATAGTTTGTATTTTTTTAAATTTTTTCTAAGTGTAGTCAAAAATTTTTTTGGTATTTTTTTGTCAATTATTACAGCAATTTTTTTACATTTAGGACAATGACTTTTAACTTCCGAGGCTAAACTAGTTAAGGAATTTTTGCCTATTATGATTGAGTAATCTTTTGCTTTTAATCGATTAATTTTCATAAAAATTTAATATTTTTTGCACAATTTTTGTCTTATCAATATTATCACAGTTTATTTTAAAATTTGATAAACCATATATTTTTTTTCTTGATTGATATATTTTTTTAACGTCAGCATTTAATCTTTTCTTATTTAAAAGGGGTCGTCTATCATTCTTAACATAGCGTTTTTTAAGCTTATCAAGGTCTACTTTTAACCAAACGCTTACACAGGAATTTAATACCTTTTCTCTAATTGCATTATTTATAAATGCCCCTCCCCCTAGTGCTATTACTGATTTACTATTATTGAGGATTTTAAGTGTAACTTTTTCTTCTAATTTTCTAAAATAGCTTTCACCATTGTCTTCAAATATTCGCTTTATAGATTTTTTTTGGTTTTTTTCTATAATTTTATCAACATCAATAAACTTAACCTTAAGTTTTTTAGCTATTAATCTACCTATTGTAGACTTACCTACACCCATCATTCCTGTTAAAACAAGGCTTTTATTCAAATATAATCCTAATTAAAATTTGATTTATCACAAATTTGTCTTATTTTCCGAGTTTAAATATATTTTTTAACTATGCAACTTAAATTCAATCGACAAAAAAGTTTAAGAGACTCCATGATGCAAAAAGTGCTTAAGTTAATAGCATTTGCAGGTCTTCTGATTTTAATAGTTTTTTTATTAGAGAAAATCAATTTTTCAAAACCTGATAAAAAATTTAATACTGATATAACAAATGAAATTATCAGACTTAAATAAATTATTTTTTTTTTTAATTATTTTTTCAAATTTCAGCAACTCTTACGCAGAAAATGAAGTTGATATTTGGAAAAAAAACTCTTCTAATAATTTTAAGGAAGAGAAAAAAACCCAAGAGCAGAAAATTCCAAGTCCATTAATTAATAAAAATAAAATTACAACAAACAGTATAATTCAAGAGCAAACTTCCCCAGAAAAAAATGACACTTTACTTTACGGGATCTGGGACCCTGATAAATATAATTTTGAATTATCTATGTGGGCTAATACTGATGGCAAAAACATACAAAAAACAATTGCACGTTTAAATAAATTAAACCTTTCTGAAACTGCTGAAAATATTTTTCTCAATACTTTATTCTCCTACTCATATGCTCCAGAAAATTTAAGCGAAAAAGATTTTCTGGACATCAAAATTAATTGGCTTATAAAAAATAAAAAAGATGATCTTATCGAGCAGTTCTTAACAAAAAATAATGATTTTCCTAACAAAAATAAAATTATTCAATATTTAGTCGATAGAAATATTTCAAATGCAAATATCAAAATTGGTTGTGAAAAAGTTAACTTTATTGGGAGAGATATAAAAGATCCTTATTTAGAAAAATTTAAGATTTATTGTTTAGTTTTTAATAATAAAAAAGGTCAAGCGCAACTTCTTCACGATATATTAAAAGAACAAAAAAAATCTGATAAGTTTTTTGATAATGCCTTAAATGTTTTATTAGGTGTATCAGAGAATAAAAATAAAAAAATTATGGACAATAATTTATTGAACTTTTACTTATCAAGTATAACTTTCCCAAACTTTAAATATGAACCAAACGAAAAGACAAAAAAAAGTATTTGGGAATACATGAATTCAGCTAATTTAATTTCAATAGATGATATAAGTGATAAAGAAAAAATTAAAAACATAGAGATTGCAGCTAATAAAGGTCAAGTAGATAAAAGTCAAATTTTCAAAATATATAAACAGATACCATTTGAACTTAATACGTTGATTAACGCCAAAACTGTTTATCAATCTCTTGAGAAAATTGAGAGTAGAGCACTAATATATCAAAAATTTTTATTGTCAGATAATACCAAAAATAAATTAGATTTACTTTTTTTATTAAAGGACCTTTTCAAAAAAGATAACTTATCAAAAGTTTATGCTGAATTTTTAAGCGACAGACTTAAAGAACTTGAGTTAAGTGAAATTCCTGAAAATTACTTAAATACAGTTGAAAAAAATATAGTTTCAAACAAAAGTTTAAATCAAAAAAAAATCAAGTTTGATGACAAAACTTTACATAAATCAAAACTTGTAAGATACTTCTATGAGAAAGACTATCCAATTAAAAAAACCCAAAAAGAATTAGATAGCATTTATAAAAAAATAAAAAGGAATAGAAGCTATTTTTATTCTGCTAAGGATGTTGCTGTTTTAGAGTCCCTTGAGAATGATGGGGTTATAATTCCTAAAGAAATTAATCATAAAGCTTTATCAGAAAACTATAATATTCCTGATAGTTTAAATGATTTAGCTAAAAAAGGTGAAAAAGGTTATTTAGCTTTAAAAATTGTTGAAATTATAGGTGAAGATGAGGTTAACAATTTAGACCCTGAAACAATATATTTTATTACAAATTTATTAAATAAATTAAACTTAAAAGAATTTAGAAATGAGATTCTCTCGACTGCTCTACCTTTAAGAATATAATTGTAGTAAAAACTATAATGACAAAAAAACAAATAATAACAATACCAGACCCATTACTTAGAAAAGTTTCTGTACCAGTTACTTCGGTAGATACTGAAGTAAAAAACTTAATGGATGACATGTTAGAGACTATGTACGCAGCTCCAGGAATTGGACTTGCGGCAGTTCAAGTTGGTGTTTTAAAAAGAATTATTGTAATTGACCTGTCAAAAGAGGGTGAGAAAAAAGACCCTTTATTTATTGTTAACCCTCAAATTACTTTCAAATCAGATGAACTAATTTCATACGAGGAAGGGTGTTTATCAATACCAAATCAGTTCGCTGAAGTTAAAAGACCCAGCTCATGCAAAGTGAATTTCTTGGATTATGATGGTAAAAAAAGGGAAATCAATGCTGATGGGCTTTTAGCTACTTGTATTCAGCACGAAGTTGACCATCTGAACGGAGTATTGTTTATAGATCACTTATCAAAACTAAAAAAAGATTTAATTTTAAAAAAAACCAAAAAACAAATAAAAGAAATTGATAGGGTAATAGTTTAACTTCAAAAATCAAATGTCATTGAAAATTGTTTTTATGGGAACTCCTGAGTTCTCTATACCAACCTTAAAAGTTTTAAAACAATCTAAACATAAAATTGTTTGTGTTTATACTCAACCACCTAAAAAAAAATCTAGGGGTCAAAAAACACTTAAAACCGCTGTCCATGTTTTCTCTGAAAATGAGGGAATAAAGGTAAATACGAATAATTTAAATAGTGAAAATGAATATAAAAACTTTATAAAATTAAATCCAGATCTTGTTGTAGTTGTTGCTTATGGGCAAATAATTCCCAATATTTATTTAAAAAATCCTAATTTAATTTTTTTAAATTTGCATGCATCTCTACTACCTAAATGGAGAGGTGCAGCCCCTATAGAAAGAGCTATTTTAAATAAAGATAAAGAAACAGGAATTTCGATAATGAAAATAGAGAAAAAACTTGACGCTGGACCTTTTATAAAACAAGTTTCAGTGAAGATTAATAAAGATACAACAAGTGGAGAATTAAGTAAGGAACTATCTGTTTTGGGAGCAGGAGCTTTAAAGGATTCAATCGAATTAATTTTTTCGAGTAAAGGAAAATTTAAACAACAAAATGAAAAAAATGCAACGTATGCAAAAAAAATAGATAAACTTGAAACTCGAATAAATTGGAAAGACAAAGCCGAAAACATTATTGCAAAAATTAATGCATTTAATCCTAAACCAGGTGCCTGGTGCTTGTTAAAAAATGAAAGAATCAAAATTTTAAAAGCTAAAGAAATAATTCAAAAAGGTGAGGAAGGTAAAGTACTTGACGACAAATTAACCATAGGTTGTAAAGTAAATGCTATTCAAATTTTAAAACTACAGAGAGAGGGTAAAAGGGAAATGAATGCTATAGAATTTTTAATAGGCAACAATTTAAAGGAAGGCACTAAAATAAATTGAAGTCAAATTATCAAATAATTATAGAATATGACGGTACGTCTTACAACGGTTGGCAATATCAAAAAAATGGTTCTTCAATTCAAAATGAGATAGAGAGAGCTTTAAGAAAAATATTAAAAAAAAATATACGAATTATCGGTTCTGGAAGAACTGATGCCGGTGTTCATGCAGTCGGTCAATCAGCAAACTTTTTTTGTGATAAAATAGAAAATGATAAAAAATTCTTGAATTCTTTAAACTTTTTTTTAAGTAAAAAAAATATAAGCGTTCATTCCATTAAGAAAAAAAAATTAAATTTCCATTCGAGATTTAATGCAAAAAAAAGAACCTATAAATACATAATAGTTAATAGAAAAAATTTTTTAGTATTAGATAATAATAGAGCTTGGTTGGTTAAAAAAAAATTAAATGTCAAAAATATGAAAAAAGCCATTAAATTATTTTCTGGAACACATAATTTTAATGCTTTTAGATCATCATCTTGTGGCGCAAAATCACCTGTAAGAACTATTGAAAAATCTTCTCTCACAAAAAAAGGCGATAAAATTATAATAATTTTTTCATCTAAGTCTTTCCTACAACAACAAGTAAGATCTATGGTGGGATGTTTAAAAGTTATTGGTGAAGGAAAATGGAATATCGATAAATTAAAAAGATTATTTGATTTAAAAAAAAGATCTCTTTGCGCACCTCCTGCTCCCTCAAGAGGATTATACTTATACAAAGTTACTTATTAACAAATTTCCTCTTCCTCAATTTTTTGATCCTCCATCTTGATTGTGAATTTACAATAAAACCAACACAATTTTTTGCACCACACCTACATGGAAAATCCTTATAATCTTTATCGAAGCTAAAACCATAGTCATAAGTTAACTCTTCATTTTTTTTGATATCTTTAATAGCATAGATCCATAATTTGAGACCAACACCATCAACTTCACAATTAGGATCGCAAGAATGATTTATAAGTCTAGCAGTATTGTATTTAAAGTCGCCGTCTAAATCATATTTTTTGTTTAAATTAAATAAATATATTGCTTTATCGTTATCAAATTTAGGATTGGTTTCCGTTTCTTTAACAGTAATAATTTTTCCTTTGTACTCTATAATTTTAGTATCCTTTTTTATACTTTTAGCAGCATATAAACCTCTGTTGTCAATCTTAGATTTTTTTACTTTATAAAGTTTTTTCATAATTAAAATTCTATAAGAGCTTTAATATGTTCTTCTGTACTTTCTGCTAATGCATTTAAATCGTAGCCACCTTCAAGAATAGAAACTATATTTCCTTTACAATAATCTCTTGAAGCTATCAATGTTCTTTTTGTTATCTCAAAATAATCTTGTGATTTTAAATTAATATTTGAAAGCGGATCATCTTCATGAGCATCAAAGCCAGCAGAAAAAAATATAAATTCTGGTTTAAATTCATTTAGTTTTTTTAAAACGTGTTCGTAAGCATCAAAATACTCATTAGAGCTGGTGCCTGCGGGTAAAGGTAAATTGAATATATTATTGTGAGATCCTTTCTCATGACTTGCCCCAGTTCCAGGAAAATGAGGATACTGATGTGTAGAAATATATAAGACTTTTTCGTTGGAATAAAAAATATTTTGTGTTCCATTGCCATGGTGAACATCAAAATCTATTATTGCAACTCTTTGTAATTTGTATTTATCAATTAAATAATTTGTACCAACAGCAACATTATTAAAAATACAAAACCCCATAGCTTTATCGTATTCAGCATGATGTCCAGGTGGTCTTACTGCACAAAAGGCATTCTTTAATTTTTTAGTCTTAACAGAGTCGATTGCAGAAATGATTGAGGCTACAGCATCATAAGATGCCTCTTTGCTTCCAGGAGAAATTACAGTATCACCATCTAAAAAGATTTGTCCTTTCTTTGGAAAGGCATTTTTTACTTCTTTGATATAAAGATTATTATGAGTTTTACTGAGATAAGACTCATCAAACTTTCCTGGCTCACTCCATTGTAGATTAGAGAAATTTCTTTTTTTTAATTTTTCTAAAATGGATTGTATTCTATATTTATTTTCTGGGTGTCCATTACCAGTATCATGATTTAATGAACTCTTAGAAGATATAAAGCCTGTCTTCACTTAAAATACTCAATTAAAAAATTGTAATAAATTTTTTTGAGTTTGCTTAGATCTTTTAAAGAAACACACTCATCAATTTTATGCATAGTTTTGTTTACTAATCCAAATTCTAGACATGGAGCAATTTTTTTTATAAATCGCGCATCTGATGTACCTCCAGTAGTAGAAAAAACAGGAGTAACCTTAGTGATTTTCTTAATTACTTTTCTGGCTAATAAAATATTTTTGCCAGGCTTTGTTAAAAAAGAGTCTCCATTTTCTAAATAATTAATTTTGTAATTACATTTGTTCTTTTTAGAAATTTTTTTTATGATCAGATTTATTTTTCTCTTAAGTTTTGTGGCAGTCTGAAGATTATTGTATCTTACATTAAACTGAGTTTTAGCAGAAGATGGAATAACATTATGTGCTTTATTTTGCACGTAAAGACTTGTAAATTCTAGATTTGAGGGTTGAAAATTTTTGTTTCCTTTATCTAATTTTTTTCTTTTGAGTTCTGAACAAATTTTTACTAACGTATTGATAGGATTATTAGATAGATGTGGATATGCAATATGACCCTGAGTTCCAAATATTTCTAGTTCAGCTGTAAGACTACCTCTACGTCCAATTTTAATCATTTCACCCAATTTTTTTGGATTAGTTGGTTCTCCAACTATACAAAAATTTATTTTTTCTTTTTTCTTTTTTAAATATTCAACAACTTTTTTTGTTCCGTTAGTAGCGTATCCCTCTTCATCTCCAGTGATGAGAAAACTTATTGAACCATTGAAATTTTTGTTTTTTTTTATGTATTCACTTACAGCAGAAACAAAACAAGCAATCGAACTTTTCATATCATTTGCACCTCTACCAATTAAATACCCTCTTTTAACTTGAGGTTTAAAAGGATTTACTGTCCAGTCACTGTAATTTCCTGGAGGAACAACATCAGTGTGCCCTGCATAACATAGATTAGGTTGTTTTTTACCCAATCTCGCATAAAGATTTTTAATTGGCTTACCTTTTCCTTTTTTAAATTCTAGTATTTTACATTTGAAGCCTAAAGATTTCAATTTTTTACTCATAAATTTAATTGCACCTGCATCGACAGGAGTAATGCTAGGAAATTTAATTAAATCTTTAGATAAAGTTAGCTCGTTTATTATTTGCATTTAGTCTCTTAATAAATCATTAATTGAAGTTTTACTTCTAGTTTTTTCATCTACTTTTTTTACAATAACTGCACAATATAAACTTGGTCCATCCGGATTTTTTTTATTTGGCAAACTCCCTGGTACTACAACAGAATATGCTGGCACTTTACCGTAAGTTATTTCACCAGTATTCCTATCTACGATTTTGGTTGATGCTCCAATATAAACACCCATAGATATTACAGCTCCTTTTTCAACAAGGACTCCTTCGGCTAATTCTGATCTAGCACCTATAAAGCAATCATCCTCAATGATAACCGGCCCAGCTTGTAAAGGTTCTAATACTCCTCCAATCCCAGCTCCACCTGAAACGTGACAATTTTTTCCTACTTGAGCACAAGACCCGACAGATGCCCAAGTATCTATCATTGTTCCTTCGTCCACGTATGCACCCAAGTTGACAAAACATGGCATAAGCACAACATTTTTTGCAATGAAAGAACCTCTTCTTACTACTCCGTTTGGAACGTGTCGATAACCAGCTTTTTTCCAATCATCTTCATTCCAATTGACTGATTTACCTGGAACTTTATCATACCAAGTTGTGTAAGGACCCTTAGACATTGTCATTTTATTCGTCCTAAAACTTAATAAAATTGCTTTTTTAACCCATTGATTGACAGACCATTTACCGTTTTTCTTCTCTGCCACTCTAATGGATCCCTTATCAGTTAAATCAATAGTTTTATTGATAGCATCAAGAATATTTTTATCAGAAACATCCGATATATTTTGTCTTTCCTCAAATGCATTATTTATTATTTTTTCAAGCTCATCTACTTTCATTTATCTCCTTTAAAAATTTTGATAATTTGTCTGTCTTGTAGTTTATAAAACTTGAGTTTGAAAACTCTGCAGCCCAAGGTTCATCATTTATTATCCATACTGTTTTCATTCCTAATTCGTGAGCGGGTTTTAAATTTCGCGCAATATCCTCAATAAATATACTATATTGTGGCTCAATTTTGTATTTTTCTATAATTTTTTTATAAGTTTCAATAGATGGCTTGGGTATAAAGTCTGCACTTACAATGTCGAAAATTTCGTCGAAATGCCTCTCAATTCCAAGTCTTTTTGTAACATTTTTAGCATGTGCTAGTGAACCGTTAGTAAATATAATCTTTTTACCTTTAATTTTTTCAATTTGCTCATCTAATTGCTTGTCTTCTTTCAAAAAGCTTAAATCTACATCATGAACAAATTCTAGAAATTCATTTGCATCAATTTTATGATTTTTAATCATGCCATTAAGCGTTGTGTTATATTCCACAAAATAATTTTTTTGAATTTTTCTCGCCTCCTCTTTGCTGATATTCAATTTAGAAGAAATATAATGGGTCATTTTTTTATCAACTTGCTCAAAAACTTTAGTAGCTCCTGAATACAAAGTATTATCTAAATCAAAAAGCCAAAATTTTATATTCTTCAATTCTTTCATTTTCTTATTAATGTTCCTGAACCTTTATCTGAAAATATTTCATCTAATATTGAATGAGGTTTTCTTCCATCAAGTATAACAACACCCCTTACTCCATTTTCTACAGCATCTATACAATTTTTTATTTTAGGAATCATTCCACCTTGTACTATTTTCAATTTTACTAAATTTTCAATATCAAACGGCTTGATTTCAGATATCAAAGTTTTTCTGTCGTCATAAACCCCTTCAACATTTGTCATCAGCAAAAGTCTTCTTGATTTAAGCTTTTTTGCTATTGCGCTAGCCGCAGTATCACCATTTATGTTGTAAGTATTTTTATTTTTATCAACTCCTAAGGGAGCTATAACTGGTATCTTTTTTTCGTTTAAAATGTTTTTAAGAAATTCTATATTTATATTTTCTGGAATACCTACAAATCCAAGCTCTTTGTTATCAGGTACAATATTAATTATACTATTGATTTTTGATGTAATCGGTACAGCTTTTGAACCTCTTTTTAACAATGAGTCAACTATGTCTTTATTAAAATCAATTAATACGTCTTCAACTATTGAAATTACTTTTTCATCAGTAACTCTGAGCCCATTAATAAATTTTGTTTGAATATTTTTCTCTTTTAATTTTCTTTCTATTCTCGGGCCTCCTCCATGCACAACAATTATTGAAAGCCCTAATTTATTTAAAATACTTACATCTTCAATAAAGTTATTAAAAATATTTCTATCAATTAAAACGTTACCACCATATTTTATCACTATAAGTTCTTTTTTATACTTATTAATATATTTGGGAACGCTATTAATATTTGGAGCATTCTTAGGCCAAAATTTTTTTATTTCTTCTAAAGTTTTTTCCTTAGACATTTAGTTAGTTTTAACTTTTGTTTTTCTCATAATAACCCACTGCTGAGCTATCGTGAGAATGTTATTAACCGTCCAATAAACAACTAATCCAGATGGGAAGGGTGCTAAAATTATCGTCAAAAATAAAGGAAAGAATGCAAAAATTTTGGCCTGAATCGGATCAGCTGGTGCAGGATTTAATTTTTGTTGCACGTACATCGAAAGCCCCATTAATATTGGCCATATACCTATAATCAGAAATCCTGGAGGATCCCAAGGTATTAGTCCAAATAAATTAAAAATTGTAGTTGGATCTTTAGCAGACAAATCTTGTATCCACCCAAAAAAAGGCTGATGTCTCATCTCTAATGATATAAATAACATTTTATATATAGCGAAGAAAAAAGGTATTTGTATTAAAATTGGCAAACATCCAGAGGCTGGATTAATTTTTTCTTTTCTATATAAAGCCATCATTTCTTGCTGCAATTTGACTTTATCCTCTTTATGAAGCTCCTTAAGCCTTATCATTTCTGGTTGAACAGCCTTCATTTTAGCCATCGATCTAAATGAATAATTTGCAAGCGGAAAGAATATAATTCTAATAGCTAGGGTTATAAGAACAATTGCTATTCCAAAATTACCAGAAAGCTTAAATAAATAATCAATTACGAAAAATAGAGGTTTAGTAAAAAAATAAAACCAACCCCAGTCGATTGTTAAATCAAATTTTTCAATATTTTCACTTTCAGCATACCCGTCTACTGTTTCTACTTCTTTAGCAGCAACAAACAATCTTACCTCGTTATCGGAAGTACTCTTAGGATTAATCGTTACGGGTGAATTTAATATATAATTTGCTCTAAAATTGTCTTTATAAAGAAATGTAGATTTGAAATTTTTATCTTTTGGAGGAACTATGGCAGTTACCCAATATTTATCAGTAATTCCTAACCAACCATTATCTGAATTTCTTACAATTTTTTTATCTTTAATATCATCATAATCATCTTCTTTTAATTCACCATCAAATACTCCAATAAAACCTTCGTGCAAAATATAAAAACCCATAACATCGTCAGGTTTTTTGTTTCTAGTAATTTGAGAATATGGATAAAGATTTATCTTTGAAGAAGTGTTATTTTTTACCTCTTGCTTAATTTTAAACAAATATTTTTCATCTAATTTTATTGTTTTTTTAAAAACTAAACCTTTTCCGTTATTCCATTCTAGTACAACATCATTTTTTTCACTTAATACTCTGTTTCCTTTGACTTGCCAGAGGGAATCTGCTCCAGGAACTTCAACTTCATTTCCAACACTTGCCCATCCAGACTCTATGAAATATCCGTCTTCTATATCTTTTGGATTTAGAAGCACAACAGTCTCTTCAGACTTTAAATCTTTTTTATAGTTTTTAAATGATAAGTCATCGAATATAGCTCCCTTTAATGAAATGGATCCTTTAACTTTTTCATTCTCAATAATAACTCTATCATTCTCTGTTAAAGCATCTTTTCTGGAGATTTGTTTTACAACTCTTTCTTGGTTAATATTTGGTGTTATATCACTTTGTGTTTCATCCTGATTAGTTTGAACATTATTAAGTGTTTGATTTTCTTTAACTTGCCTAGGCGTCTCAAAAAAAGCACCCCAGAAAAGAAGAACGGCCATTGATAAAGCAATTGCTACAAAAACATTCTTATTATCCATTTTTCATATTCCCTTTTTTTGGCACCAAATCTAACCCTGATTTTCCACCTAAAAATTTGATAGGATGACATTTAATAATTCTTTTAAAACTTAAATAGAGCCCATTGAAGAAACCATGCTCTTTTAAACATTCAATACAGTAATCTGAACATGATGGTAAAAACCTGCATTTATTTCCTAACAGTGGGGAAAAAAAATATTTGTATATATTAATAATTAAAATTATAGCTTTTATTAAGATCTTATCCATTTAATTTAGTTTTTTAAAACTTTTTTGCATTTCTAAAAATATTTTGTCGTACTTCTCCGTATAGGATTTTGTTTTACAAATTATTATATAAGTATAATTAGTATTAATTGCACCTTTTATTTTTAAAATTTTCTGAGTCATTGCTTTCAATTTTCGCCTTATTCTATTTCTTTTTACTGCGTTACCTATTTTCTTCTTGGCTACAAAGCTAATAAGTAAAGTATTTTTTTTAAGCTTTAAAAAATTTTTAGTTGCAAAAATTGAGTAAAAATTGGTATGGACTTTCTTACCATTTAAAACAAGCTTGAAATGATCGCTTTTCTTTAAACTTTCAAGCTTTATCATTTTAGGTTGATATAGTTTTTCTTCCTTTTGCTCGTCTTCTAGCAATAAGCTTTCTACCACCTTTAGTAGCCATCCTAGATCGAAATCCGTGTCTTCTTTTTCTAACTAATTTACTTGGTTGGTAAGTTCTTTTCATAAAATAATTTTAGTTATATATTTAATAATATCACTGATGTACAGTTAAAATTATCTAATGACTAAAAATATTAAAATTGCAGTAGGCCTTATTTATATTCTTTGTTTAGGTCTAATATTGTATGGATTTTTTATGTTTGTAGATGTTACCCAATTAAATGACTATAAATATATAAAAGACAAAACTCAATTTTTGATAGCTTTAAAGGATCAAAACTCGTTCTGGTTTACCATTTTATTTTTTTTATTCTGTATCATTTGGATTCTTTTGTTAGGGTTCGCAACACCAATTTCATTAATTTCAGGATTTTTATTTGGAAAGTTTTATGGAACTTTAATTTCAGTTTTGGGTTTTACATTTGGATGTACACTTTTGTATATTCTTGCAAACCAATATTTTAAAGACATCATATTAGAAAAACTTTCAAATAAAATATCTAAATTTAAAGATATGTTTAACAGAAATGAATTTTTATATTTTATGATTTTTAGGTTTGCTGGCGGCGGCGGTACCCCTTTCGCAATACAAAATTTACTACCAGTTATTTTTAATATGAAAATTAAAAACTATTTTTTATCAACTTTGCTAGGTCTTTTCCCTATGGTGTTTATCTTGTGTGCAATTGGTGAAGGAATTGAAAAAATTATTGAAAACAATATTGACCCAAGCTTTCTAAATATGATTCAAAATAAAGAAATACTTTTTCCTATGCTTGGTTTTTTTGTAATAATTATCTTATCACTAACATTAAGAAAAATTTATTTCAAAAAATGAAAAACATTTTATCTTTAGATCCTAGTCCATACTTACAACAACACAAAAATAACCCAGTTCATTGGCAAACTTGGAATAAGGATTCTTTAAATTTGGCTAAAACTCAAAAAAAACCAATATTATTAAGCATTGGTTATTCAAGTTGCCATTGGTGTCATGTTATGGCTCACGAGAGTTTTGAAGATCAATCAACAGCAGATCTGATGAATAAATTTTTTATTAATATTAAAGTTGATAGAGAAGAAAGGCCTGATTTAGATTTTGTATTTCAAAGTTCTTATCAACTTTTTAATCAGAGTGGAGGCGGATGGCCTTTAACTATGTTTTTAGATGAAAATGGTGTCCCGTTTATGGGTGGGACGTATTTCCCTAAAAATGAAAAACATGGTTTGCCTGCATTTAAGACTATTCTTCAGAAGGTTCACGAAGCTTACATTGATCAAAGAACAAAAATAATTGAGCAAAAAAATTTAATTACAAAAAATTTACAATTAAAGAAAACAAACGTTATAGATCAAGAACCAGAACCAATTTTAGAAAATATTTTAAATAATTTGGATATGAAGAATGGCGGGTTTAAGGGCGCCCCAAAGTTTCCAACATTTTATGTATTTGATACTTTAGTATATTTTTATAATAAAACTAAAAATAAAAAATATTTAAAGCCTGTAGAATTAATATTAAAAAAACTTTGTTCTAAAGGTATTTATGATCACGTCGAAGGTGGAATTTCAAGATATACAGTAGATGATAATTGGATGATACCTCATTTTGAAAAAATGCTTTATGACAATGTTCAATTTATTTCATTATTAGCAAAGTTTTTAAAGATAAAGCCCGACAATTATTATTTGAAAAAAGTAAAACAAACTACAGATTTTTTAAAAGTAAATTTTTTAACTAAAGATACAAATTTACTTGGATCAGCATATGATGCTGATAGCGAAGGAGTAGAGGGGAAATACTATGTTTACAGTTATGAAGAGTTAAAACACATTAAAGATATTGAAAAATTTTTTAATATAAAGCCGGAGGGTAATTGGGAAGGTAAAATTATTTTAGATGAAATTAATGAACCAAAAGATGAAATAATAGAAAAATTGTTAGAAATAAGGAAAAAAAGAAAAAAACCTTTTTTTGATAAAAAAAACCAATTAGATTTAAATTGTTTGTGGGTTAGTTCATTAATTTCTCTAGACTCGATTATTCCTAATCAAGGTTTTTTAAAAACTGCAGAAAATTTTTATCAAAATATTGAAAAAAAATTTTGCGCTAAAAGTATTTTTCACAGTTACTCTGAAGATATATCCTTTATAGAGGATTATGCTTACCTTATCCAGTGTTTGTTAGATTTGTCAGATGCCACGATGAATCCAATATACAGGTTGTCAGCGAAAAAATACTGCGATGAAGCTTTAAAAAAATTTTACGATAACAACAATAAAGTTTTTCAAAAAAATGAACATAGTAAAAATGATATCTTTACAAGTCCAATCGATATAAGTGACAATACATTACCTAATGCTAACTCTATCATGTTAATTAATTTTTCTAGATTAGGCTATGTTGATAAAGGAAATGAATTATCAAGCAGTTTAAATGGATATTTAAATCTTTATAAAAGTTTTATGACAAGTTCACTTAAGGCATTAGATTTTTTTAAAGAAAATAAAATTGAAAAAAATTGCACCACAGAGGGGTGTATAATTTGAAAAGAAATTATATCGAATGGTTAATTTGGTTATTTTTAGTAATTCTTTGGAATTATGGATATCCAGAAGCTACACCTTTTTATGATGTTTTAGTTGCAGTATTATTATCGTTAATTTTTGTTATTATAAAAAAATACAGAAATTAATAAACCCACAGCATGCGCTTTTAAGAGGGTTGCATATTTTCAATCCAAGAAGTACAAGTATGAATATGCAGGAGCAGTTATGGGAATTCATTATGATTATAAATCTACACGTGGTGAAAAAGCTTTGAAGAAAGAGGCTAAAAAGAAAGCACGTTTAGAACAAAGAAGGGCAAAAAAAATAAAAGATAACCCTTTACCGAAAAAAGAGGAAAAGATGCATGATATTGATAAGCCAATAACTTTAGAAGATTTAACGAATCCTGATAAATCGTAATGCCTAAACAAAATTTCGGACAATTGAATAATGATTTGAAAGACACTATTAGGCTTCAAAAAAAAAAGGAAATTTACGAATTGCGTAAAAAAATACTAAAAAAAAATTTAAAAAAAAGAAAAATACAAAATACAGCAAATTAAATGACAGTTCTCTCGGACAGGTGGATAAAAAAAATGTCTAATTCAACGGGCATGATCAAACCATTTGTAGATAAGCAAAATAGACGAGGAAAAGTTTCTTATGGACTATCATCTTATGGATACGACGCAAGAGTTTCAAATGAATTCAAAATATTTACTAATGTAAATTCGGGTGTAGTGGACCCTAAAGTTTTTAAAAAAGACAGTTTTGTTACGAAAAAATCAAAAGAATGTATAATTCCTCCTAATTCTTTCGCTTTAGCAAGAACTGTTGAATATTTTAAAATTCCTAAAAATGTCCTTGTAATTTGCTTAGGAAAATCTACCTATGCCCGTTGCGGGATAATAGTTAATGTAACTCCTTTAGAACCAGGTTGGGAAGGACATGTAACTTTAGAGTTTTCTAATACAACACCTTTGCCTGCAAAAATTTATGCTAATGAAGGAGTGGCACAATTTGTTTTTATTAAGGGGAATGAAATTCCCAATATTACCTACGACAAAAGAAAAGGTAAGTATATGAAACAAAAAGGTGTGACGCTTCC
>CACEOY010000006.1 GCA_902561155.1 uncultured Pelagibacteraceae bacterium
AATATTTAACTTTTTGATAATATGATCAATTTTGTTTTGTTGTGCTTCTTCCAAAGTTTTTGTATTTTCTTTCCAATAAGCGCAAGAATACTGTCTATGCTTTGTGTCTAGAAAAATATCATATAATTTTTCTCCTTTATCACCACCTATATCATAATGATGTTCGACATTTTTTCTTGCTTTTCCTGGTAAATTAAAATTTGAGATAAATCTTACTGCTTGATAAATCTTTTTTGATAAATAACTAGCCGTAGTAATTTCTTCTCGACCAAGATTTTCTACTAAGGACATTAAAAATTCTTCTAAGTTTCCGTTTTGAATTAAAATTTCATTTCTCATATATGCCTCCGGAAACTCTAACTCAGGGTCAAGTATCAGTTTCCATCTTAAATTATCTTTTAATAATTTTAAAGTTAAAGGATTATCCTTTCGAGGACTTCCGCAAATATATTTTTGACCAGTGAAGTCTTCCAAAATAATTCCATTTTTTTTATAAATTCTACTTAAAACTTTTGCTAAAATCATATTTATGCTGCGATGTTATTTTTAAAACTAAACTTTAAAGTTTCGAGCTTTTTTAATAATTCTTTACTTTCTTTGGAATTTAATAATCTCAAAGGAGGTAATAAATTTTCAAATTTTGAATTTTGGGTGGACATGTAGCTATGTAAGCTCGAAATTAAATTATAATTATCAAAAACTTGTCTTACCATTATTAATTTTTCATTATTGGTTTGGGGCTTGTTGTTTTCATAGTTATCGAAAACTTCCCTTGCTAACTTGTGTGTAACATTTGCGATAGCAGAAATACATCCAGAGCAGCCAATTTGCAAACCTTTGAGTAACTTTGACTCATCTCCTGGAAAAATTAAAAAATCCTTTATCTTAAGACTTTCGTACAAGTTATAAGTAGAGTCTTTACAGCCAATAATATTTTTAGGAAATGCCTCTACTAATTTTTTAACAAAGTTTACCTCAAATTTAAAACCGCTTAATTTTTCAAAATTATATAGAATAATTTTTGCCTTAGGAGTTTCTTTGATTATTTTGGAATAAAATGCAAAAACTCCAGCTTCAGTATTGCCCTTATAGTAAGCTGGAGGCATTATGAGAAAATTGTGAAAATCATATTCTATTGAATACTTGATAAACTCAATATTTTCTTTTAATGAGTTGCAACCAGTACCTAAATGAAAATTTTTTTTAAATTTGCTTATTGGAAGTTTTGATACTAGTTCCTTTTTTTCAGCCATTGAAATTAATTGACTTTGTCCAGTAGAGCCAAAAAAGAAAACGCCATGCAATCCCTCTTTTATAATGTTTTCAGCATGAGCTATCGTTTCATCTATATCTAAAGAACCATTTTCATCCAAAACACTTAGTGTTGCTGCATAAACACCTTTTTTGATCATAATCTTACCTAAATTTTTATGTCTAGGTTATAATAATATATTTCAAAATGAAAGTTCTTGTTGTACAGCAAAGATATGGAATAGGGGATATGCTTATATTTTTACCTTATCTAAAAGCTTTATCAGAAAAAAATAATGTAAAAATTTCTTTACTGGCAAAAAAAACATCAAGATCATCTGAATTATTTAAATCAGAGAATTTCTTGGATGAGATTATAGATTTAGATTCTACTAGTGATGGAATTTCAGGTTTTTTCAATTTATCAAAAGAAATTAAAAAAAGAAAATTCGACAAGATATATATTTTTAATGGATCTCTAAGATATAAGCTCATAGCTATATTTGCTGGTATAAAAAATATATATCAATACCCACTTTTTACTTCTAAAGATGTTATATTTCAAACAGCAAAAGTTTTTACAGAACCACTGGTTGGCAAGATTCTATCTACAGAACCTAATCTGTTATTAAAAGAGGAAGATGTTAAAGGTGCAAAAAATTCTTATAGAATAAATGAAAAAACTACAAATATTGTTTTAGGTGTTTCTGCTTCTGGGCCAACAAAAAGATGGGATATTGCAAATTATATAAAATTAGCAACTCAATTAAGCCAGTATAAAGAATGTAAGTTTTTTATTGCGGTTGGAAAAGATGATTTAGAAATAATAGATAAAATAAAAAAATCAAATATTAATACCATTTGTATGACTATGGAAAAATTATCAATTTCACATATTCTCACTATAATTAAAAATTGTAATTTATATATCGGTAATGATACTGGGTTCATGCACATGAGTGCTGCGCTTGGAATAAAGTCGATTGGAATTTTTACAGACTCACCGGCTTATTCATATAGTGGTTACTCCACAAATATAATTCCTATTGTCCCTAGAGGAGAAACAATTGAAAGTACGACTCACGATACTTTAGGTAAAGATAGGATTTCTTTAGAGGACGTATTAGAAACTGCAAAAAAAATTTTAAATTAACTAAAGTCAGTTTTTATAATTTTTTCTTTTGCTTCGTTTACTAACTGACTAAGTCGCTCTGAATTCACATCGCGGTTCATATCTGGATGTATTTTTTTTTGTAATTTCGCTGCAGTTTTTAAAACATCTTCCTTTGAACATCCCTTTTTTAAACCTAAAATTTTATAACTTTCCTCAGTTGATATACTTGTGGTCGCTTGCGAACCTTTATTACCGAACCTACCTGAGCTTCTTAAAACTTGTATAAGCCTCCATAATTGAAATAATTGTAATGCTGTAAAACCTTTTATTTTCAATCCGCTAAGGAGAATTAATAAAAATGGTAGTGAAAATATATATTTACCACCTATTGTTAAAATTGCTGCCAAAAATATAGCTATAACTATAGCTAATCTTTTCAAAAATTGGGCAATTTTTTTTGTACTAGTTTTGGCAAACCAATTTAAAAATAAATAAACAATGACAAATATGATAATTCCAATTAAAAACCAATTCATATAATTCTTTTAGAATGAGTATACCAGAATTAAAAAAAATAAAGAGCGAGAAAAAGTATCACAATACTACTTTAAAGGATGATTATTCTTGGGTGGATCAGCCGGATATTTTAGATGTTTTAAAAAATCCAAACAAGCTCCATCCTGAAGTTAAAAAGTACATTGATGAAAATAACTTATTGACTGAAAAATATTTTGATGATGTTAAAGATCTGCAAAAAAAACTTTTTAATGAAATTAAATCGAAAATTAAACTTGATGATACATCTTTAAAATTCAAAGATAAAAAATACTTTTATTGGAGTAAAACCGAAACCAAAGGGAATTATGGTAAGCGATTAAGACAATTAATCGATAAATCTAAGCCAGAAGAAATTTATTTTGATGGAGACTTAGAAAAGAAAAAATCTGGATCTGAATATTTTGGCCTAGGTAGTGTAAGTGTTTCCCATAATGATGACTGTATGGCATATTCTCTAGATTTAAAAGGATCTGAGTATTACACTATTTATTTAAGAGATTTAACCAATAATAAAAATTTTCCCGATCAAATTGAAAATACTAGTGGAAGTATTACTTGGTCGCTAGATAGTAAAAGTTTTTTTTATTCTAAACTAGATAAATTTCATAGACCTAGAAAAATTTACAAACATTTCTTAGGCAAACCTGTTGAAAGTGATAAACTTATTTTTGAAGAAAAAGATGACACTTTTACATGTAGTATTGGTTTAACATCGGATGAAAAATATTTTATAATTTCCACTTCAGATCATATTACCACTGAGGAACATTTTTTTGAGTCAAATAGTGAAGAAATTAAACCAAGACTATTTAAAAAAAGAAAAAAAGACGTACGTTATTCTTTGGACTCCTGGAGGGATTATTTTTATGTTCACACCAATGAAAATGCAAGAGACTATAAAATTTTAAGGTGTAAAAAAGACAATATTGAAAATTTAGAGGAATTTGTTCCGCCAAAAAAAGAGACGGTTATTGGTGGTTTGGATTTTTTAGATGATTATATCATTAGAGCTGAAAAATCTGATGCAATTCCAAAGTTATATGTGAGAAATATTAATACTAATAAGGAAGAAGAAATAAAAATTTCTAACGAACCTATTGGCGTCCCTGGAGCAAGCTTGATGCAAAAGGATACTAATACTTCTAAAATAAGAATTAGTTGGGAAAGTATGGCGACACCAGGTAAAATATTTGAATACGATATTAAAACGAAAGAAAAAAAACTAGTTAAGGAAGTTGAAATTCCCTCAGGTCATGATCCAAATAAATATGTTGTTGAAAGAATAAAAGCTAAGTCACATGATGGACGTATGATACCCATAAGTTTAGTAAGACTTAAAAGTTCAAAACAAGATGGAATGTCAAAAATATTATTATATGCTTATGGAGCATATAAGCATAGTGTTTCCCCATCATTTAGTGCATCAAGATTTTGTTTAGTTGATAGAGGGATTACATTTGCTATAGCGCATATAAGAGGAGGAGGAGATTTAGGAGACAATTGGCATACCGAGGGGAAAAAGAAACTTAAGAAAAATACTTTTCATGATTATATTGCATGTGCAAATCATTTAATTGAACAAAGGTATACACATAAGGGCGGAGTGTGTTTTTACGGAGGAAGTGCAGGAGGACTTACTGGTGGCAGTGTAGCAAATATGGCTCCAGAATTATTTTTTGCCATGCTTTTGCTTGTCCCTTTTGTAGATACAATGACTACAATGTTAAATGAAAAACTCCCACTCACACCTGCTGAATGGGAACTTTGGGGTAATCCAATCAAAAGTAAAGAGTACTTTGATTATATATTATCTTATTCTCCCTATAATAATTTAAGCAAAAAAAAAATACCCGCCGATGTTAATCACGTCATCAATATTTGATAATAGAGTTTTATATTCTGAACCAGTAAAATATATTGCTAAATTAAGAGATGTTAAGGAAGATGATAACGAACAATTATTAAAGTGTAAAATGGAAGCAGCCGGTCACGGCGGTATGAGTGGTAGAGATAATGCTATTAAAGAACTTGCTGAAGAATACAGTTTTATTCTAAAGAATGCCAAAATTTAAATTATGGAAGTAAAGGAAAAATTTGATTGGTATTGTAGGACTACTTGGTCAAAAAGTGCTTATAATACTTTATGGTGTCTAATCGGATGCTCTATAGGAGATTTTGGAACTATTTATTATTTTCAAATAACTCCTCACTCTTTATCGGTATTTTTAGTTATGTTTATTGCAATAATTAATGGAATAATAACTTCTATCATTCTTGAGACTATAATTTTATTTAAACAAAAATTTAAATTAATTGAAGCGTTTAAAATCGCTTGTGGGATGTCACTAATCAGTATGATTTCTATGGAAGTGGCAATGAACTTGACAGACTACTTAATTGTAGGTTCAGTAAAATTAGTATGGTGGGTTGTGCCAATAATGTTGTTAGTTGGATTTTTAACACCCTGGCCTTATAATTATTGGAGACTTAAAAAATTTAATAAGGCTTGTCACTAAAAACAGTTTTTACTTGTAAAACCTACTACCTTATTTTCTGAGCTAATTTCAAAAATTCTTTGGCATTTTATCTTTAACTTTTCTTTTGTATAAACATAAAACCTATTTCTTGAATTATTTTTAAAATCAATCTTATCTGGTTTGCCAAATTCTATTTTTAATGCCTCTTCAGACCTATTTAGCCACTTGCTTAATTGCTTTTCTTCCTCTGAAACTTTTTCATCAATTTTGTTGGAAACAGTTTGGCACGAAGCTAAACTTAAGAATAAAAAAATTAATATAAAAACAATTTTCATTTTCAACCAAGTGTAGAATATACATCAATTTTATAAACAGAAATATTTATCACAGGTTGTAATTTTATATTAGAGACAGTTTTTTCAAAGATTTATCTAAAGAATCATTGTAAGCAGAATTATTAGGAGGTTTTATGCTTGAAAAATATTTTGAATACAAAAAACACAAAACAAATTTTAGAACTGAAGTAATAGCTGGCGTAACTACGTTTTTAACAATGGCTTATATAATGTTCTTAAATCCTTTTATTTTATCTGGAGAGTTTGCAGGACCAGAAAAAGGATTTTTTGAATTTGGTGCTGTCTTTACTGCAACAATAATAGCTACTGCCATAGCCTGTTTCATAATGGCTTTTTACGGAAAAACTTGGCCAATAGGTTTAGCTCCAGGGATGGGAATAAACGCATTTGTTGCTTTTGGAGTTGTAGCTGGAATGGGTTACACTCCTCAGGAAGCTTTGGGTGCAGTATTAGTTGCTGGAGTACTATTCTTAATAATTTCTTTAACTCCAATAAGAGCTTGGTTAATCAATTCTATCCCAAAAAGTTTGAAGTTAGGAATTGGGGCGGGAATAGGTGGATTTCTTGCAATTATTGGACTAGAAATTATGGGAGTAGTAGGAGATCACCCGGTTACCTTGGTAACTTTAGGAGATATAAAAAATCCGTTGGTTCTACTTGGATGTTTGGCATTTGTTTCAATGGTAGTGATGGAAAAAATGAAAATACGTGGAAACATTATAATTGGAATACTAGTTTTCAGTATTATAGCGTGGGTAACTGGTCTTGCTAAATTTAATGGAGTAGTTAGCACTCCACCACCAATGACTTACCTTTTTGCATTTGACTTAGGTGCTGCTTTTACAGCAGGAATGTCAACAATAATATTTACTTTATTATTTATTGACTTTTTTGATACTGCTGGAACCTTAACTTCTGTTGCAAATGTTGCTGGTAAAGTTGGCAAAGATGGAAAAGTGCAAGATATAAATAAAGCCATGCTTTCTGACAGCGTTGGCACAGTTGCAGGAGCGTTTATGGGTACAACTACTGTTACAAGCTATGTGGAGTCAGGTGCTGGTGTAAAAGCTGGTGGAAGAACAGGAATGACCTCACTTGTTATAGGTGTGTTATTCTTAGCATGTTTGTTCTTCTCTCCTTTAGCCACTTCTTTACCTAAAGAGATAGATGGTGCCGCGTTGTTATACGTTGCAGTCTTATTTGTAAGAAACTTAACAGATATAGAGTGGAATGATATTGCAGAGTCAGCGCCTGCGGTTGTGGCTTTTATTGCTATGCCTTTGACTTATTCTATAAGTCACGGAATCGCTTTAAGCTTTATTGCATATGCATTAATTAAAATTTTTACAGGGAAATTTAATACTACTTCTCCTGCTATTTGGTTGATAGCTGTGTTAAGTGTTGCAAGTTTTGCTGTTGCTTAAATAATTAAAGGGCTGGGAAACCGGCCCTTTTACTTTTGACTCTTCTTTAAATCTTCAATTCTTATTTCTTCGTATTTTTCAAATGGCTGTACTATCCAAGGATTGTCTTTAAGTTTTTGAGCACAAAAATCTGGATCAAAAGTTGAGTCTGCTTTTTTCCAAAGTACTGCGGTTTTAATTGATTTAATTTTTCCTTTTAATGGAGGATACTTTTTTAACCAATCAATGCTTTTATTTAGTGTAACTCCAGTATCTGATAAATCATCACAAAGTAAAATGTTGCCACTCATATCTTGAACCGTAGAACTTAGCTCCCTAGAAAAAATTAATTCTCCTTGTTGATCTTCAATATTTTCTCCTGAGTATGACTCTACAGCTAAATATGCACATTTTAGTTTAAAAACTCTACTTAGAACATCAATTATTGGTGCTCCACCTCTCATTATTCCTATTAATAAATTGGGTTTAAAACCGCTATCATGAATCTGTATTGCAAGCTTCTCTACTATTTGATTATACTCTTTCCAATCTATGATTAATTTCTTAGCCATAAAAAAAATTAATTTATTTTAAAGGAGTTGTAAATGAAAGGTTATGTAGTTTGTGTTTATAAAAGTATTAGTAATGAAGAAAAGCTGAAAGAATATGCTGTTAAAGCTAAAGCGGCAGTTGAAAAATATAAAGGTAAGTTTTTAATAAGAGGGGGGAAGTCCATTAATAATGAAGGTGAAAAATCACCTAGGACAGTTGTAATTGAATTTCCATCCTATGTTGAAGCAAATTTTTTTTACAATTCAAAAGAATACCAAGAAGCTCACTCAATTTTAAAAGGCTACGCCATAAGGCAACACCAAACGGTAGAGGGCGCCTAATACTGTATTGGTTCATCGTCTATTGACCTCCAAAGATACCAGGTAGCAACGGAGCAATAAGGGCTGAATTTTTTGTAAAGTTTTTTTAAAAAAATTTTTGGTGGAAAATATTTTTTTTTATAATTATTCGATATTGCTCTAAGCAATCCTATGTCCTGCAGAGGCCAAATATTTGATCTATTAAACGTAAATAATAATATCATTTCTGCTGACCACCTACCTATTTGTCTTAATCTAGATAAATACTCTATGGCCTCCTCATCATTCATTTTTTTGATCAACTCTGGATTAAATTCTTTATTTAAAGTTTTTTTTGCTAGTTCTTTAATTCCCTTAACTTTTTGTCTGCTCAAGCCACAACTTTTGAGACTTGACGTGGATAACTTATTCACAATTTTAGGGTTTATCTTTCCGTAACATTTTTTTTTGAATTTTAAGAATACAGAATTAGCTGCTGCAACGCTTATTTGTTGACCAATTATGCTTTTACATAATGAAAAAAATACATCATTTCTTGTTATCAATGATCCATCTTTATAATTTAAAATTAGTCTTGCCATTACTCTATCTTTTTTTGAAAGTATTTTTTTGGCTTTAGTCCAATACCTAGGTGGTTTGTTCATGGTCTTGGATTAATAATTTGTTTTTTTAGTTTGTTTTCTCTCATGAAAATTATAAGAGAACTAGTTATGACTAGTAATGCACCGAAAAGTGTTAATAATTTTGGTATTTCACTCCAAATTAAGAAGCCAAATACAATTGCAAAAACTAAACTTAGATATTTTATTGGAGTTACTAATGATGTTTCTGCTAATCTGTAGCTTTGAGTAAGTAATAAGTTTGCAACACTTCCACACAAGCCCATTATAATAAAAATTCCTAAATCTATTCCGTTTGGTAAAACCCAATCTCCTTTAAAGATAGTTGCTATACCTAATAATGAGCAAAGTAATGTAAAGTAAAATGCAATTCTATAATTTGGTTCAGTTTTAGATAAGGATCTAACACTTATAGCAACGCAAGCAAAAAAAATACAAAATATTATCGGTGTGATGTAGTAAAAATTTAAATCTATAAAAGCTGGCTGTACTATTAATAACATTCCAATAAAGCCCAAAAATACTGCGGACCATCTTTTAATTCCAACTTTCTCAGATAAAAAGAAAATTGATGCAACTGTAACAAATATTGGCCCTCCAAATGTAAGGGACACCACATCAGCTAAAGGTAATTCTCTTAAACCAATGAATAATGCAATAATTGCTGCTGCACCAGTAAAAGCACGAAATGCATGAAGACCTGGTCTTGAAGTTTTGTAAAAAATTAATAATTTTTTTCTTGGAATTATAAAAAAAATAGGAATAAAGCCTATAAAAAATCTTAAGAAAAGAACTTGCCCAACTGGGTAATAATCTAGCCACTTAACGCATATATCCATAATGGAAAAGCATATTACGCTGGCCACCATGTACAATACGCCTATTTGATTTTTAGTAAGCAATTTATTATCCTCAATACTTCATAACATAAAAAAATTACTTATGCAAAAATGTTACTTAGCAATGGGATGTTTCTGGAAACCTGAGGAGCAATTTAAAACTCAAAAAGGCATAATAGATACCGAGGTAGGATATGCTGGTGGATATAAATCAAAAGTTACCTATGAAGAAGTTTGCCAAGGTAACACTGGTCACGCAGAAATTGTAAAGCTTTCGTTTGACGAAAACATTATTTCTTATGAAAAAATTTTAGAGCTATTTTTTAAATTTCATGATCCAACCCAAAAAGACATGCAATTTCCAGATGTTGGAACTCAATATAGAAGTGAAATATTTTATGAAAATGAGCAACAAAAAGTGGTAGCAGAAAAAGTAAAAGAAAAATTTAATAAAACATTAAATAATAAAATCGAAACAAATATTTCTCCAATAAAAAACTATTGTAAAGCAGAGGAATATCATCAAAAATATATTGAAAAAACCCGAAGATGAGTCCTTTAAAATCTACCAAATGGCTTGAGGAAAATATTAGTAAAGTAAAAATTTTAGATGCTACTTGGCATATGCCTAATTCAAATCGAGATGCATTTAAAGAGTATGAACAAAATCACATTAAAAGTTCAATTTTTTTTGATTTGGATAAAAATTCAAATCAAAATATTTCCTTACCCCACATGTTACCAGATTCTCAAAATTGGGAGAAAGTAGTTTCTAAATTAGGCATTAAAAATGATGACCATATTATTATCTACGATAACTCTGAAGTACTAAGTGCAAGTAGATGTTGGTTTACATTTTTATATTTTGGGCATGATATAAATTTGGTCTCAGTCTTAGATGGTGGATTAAAAAAATGGAAATTAGAAAATAGACCGTTATCAAATGAAACGGTCAGTTTAATAAAAACTAAATATAAAGCTAAAGAAAAAAATGATTTAGTAATTAATTTTAATCAAGTCGAAGAAAATATTAAAGAAAAAAAGTTTTGTTTAGTTGATGCTAGAGGTGAAAATAGATTTAAAGGATTGGTAGATGAGCCGAGAAAAAATTTGAAAAAAGGAAATGTAAAAGGATCAAAAAACCTGCCATTCTCAAAAATGATAAATTCTGAAAACAATACCTTTAAGAAAAAAGAAGAACTAGAGAAAATATTCATAAACCACGGCATAAATCCAAACGAAAAATTAGCTTTTAGCTGCGGAAGTGGTATAACGGCCTGTGTCTTAGGTCTGGCAAGTACTGTCATTAATAACAAATTACCAGTTATTTATGATGGTTCCTGGGCAGAGTACGGGCTCAAATAAAAATGAAAACATCAACTAAAATAAAAACTTTTATTATTATATTTATCATTGCTATTACTGTTGTAATAATTGCAAGACATTTTATAGGATTACACTTTAAAAAAAAATTTAGTACAAGACCAGCACCAGGTGTAATAGTTAAAGAGGTTGAGAAATCACAATTTTATAAAAGTATTGAAACCTTTGGTACTGCAATAGCTCAAAATTCCAAAACTTACAGAATAAAAAAAGATAATCTTGTAGGAAATTTAAGAATAGAAAATAGATTTGTAAAAAAAGGGGAAATCATAGCTGCTTTAAAAGATAGTAATAATATAATTGCAGATTTTGCTGGTAAACTTGGTAAAAGGGAAATAGCGCAGGGTGTTCTAGGATCAGATAGTTTAATTATTACTCTTGATGATTTAAAAAAAATTGTAATAGATATTAAAATTCCTGAAAGTTATGTAGGAATTTTAAAACCGGGTCTAAAAGCAGAGATATCCAGCTCAGCTTTTCCCGAAAAAAATTTTAAAGGGATAGTGTCCTCTATTAGTTCAAGGATTGATCCTTCGACAAGATCAATTTTAGCCAGAATTTCCGTAAATAACAAAAATTTTGAAATAATTCCTGGGCAGTTGATGACAGTAAAAATAATTTATAATGAAATTAATCAAATAGGGGTTCCAGAAAGTGCAGTGACCATTCAGGGAAATACCTCTTTTGTCTATATTGTAAAAAATAATGCTGCTGAAAAAAGAGATATTAAAATTGGAAATAGAAATTTTGGAAAAGTCTCTGTTCTCTCAGGAATAAAAGAGGGTGACCTGGTGATTTCTGAAGGAGTTTCTAAAGTGCGAAATAAAACAAAAGTAAAAATTATTAATACTAAACAATAAAATGTTTTTGACCGATTTATCGATAAAAAGACCTGTTGTTGCATCTGTGATGAGCATGGCTTTGGTTATCTTTGGTCTTTTTACTTTTAATGAAATACCAACAGATGAGTTGCCAGATGTTCAGCCTCCTGTTGTTACTATTCAGACAGAATATAAAGGTGCATCTGCAGAAATTATTGATACCCAGATAACTCAAAGAATAGAAGATTTTGTCGGAGGAACGCCTGGATTAGAAACTATAGACTCTTTTAGTGAAGATGAGAGCTCTAGAATTACTCTTACATTTGAAAACAATCTAGATTTAGACGATGTAGCCAACGATGTCAGAAGTTCAGTTGCAAGAGTATTAGATAATCTTCCTGATGGTGCTGAACAACCCGAAATTTTTAAACAAAGTGCTGGAATGAGAACAACAATGTGGTTGTCTTTTAATTCTGATACCATGACAGATTTAGAATTAACTGATTATGCTGATCGATACTTAACTGATTTATTTTCAACTGTAGAGGGGGTCGGTAGAGTTCGTTTAGGAGGAGAGAGAGAACTTTCCTTAAGAGTTTGGTTGGATCCGATAGCTCTTGCAGCTAGAGATTTGACAACACAAGAAGTTGAGTCGGTTTTAAGAAAAGAAAATGTTGAGTTTCCTGCAGGAAGAATTGAGTCTAAAGATGTTGATTTAACTATCAAATTAGATAAGGCCTATAAAAATTTAGAAAATTATAAAAAACTACCACTTAAAAGAGCAAGGGATGGATCAATTATCACACTTTCAGACGTTGCCAGAGTTGAACTTGGGGCAGAATCAACCAGAACATTATTTAAAGGAAACGGTAAACAAGTTGTTGGTATTGGTATTTATCAACAGTCAGATGCCAATACTATTAAGGTTGCAAATGGGATTAAAAATAAAATAAAAGAAATTAAACCAGGATTACCTCCTGGAACATCTTTAGAAGTTTCTTTCGACAGAAGTAATTACATAAAGGCCGCGATAAAAGAAGTTTACAAAACTTTATTTATTGCTTTGATATTGGTAACAATTATCATTTATTTATTCTTAGGTAATATTAGGGCATTAATAGTTCCTCTAATTGCTTTGCCGGTTTCTTTAATTTCTACTTTTTTATCTATTTATTTTTTTGATTTTTCTATAAATCTATTTACCTTAATGGCATTAGTCTTAGCGATAGGGATCGTTGTTGACGACGCTATAGTAATGCTTGAAAATATTGTAAGAAGAATAGAGTTAGGAGATACGCCACTTGTTGCAGCATATAAAGGGGCGAAGCAAGTCTCTTTTGCAATTATTGCCACTACAGTTGTATTAGTTGCAGTGTTTATCCCGCTTATTTTTATTAAAGGCATTACTGGTGTATTATTTACCCAAACCGCAATCACTTTAGCTTCAGCTGTAGTTATATCAAGCTTTGTAGCACTTTCTTTAAGTCCAATGATAGGTAGTAAAGTTCTTAAGAAAAATATGAATAAATCAAAAATTGTAATAAAATTCGAAAAATTTTTAAAAAATATTACATTAGTTTACAAGCAATCGCTTATTAGCTGGATAAAAAAAAGAAAAATTATAATTTCTTTTTTAGCAATAGTATTGTCTCTAACAATTTTTTTATTTAATTATGCACCAAAAGAACTAATTGCACCTGAAGACAGAGGTGCATTTTTCGTAATAGTGAAGGCCCCTCAAGGTTCAGGGTTCAATTTTACAAAATCTAAAGCAGAAGATATTGAAAATCTTTTATTGCCTAATGTTGGTAAAGGAGAATATAGGAAATTAATATTGCGAGTACCAGGATTTGGAAAGTCAGCAAAACAAGTAAACAGTGGTTTTATAATAGTTCTTTTGGAACCATGGGCTAAAAGAGATCGTCATGGAGTTAAAATAATGAGAGAGTCATTTGGAAAAATTTCTAAAGTACCAGGCGTGCTTGCTTTTCCAATAATGCCTCAAGGTATTAGAACGGGTGGTGTAGAAAGTCCTGTTCAATTTGTAATCTTAGGTAATACATATGACCAATTAATAGAATGGAAAAATGTTATTAAAAAAGAATCTAGAAAGAATCCGGGACTTACATCAATACAAGATGATTTCGATTTAAATAAACCACAACTTAATGTTCAAATAGATCAAAAAAAAGCTGCAGATTTAGGTGTTTCTACAGAGGACATAGGGAGAACAATTGAAACTATTTTTGGCTCTAAAAGAGTTACAAATTTTACTAGAGATGGAAAAGAATACTCCATTATTCTTCAGGGCGATATTAAAGATAGACAAGAGCCGGATAGTATTAGTAAAGTTTTTGTAAGATCCAATAATAACGGAAAACTTGTATCAGTCTCTAATTTAATTAGTTATGATGAAGAAGGTCAGTCTCCTTTCTTAGCAAGATATAACAGACAAAAAGCAGTAACAATTTCAGCGAGATTAGTTGGTGACTACTCTTTAGATGAGGCCTTGAATTTTTTGGTCAAAGTTGTGGAAGAAAAAACCCCTGAGGCAAAAATTGCATACAAAGGAGAAAGTGAAGAATATAAAAAAACTAACACAGAATTATATATCATATTTATATTGGCTTTGGTCACAGCATATTTAGCGATGAGTGCTCAATTCGAAAGCTGGAAACATCCTTTAACTATAATGCTAACAGTTCCATTGGCAATACTTGGAGGTCTGCTAGGAATATTGGTTGTTGGCTCCTCTTTAAATATTTATAGTCAAATTGCTTTAATAATATTAATTGGCTTATCAGCAAAAAATGGAATCTTAATTGTAGAATTTGCAAATCAGCTGAGAAAAGAGGGAAAAAATATAGAGACATCAATAATAGAGGCTGCATCAATTAGATTCAGACCAATTTTAATGACAAGTCTTTCAACTATTATTGGAGTACTTCCTCTTATACTTGGCTCTGGGCCAGGAGCAGCAAGTAGACTGACTGTTGGAATAACTATATTCGGTGGAATGCTTTTTTCAACTTTTTTTACTCTATATGTAATTCCTACAATTTATTCTATTATTGGAAAGAGCACTCAAAGAATTGACGCTGTTGAGATTGAATTAAATAAGCAACTTAAAAAATAATATACTTATTTTTGTCCAAGTTTTTTTTTACAAATAGTTAATTGTTTCCTATATTTTGAAGCCATATCTTTTACTGATTTAGCGTAGATGATGGCTTTTTTATCTTTAGAATAATTTTTATAATCACCCCAACCCTTGTAATAAGCTAAGTATTGCTTGTAAGCATCTTTTTTTGAAATTCTTAAAATCTTATTAGTTTTATTTATGTACCAGCCGATAAAATCAACCGAGTCTTTAAATCTCGCCCTTGTTGCTAAAGGATTTTTAGTCTCTCTTTTATATTGCTCCCAAGTTCCCTTTACAGCTTGTGAATACCCAAATGATGAAGAAGGTCTTTTAAAAGGGATAACCTTGAAAAGCTTTTTTCTTGGCGGTTTAGCTAACCAATTGAAGTCGCTTTCCTTTTTCACAAAAGCTAATTGTAAATGTATTGGGGCCCCCCATTTTTCGTAAGAAGCTTTAGAATGTTTATACCACAAATATCTTTCTTCAAATATTGCACAGCTATTCTGAGTATTTTTTGGAATTGAAGAGCATGCTGATAAAATTAAAAAAAGAAATATAATTAAGTTTTTTCTATAAAGAATCACTAATCAATTTATACTAAAAATTAATTAAGCTTTCTCCATTTTTCTGGCCTTAAAAATTTACCTTGCCACAAACCTAGCTTATTTTCCCTCGCAAAATCTTCATCAGGTATATACTCTTTTGAATATCGTTTATAAGCCACTGCATGACCATTTCTAACCATCCATTGATTCAAATTGACATCATCTTTGAAGCACGTGGCTAAATATCTTTCGTATCTGTCCTTAGAAGAAGAAACACATTTTATCTTTGACCCATTAATTTTACCATCAAGACTTTCTTTTGAAGCTTTTCCACAATAGTAATCTTCATAAAAAGTGTAACCTATAACTGATGAAATTTTCAGTTTTTCTTTTTTACACGTTTGTCTCATTTCTGGTGCATCAATACCTTCTAATCTAAATTTGAAATTATTAATATGGACAGTATCGCCGTCAACAACTCTGGGAATTCCAATTATTTCCTCGGCTAATATATTTGTAGTCAACACAAAAATTATAATTATTGTTCTCATAAATCAACTCTAAAATTTTAAATTTTTAATCAGATACAAGATAAAAAAGGCAGATACAACCCCTGCGGTATTGGCAAACAAATCATTAAGTTCAAATGCTCTATTAGGAATTATTAAATGCAACAATTCAAGTAGGATTGAAACACAGATTAAAAAAGAGAAACTATAAATTATTTTTTTATGCTTGTCGTTTGTAATAAAACTAAGAAGACCCAAATAGAAAAAAAATATAAGGTGATTAATTGAAGTACCTATTGGATTGGGAATTAGATTAGGTTGTTTTCCAAGATCACTATATAGCAAAAAACCAATTAGACTGCCTGGAAACAAGTATAAAATTAGTAACACTATTAAAGATAAATAGTATGTATATTTTACTACTTCAAATATAGTATTTTTCATTTTGATATTATTATAGTACAAAATAATTGAATTAACTATTATGAGCAAACTAATCCTTACTAGACACGGTCAAAGTATATGGAATGCAGAAAATAGATTTACAGGATGGGTGGATGTAGATCTATCAGAAAAAGGTATTAAAGAAGCAGAAAAATCAGGAGAACTAATAAAAAAGCTAAATATCAAAATTGATATTTGTTATACCTCTTTTTTAAAAAGAGCGATTAAAACTTTGACAACTATTCTTCAAAAAAACAATCTTGAGCTAAAATTTAATACTGCTTGGCAGTTGAATGAGAGACATTACGGATCATTAACTGGTCTTAATAAAGATGAAACTAAAAAGAAAATTGGTGAGGAACAGTTTAAAAAATATAGAAGATCATGGGATATTCCTCCTCCCCCTATTAAAGAAGATAGTAAATACCTATCAAATTTCAGTCCATTAAATGGAGGTATTCCAATTGGCATGACTCCATTAACTGAATCTTTAAAAAATACTTATGAAAGGGTAATCCCTTTTTATGAAAATGAAATCAAAAAAAATCTTTATGAGGATAAAAATATTCTAGTTTCAGCACATGGAAACTCTTTAAGAGCACTATGCAAATATTTATTTAAGATTTCAGATGGAAAAATTAATGAATTAGAAATTCCAACTGGCAATCCATTAATGATTGAATTTGAAAAAAATTTAAATATCAAAAAATTTTTTTACTTAGATGATTCTAGAACTAAAAATATAATTTTTAATCAATAATATCTAAATTTGAAATTTTGTTATACATATCTTCGGTATTAAGATGATAAAATTTTTGTCTACTTTCTAAACCACAAAGCTTATTCTCGTCCATTAACTTATCCCAAACTTCGTTCATTGAAAAAACTTTTTTATCGATCGTATATAGACAATTTCTGTCTATCAATTGAAGGCCAGTGAAAATAAAATTATTTTCTATATCTTTAGAAACAATATTTTTTTTTAAATTAAAATCTCCTTTAAAAGAAGTATCGAAAGATAGTTTTTTATTAACTAGCAATAAGCATGGTTTTTTACTCTTGAAGAAATTCTTCTCTAAAGATTTCATTTCACTTAAATAATTGGATAACCATAAGGTATCTGGGTTTAAAACAAAAAAAGGGTTGTCGTCAAATGTTTTTGTCCCCTCTTTTACTCCACCACCAGTATCTAGTAGCAAACTTTTTTCATTCGAAATATCTATTTTTATATTTGATTTAATATTTAAAATAAATTTTTCGATTTGGTCTGCTAGGTGATGAACATTTATAATTATTTTTTCTACCCCATAATTTTCCAAAAGATTTATAGATCTTTCTAATAAATTTTTACTTCCTACTTTTATTAAAGGTTTTGGTGTTTCTAGGGTTAACGGTTTCATTCGTGTTCCAAGTCCCGCAGCCAATATCATCGCGTATTTAACATTCATAACTTTTTAATTTTTTTTAATTTTTTTATCTTAACGTGTTTGTTTAATAGTAAATGAAGTTTTTTGAAAATAGGATTTTTAATCCGTCTATTAATTAAATTCCAAGTATGTGGTAAAAATTTTAAATAAAATGACTTATTATCCCTTTTGTATAATCTAACAAATATTCCTAAAATTTTAAAGTTCCTTTGAACTGATAATATGTCGTAATCATTTTTTAAATTCTGAAAATTTTCACTCTTAAATTTTGATTTTGAATAGTAAAATTTTAGAAGTTTATTTTGCAAATTAATAGGCAATTTTATTCTGACATCATCAATTAAAGAGGCTACATCGTAAAGAGGGTTGCCAATTATTGCATCTTGGCTATCGATCAAGCCAAAAGCTTTTTTGTTAATCATAATGTTTGCGGCATGAAAATCTCTGTGTACAAAAGTATTATTTTTGAAATAAAGTTTTTTATAAACTTTATTTAGTTCTATTTTTAAAATTTTTTTAATTTTATTAATTTCCAAATTTTTTGAAATAAACTTGAGATACCAATCAAAAAATAAGTCAGACTCTTTGTGAAGATTACGTAAAGAATATTTTTGTAATTTTAATTTGTGTTTTCCTAAATGATAGTTTTTTTTAATTTTTATTCTTTGTAGTTTCAAAATAATTTTGATTAAATCTTTATAATAATTTAATTTATTTTTTTTTTTTAAAATTATGTCATAAAAGGATTTTTCACCCAGGTCTGAAATTTCTATCACGTTGTGCTGATAATGATTGCTTATTAGTTTAGGTGCATTAATCTTATTTTTCTTAAGAATCTTATTTATTATTGCGTAAGAAATTAAATTTTTAAACTTTTCTTTATTAGCTTTTACTATAATTGAAGTTTTATTACCTTTTTTTAATCTATAAAACTCTCTAAATGATGCATCTCCTGAAATCCTTTTTAATCTATAATTCATTAAAATTTTTCCACTTACCTGTTCCTAATAATCTTAGTTTTCTCTCATTATCGTGTTTAGCATAATCTAGATGAATTTCTAGTTTATCAGATATAGGTAATTTTAATAAACTTGGCCACTCTATAATTTTTATAGCATTTTCATTATCTTGAAATATGCCTAATGTATTGAGTTCTTTTTTATTTTTGATTCTGTAAAGATCATAATGCATGATTTTATATTTTTTTAAATCGTACTCATATAACAAGTTGAAAGTAGGGCTTAATACTTCTGTAGCCTTCGAACCTTCCTTTTTTTGCAAATAATTAATTAAATACCTAGTAAATGTGGTTTTTCCAACTCCAATTTCTCCTGTCAAGAAGATGCAATCTTTTTCTTTTAGTTTATTAGCTACTTTTTCGGAAAGAGAATTGAGTTGCTCTAAAGATTTTATAATCATTAGCTACTAGTTTAGTAGCGATAAGTATCTGGTTTGAAAGGCCCTGATTGTTTAACGCTAATATAATCTGCTTGATCTTTTGACATTTTTGTTAATTTTGCACCTACTTTTTCTAAATGTAACATTGCTACTTTTTCATCTAAATGTTTAGGTAATACATAAACTTTATTCTCGTATTTATCTGAGTTATTCCATAATTCAATTTGTGCAATAACTTGATTTGTAAAGGAAGCGCTCATCACAAAACTGGGGTGACCTGTAGCACACCCAAGATTGACCAATCTTCCCTCGGCTAACAAAATTATTCTTTTTTTACTTGGAAGTTCTATCTCATGTACTTGTGGTTTAATTTCATCCCATTTATAATTTTTAAGAGCTTCAACTTGAATTTCATTATCAAAGTGACCTATATTACAAAGTATTGCTCTATCTTTCATGTCTCTCATGTGATCAGCAGTTACAATGTCCTTGTTGCCGGTTGCTGTTACTACAATATCTGCATCTTTAATAGCATCATCCATTAAAACAACCTCATATCCTTCCATTGCTGCTTGTAGTGCACATATAGGATCGGTCTCCGTTACAAGAACTCTTGCCCCGGCTTGCCTTAAGGAAGCTGCACTACCTTTACCTACATCTCCGTAACCAGCTACAATAGCAACTTTGCCGGACATCATAACATCAGTTGCTCTTTTAATCCCATCTACAAGGCTCTCTCTGCATCCATAAAGATTATCAAATTTAGATTTAGTAACGGAGTCGTTTACATTTATAGCTGGAATTAATAGCTGTTTATTTAATTCCATTTTTTTTAGTGCCAATACCCCTGTTGTTGTTTCCTCTGAAACACCCTTAATATTTTTTAGTAAATTTTTGTGTTCTTTATGCATTAAAGCAGTGAGATCTCCTCCATCGTCCAATATCATATTTGGTACCCAATCTTTTTTTCCTTCAATAGTTTGTTTTACACACCACCAATATTCCTTTTCGGTCTCACCTTTCCAAGCAAATACAGGTATGCCTGCTTTTGCTATCGCTGCAGCGGCATGGTCTTGAGTAGAAAATATATTACAAGAAGACCACCTACATTCGGCGCCTAACTCAGTTAAAGTCTCAATTAAAACTGCTGTTTGTATAGTCATATGTAAACATCCTAGAATACGTGCTCCCTTAAGCGGCTTTTTATTTTTGTACTCTTGTCGTAAAGCCATTAAACCGGGCATCTCTGTTTCTGCTAGAGAAATTTCTTTTCTACCAAATTCTGCAAGTTTTATATCTTTTACTTTAAAATCATCTGACATAATTTAACGGGTTTTAACAATATAAACTAATCTAATCAAGTAAGAACTAGGATAATATTTTCGGCAACAAAACTTCAACCTGAGCTCCTTTTTGATTTATTCTATTTGACGCAGCAATCGCTCCTTTGTGAAGCTCTACTATATTTTTAGCAATATTTAAGCCCAAACCTGAGTGTTCTCCAAACTTGGATGGTCTGTTACTATAAAACCTCTTAAAAATTTTTTGAGGTGAAGCTTCTGTAAAACCAGGTCCTTGATCTTTTATGGTCATAACAAAATTATTTGATGTTTCTGTGAGATCAATTTCGATCTTTTGTTGATCATTGCTAAAAGAGATAGCATTATCGAGTAGATTAGCTATAACTTGTTCGAGTCTATTTTCAATTCCAATAATAAAAAAATTTTTCTCTTCTTTATTGGAAAAATTAGTAAAAATTTCTATCTTTTTATTTTGATTGATAAGATCTTGCCTAAAATCCTCAACAACATTAAGTATTATTTTCATAAGATTAACTTTTAACATTTTTTCTCGAGATAATGATGCTTCATCCTTTAGCATTTGAGAATAATCAGTGATTAATCTCTCAATCCTCTCTACATCATGATTTATTATTTCAAATAGTTTATTTCTATCTTTTTTATCATCTGTTTTATCTAATAGTTCTGAGGCACCTTTTAAAGAAGCTAAAGGATTTCTAATTTCATGAGCTAAATCAGTAGAAAAAGTTTCTGCTCTTGTAGTTCTTTTTTGAAGTTCTTTTGTCATTTCATCTATTGATTTGGTCAATTTTCCTACCTCGTCCTCTCTAACGAAAAATTTTTGTATATCAATATTTTGATCTGATTTATTTTTAACAGCTTCCGTAAAAGAGACTAAAAACCCAATTGGCTTTAATATATACTTATTTAAAAACATTGAAAAAATCAAAATAACTAAAGCTATAGCTAAAACAGTTCTTATAATAAAATTTTTTCTTTCAGCTACCGCTATCAGAATATCATTAGCCTCATTTGTTACTACTATGTAGCCAGCTGTAACATCATTTAATTTTAATTCGCTAACAGTACTTACAAAAAAAGAGTTGTTAATTTTATTTTCTATTGTAATTGGTTCATCTTTATACTTTTTTTTAATGATGGTAGTTATAGAACTTTTGTCAGAGCTCTCGTCTAACAATGGTTTAGCTTTTGCTTGTTTTTTTTCAGCTCCCTCTTCTATAACTTCATCGGATCTCTGAAAAACGCTAGTGTCTAAATCTAATATATTCGTGTCACCTATTAATTCCGCATTTTTAGAGAAAAATTGAACTCTATCTAATCCTTGAAAAAGGAATCTTGTTGATAATAAAAATTTTTTTATGCCTTCTTTATTGAAACTAACACCAAGTCTTTCAATGTGATCTGAAGTATTATTTATTATTATAAAATGATTTGTTGAAACTTTTTTAACTAAATTTGGCTGTATCGCATTAAGGTAGAGGATAGTAAATAGACCTAAAACCGAAAAAATAGATAAATTAAAAAGTAGGAACTTTCTTAAAATTGAGGATGTTTTTTTCTTTTTCATTAACTAACATTCCATCTATATCCGCTTCCATATCTTGTTTCAATTGCTGAAAATTTATCATCTACTTTTTTAAATTTTTTACGTATCCTTTTGACGTGGCTATCAATGGTTCTGTCCTCTATTTCAGTGTTTTCTTTGTAAGCGATATCCATCAAATGAGCTCTTTCCTTTATAACACCAGGTCTTTTTGCCAATTCTTTAACTATTAGGAATTCCGTAGTCGTAAGTTTATCAGGAAGTGCTTTGCCATTCCACTCACATTCTAATTGAGATGGATCTAACTTTAATTTACCATGAGAAATTATATTTTTAGTATCTTCCACCTTATCTGCTTTTTTTCTTAGTTGAACTCTTATCCTTTCGACTAATACCTTCATTGAAAAACCACCAGATTTTTTTACAAAATCGTCCGCTCCAAGTTTTAGTCCAAGCAATTCATCAACCTCTTCATCTTTTGACGTTAAAAAGATTATAGGAATAGACATTTTTTTTCTTATTTTCTTTAACAGCTCTTCCCCATCCATTCTTGGCATTTTAATATCTAAAATAGCTAAGTCGGGAGGGTTTCTCGTAAGACCTATTAATGCTGTTTCTCCATCAATGTAGGTTTGCACTTTAAAGCCTTCTCTTTCTAAGGCTATGCTGATACTGGTCAAAAGATTTCTGTCATCATCTACTAAAGCAATTGTGTGACTCATATTTAAATTTTCATAATTAAATTGTCAAAATTTAGGCGACATTTTATTTATTAATGTGCTTCTCCCCAATTATAACCTGAATTTACATTTACTTCCAATGGAATTGAAAACATATGAAGTTCTGAAGAAGACACAGAGGTCATAATTTTTTTTATCAATTTCTCATTGTTTTTTTGGTCTTTTATGGGACTTTCAAAAACTAGCTCGTCATGAATCTGTAGTAACATTTTCGCACTAATTTTTTTTTCTTTTTCAGTAATTTTGTCTATTTCAATCATTGCCAACCTTATTATATCCGCGGCAGAACCTTGTATCGGCGCATTAATTGCTGCTCTTTCTTGAAAAGACCTTACACTAAAATTCTTATCGTTAATACTTCTTAAGTGAATTCTTCTTCCAAAAATATTATTTACATATCCATTTTTTCTACAAAATTTAATTGTATTGTTCATGTAATCTTTAATTTCAGGAAACTTTTTGAAATATTCGTCTATAAACTCTTGTGCTTCTTGATTAGAAACTGAAATCTGTTTTGCTAACCCATACTGTGTTATACCATATATGATTCCAAAGTTAATTGCTTTTGCTTTTCTTCTTAAGTCTTCATTTACCTTATTTAAAGCTACACCAAAAACTTGACTTGCTGTTAAAGAATGAATGTCTTGATTATTTTTAAAAGCTTTTTTAAGTTCTTTTACATCTGCCATATCCGCAAGAATTCTCATTTCTATTTGATTATAATCAGCCGAAATTAAAATATTATTATTATCGGCAATAAAAGCTTTTCTAATTTCTTTTCCATCGACTGTTTTGATTGGTATATTTTGTAAGTTTGGATCACTTGATGCAAGTCTTCCTGTGTTGGTCGCTGCTAATAAGAATGAAGTATGAACTCTCTTGGTTTTTTGATTGATATGGTCCTGCAAAGCATCTGTATAAGTACTTTTTAATTTGGAAACTTGTCTCCATTCAAGAACAAGTTCAGGAAATTTGTGACCTGTTAAAGCAAGATCCTCGAGTATTTTAGCACTTGTGGCTAAACTGCCTTTTTTTGTTTTCTTCATTTTAGCAATTTTTAAATCATTATAAATTATTTCTCCTAATTGTTTCGGTGACCCTATATTAAACTCTTTACCAGACAGTTTATAGATCTCCTTTTTTTTTTTTATTAATCTTTCCTCAAATTTTTTTGATAGTTTTTTTAGGTAGGCATCATCAATTTTTATCCCATTCATTTCTAATTTCGAAAGTAATTTAATCATTGGTTTTTCAAATATCTCATATATTTTATTAAGATTTTCATTATTCACTCGGTCTTTCAAAATATTATAAAGTCGTAATGTTATATCAGCATCTTCTGCAGCATATTTTGTAGCGTCTTTTAAATTTACTTCAGAAAAATTTAATTGTTTTTTTCCTGAACCTACTACCTCTTTATACGATATAGTTTTATGACCTAAGTGTATTTCGGACAACGTATCCATATTGTGTCTATTATTACCAGCGTCTAAAGTATATGAAAGAAGCATTGTATCTTCTATGGGTTCAATGTTAATTCCATATTTTTTAAAAATTATAAAATCATATTTTATATTTTGACCAATTTTTTTTATGCTCGGATCTTCAAGAATTTTTTTTATCTTTTTGACCACAAATTCTTTATCTAGACTTTTAACATTTTTGTGTGCAACTGGAATGTAATAAGCTTCATTGATATCATGGCTAAAAGAAACTCCAACGAGTTCCGCATTGATAGGATTTAGTGATGTGGTCTCACAATCAACTGAGATTATTGATTTTTCGTTTAGTTTCTTAATTAGATTATCGAGATCATTTTCACTTGTTATATTTTTATAATTATTAGTGTCAACCTTAGATATTTTTGTAGTGTTTGCTTTTCCTTTTTTTGATTTTTGTGCACTTTCACCGTAGAAACTTATCGCTTGACTTAATAGTCTGTTAAATTCCATCTCTCTTAAAAAATTAAACAGATTTTCTTTATCTACGTCCTTTAAAATAAAACTGCTTAGTTCATCTTTTACTGGTACATTAGATTTTAAAGTAACTAATTCCCTGCTTAACAAAGCTTTATCCTTGTTTTTAAGTAAAGTTTCTCTTCTCTTGTTTTGTTTAATCTCAGAAGCCTTTTTAAGTAATGTGTCTAAATTTTTATATTTGTTTATTAATTCAGAGGCAGTTTTAATACCGATTCCAGGTACACCTGGAATATTATCTGAGGAGTCGCCTGCTAATGACTGAACATCTATAACTTGATTTGGTTTAACACCAAACTTTTCAATTACTTCTTTCTCTCCTATAACTTTGTTCTTCATCGGGTCGTATAATCTAATATCTTTAGAAACGAGCTGCATTAAATCTTTATCTGATGAAATTACAGTAACTTTTGCTCCCAATTTAGAAATTTGTTTTGCATACGTTGCTATTAAATCATCAGCCTCATAATTGATTAGTTCTATTGAGGGTAAATTAAAAGCCTTAACCGATTTTCTAATGTATTCAAACTGGGGGGCCAGATCTTCCGGTGCTTCGCTTCTGTTTGCTTTATATTCTTTGTATATCTCATTCCTAAAATTTTTTCGTGCAGAATCAAAAATTACTGCGAAATGCGTTGGTCTCTCTTTACTGTCATCAGCTCTTGAGTCTTCTAAAAGTTTAAAAAGCATAGAGCAAAATCCGCTAACTGCTCCAGTTGGTAAACCATCACTTTTTCTTGAAAGAGGTGGTAAAGCGTAATAAGCTCTAAAAATATAACCTGAGCCATCAATTAAATAAAAATGATCTGACTTTTTAATTTTGCTCATAATTTATAATACCTAAATTTAATGTTATATTAAAATTTTATGATGAAAACTGCCTTATCTGTTGAAAACCTTTCAAAAGTATATTTTCGAGATAAAAAAAAAGTTTCAAACATAAATGCATTAAATAATATTACTCTAGATGTGAAGCAAGGTGAAATTTTTGGGTTACTGGGGCCTAATGGAGCAGGCAAAACCACTTTTTTAAGCATACTTGCGGGAACAGTAATTAAAACGAGTGGTAAAGTGAATGTTTGGGGTTTTGATCTTGACAAAAATCCAAGACAAGTAAGAGCATCTATCGGGATAGTACCTCAAGAAGTAAATTTGGATGCTTTTTTTAGTCCAAAAAAGTTATTGGACTTACAAGCAGGTCTTTATGGAATTAAGAATAATCAAAAAATAACTGAAACAATTTTAAAACTCGTTTCTTTAGATAAACAAGCTGATAGTTACTCTAGAAATTTATCTGGTGGTATGAAAAGAAGATTATTGATTGCTAAAGCTATGGTTCACCAGCCACCTATACTTGTGTTGGACGAACCTACAGCAGGAGTTGACGTTGAATTAAGAAAAAACTTATGGGAAAATGTTAAAGAACTAAATAAAATAGGAGTAACTATAATTCTTACCACACACTATTTATTTGAAGCTCAAGAAATGTGCAATCGAATTGCAATTATAAATAAAGGAAATTTGGTAGCCTTAGATACCACAAAAAAACTTTTAGATAGAATTAAAACAAAAAAAATCACTTTTAAACTCAAAGAATTTGATACAAATTTAATTCTGAGCCTACCAAATGTGGAATTTATAATTGAGTCTAATAATACTATTTCGATAAATTATGAAAAAGAATTAATTAATTTTGAACATTTAATAAATTACCTTAAAGAAAAAAACTTAAAAATACTCGATATTTCAATAGACGAAGGAGATTTAGAAGATGTTTTTATTCAACTAACAAAAAACTAGATAATTTCTTTAAATAAGGGTAGATTCAATTATGGAGTTAGTAAAAAATTTAAAAATTTCAAAAATAATAAAATATGCTTTCATTGCGTTAATTGGAAGCATTATACTTGCTATTTCATCCAAAATTAAAATTCCATTTTATCCAGTGCCGATGACAATGCAGACATTAATCGTTTTAGCTATTGGGGTTTTGTTCGGATGGAAGCTTGGTGTCGCTACGATTTCATTATATTTATTTGAAGGAATAATTGGATTACCGGTATTTGCGGGAACACCAGAAAAAGGAATGGGGTTAGTTTATTTCACTGGTCCTACAATGGGATATCTTCTTGGATTTATTCCAGCAGTTTTTTTTTCTGGATTTTTAAAAGTTTACTTTAAATATAGTTTGATTGTACGTTTTATTTTAAATTTTGCATTATATGCTTTTTCAGTTTCTTTCATATATACTTTTGGTCTAATTTGGTTACTTAACTTTGTTCCAATAGAAAAACTGTGGGCTCTAGGAGCTTTACCATTTTTACCTGCAGAAATTTTAAAAATTTCTATATTGGCAGTTTTTACAACAATATTTAATAAAGATACTTTATCTTGGAGATCTCTTAGATAGAATTCTTTGAAGAGTCCTTCTGTGCATTTTAAGTCTTCGGGCTGTTTCTGAAACATTTCTATTACATAATTCAAAAACTCTGTGAATATGTTCCCATTTAACCCTGTCTGCAGACATCGGGTTTTCTGGTGGCTTTGCTTTTGACTCAGGAGCAGCTAGTAAAGCTGATTCTACATCGTCTGCATCTACAGGTTTAGCTATATAATCTATTGCACCAGCTTTAACTGCGGCTACAGCAGTAGGTAAGTTTCCATATCCTGTCAGCATCACAATTCGACTGTCTGACTTCTTTTTAGACAGCTCTTTTATGACATCAAGTCCGTTTCCATCCTCAAGCCTTAGGTCTACTACAGCAAAGTTTGGGGGCGTTTTTTGAACAAATTCAAGCCCTTCTGCAACCGTTTTAACCTCTTTCACCATAAAACCTTTTTTCTCCATTGCTCTGGATAATCTGCCTCTAAAAGGATCATCATCATCGAGGATTAATAAGGATTTATCTTCAAAATCACTTATTTTTAGCTGTGGTGTCTGTAGACTTGTCTTTCTCATAATTTCACATATGGGTACTCTTAAGACAATTACAACCTGCTCAGTAAAAGATTCTAACATATCGGGCATGCATTTTTTTCTTTACATAAGGTGAAAAAACACTAAATACGTTCGAATAAGAGTTTTTTATAAATTTTTTGAAAGCTCTTTTGTGTTAATTAATTGGGGACACATGAAATGGAAAAATTTAGTAACGTTAACGAACTAGTTAACAAACTTAAACCAGTTAATCCTATATACTGTATACGTCCAGATACCATTAAAAATTCAGTTAAAACTTTTCGAGATAAGTTTCCAGGTAAAATATTGTACGCTGTTAAGACCAATCCAAATGAGTACGTTCTTAAACACATTATTAAAAACGGCGTAGAAAGATTCGATGTTGCATCAATCAATGAAGTGAAACTTATAAGAAAATTGAGCCCTAAATCTAAATTATATTTTATGCACCCTATTAAAAGTAGAGAGGATATTGCATCAGCATACTTTAATTACAATGTAAGAGATTACTCTTTGGATACAAAAGAAGAATTAATGAAAATATTAGACTCAACTAAAAATGCAAAAGATTTAAATTTGTTCGTGAGAATCGCAGTATCTAATGAACATGCAGAACTAGACCTGTCCAGAAAGTTTGGTGCTTTAACAAGTGAAGCTTTAGGCTTAGTAAGACTTTGCAAACAACATGCAAAAAAGTTAGGTATTAGTTTTCATGTAGGTTCTCAATGTATGCATAAGATTTCTTTTTCAAAGGGGTTAAAAGAAATTTCAAATGTAATTAAAAAAACTAAGATTATTCCTGATACTATCAATGTTGGTGGAGGATTTCCTTCTATTTATCCAGATTTAAAACCCGAACCATTAGAAAATTACTTTAATGAAATTAAAATAGGTTTAGAACAATTAAAATTAGAAAAAATGCCAGAAATTATTTGTGAACCTGGAAGAGCTTTAGTCGCTGAAAGTGGCTCTACAATAGTAAGAGTAAACCTAAGGAAAAAAAATAAACTTTATATTAATGATGGAACTTATGGGTCTTTATTTGATGCGGGTGTGCCAAATTTTATATTACCTTCAAGATTGATCACTAACGGGAGAGTTCAATCTAAGAAGATAACAGCTTTCCATTTTTACGGGCCGACTTGTGATAGTTTAGATTATATGAAAGGACCTTTTTTGTTACCAAATAATATTAAAGAGGGTGATTATATTGAGTTAGGTCAATTAGGAGCTTATGGACTTACTTTTAGGACAAAATTTAATGGTTTTTATTCAGATACTATTGTCGAGTTAAATGACAAACCCATAATGTCATTATACAATAATGCTGGTAAATTTAATTTCTTAGTAGCTTAATGAATAAAAAAAATGGTCCTAATTCAGGGCACAATAAAAAATCATTTCTTAACAAACCTATCGAGCACATAGATATAACAAAATTTGATGCTCGAGAAATAATTAAGTCTATGAGTAAAATGTCTTTTACTTCAAGAGATACTGCAAATGCATCAAAAATATTTAATGAAATGATTGAAGATAAATCATGCTCTATTTTTTTAACTTTAGCAGGGTCTACTTCAGCTGGAGGCTGTATGAAATTATATTCGGATTTAGTAAAATACAATATGGTGGACGCTATTGTAGCTACAGGAGCCTCTATAGTTGATATGGACTTTTTTGAAGCACTAGGTTTTAAACATTATCAGGGTTCTCAGTTTGAAGATGATACTAAGTTAAGAGATAACTACGTTGATAGAATATATGACACTTACATTGATGAGGAAGAATTGCAGGCATGTGATCAAAAAATTTGTGATATAGCAAATTCTTTGGAACCTAGAAGTTATACTTCAAGAGAAATTATATCTGAAATGGGGAAATTTTTAAAAAAGAATTCAAAAAAGAGAGGTTCTTTAATTGAAACAGCATACGATAATAATGTTCCAATTTTTTGTCCTGCTTTTACAGATAGTTCTGCTGGTTTTGGATTAGTAATGCATCAAGAACAAAACCCTAAAAGACATCTAACTATAGACTCTATAAGAGAATTTAGAGAGTTAACCGAAATAAAACTTAAATCAAAACAATCGGGTTTATTAATGATTGGTGGTGGAGTTCCCAAAAATTTTGTGCAAGACACTGTCGTATGCGCAGAGCTACTTGGTAAAAAAGTTGAAATGCACAAGTATGCTATACAAATAACTGTAGCTGACACAAGAGACGGTGCTTGTAGTAGTTCTACCTTAAAAGAGGCAAGTTCTTGGGGTAAAGTAGATATATCTAAAGAGCAAATGGTTTTTGCAGAAGCAACTAGTGTATTACCCTTAATTGCTAGTGATGCTTTTCATAGGCAAAATTGGAAAAAAAGACAAAGAAGAAATTTCCAAAAAATATTTTGATAATATGAAGAAAACAAGATTAGCGTTAATACAGATGAAAATGTCATCTGATAAAGAAAAAAATATAAAAAATGCAATCTCAAAGATTCACTTGGCAAAAAAAAAAGGTGCTAATATAGTATGTTTGCCTGAATTATTTTTAACAAACTATTTTTGCCAAGTTGAAAAACATTCCAATTTTAATCTAGCAGAGAGTATCCCTGGACCAACGACAAAAATTTTTTCTTCATTAGCCAAAGAATTAAATTTAATTTTACTTATATCAGTCTTTGAAAAAAGAACTTCAGGAATTTACCATAATACAAGTATTGTAATTAATGAAATCGGAAAAATTTTAGGAAAGTATAGGAAAATGCATATACCCGACGACCCTCAATATTATGAGAAATTTTATTTTACACCAGGAGATCTTGGTTATAAGTCTTTTAAGACAAAAAAGGGAAATTTAGGAACATTAATTTGTTGGGACCAGTGGTTTCCAGAAGCAGCAAGATTAACTGCTCTTAAGGGTGCAGAAATACTATTCTACCCAACCGCAATTGGCTGGCATCCAAAAGAGAAAAAAAAGTTTGGTAGATCACAATTAGAGTCGTGGTTAACTGTACAAAGATCTCATGCTATAGCAAATGGTATTTATGTTGCAGCAATAAATAGAGTAGGTATTGAGAAACAAGGTGGTAAGAAATTGGAATTTTGGGGAAATAGCGTAATATTTGATCCAAGCGGAAATGTTGTTGAAAAAGGTAATTTAAATGAACAAGTTTTAGTTTGTGATATTGATTATAGAAAGATCGATAATGTTCGAAGACATTGGCCTTTTTTTAGAGATAGAAGAATTGATTCATACAAAAACATTCTTAAAAATCCAATCGATGACTAAATTCTCAATCCCTGAAGGTTTAATAATGCCTGCTGAATGGGAAAAGCAAGAGTCAACTTGGATAGCTTGGCCCCATAATAAAAATGACTGGCCAAACAAATTTGATCTTGTTCCAAACGTATTTGCTGAAATAATTTTCCATATTTCCCAAGATCAAACAGTAAATATACTTATAGAAAATAATTCACTTAAGAAAAAGGCAACTGCAATTTTAAAAAATTTTAAGGTTAATTTTTTAAATATAAAATTTACTTTATGCAAAACTAATAGAGTGTGGTTAAGAGACTCTTTTCCAATTTTTGTTAAAAACAACAAAAATAAAAAATTTTTGATTAATTGGGATTTCAATTCTTGGGCAAAATATAAAAACTTTGAAAAAGATAATAATATCATCAATAAAATAGAGAAAACTTTAAAACTTAACTCAATTTCACCTATTTTTAATAAAAGAAAAATTGTTCTAGAGGGAGGTGCAATAGATGTAAATGGCAAAGGGGTTCTCATTACTACCGAAGAATGCCTTTTGAGCAGAGTTCAGCAGAGAAACCCTGGATTAAAAAAAAATGATTATGAAAAATTATTTAATGAATATTTCGGAATAGAAAAAGTTTTATGGCTTAAAAAAGGAATAGTAGGTGACGATACTCATGGTCATGTTGATGATTTGGCTAGATTTGTTTCTGAAAAAAAAATTTTTTTAGCGTATGAAAGAAATAGAAGAGACGCAAATTATAAAATTCTAAGAAATAATTTAAAAATTATAAAAAAAATAAATAATTTTAAAAAATTTAAAATTATCAAAATACCCATGCCAGCGGCTAAATACATCGAGGGTACTAGAGTTCCAGCAACGTATCTTAATTTTTATATAGCTAATAAAATTGTGTTAGTGCCTACATTTAAGGATAATAATGACAAAATAGTTTTAAAAATTTTTAAAAAACATTTTAAAAATAGAAAAATTATTCCCATAGATTGTTCAATTCTCATTTGGGGATTTGGTGCTATACATTGCTTGACGCAACAGGAACCTAAATAGGCAAATCATTTATTCTCCACTTAATTTTCACTTTAGCCCCATTAAAGACGCTGCCATTCTCAAAATATATTACCGCTGATTGTCTCTCTAATAAAGTTTTACCTAAAAATGTTCCTAATCCTAAACCTGCATTATTTTTATATAATTTCGATCTGGATTTAATATAGGGCTCCCCTAAAGCTTTCATTATGTCTTCTGGAAAACCTGGACCGTCGTCTTCGATAATAATAAATAAGTTTATATTATCACTTACTATTGATATTTGAATTTTTTGATTTGCAAATTTGACAGCGTTACCTATAAAATTTCTCAAACCGTAAACTAGTTCGGGATTTCTTTTTATATCTATTTTATTTATATCTTTGTCTGTATTAAGTTTTATGTCTTTTTCAGTTGACTCTTGAAAAGTCTTTATTATTTCTTCTAATAAATCTTCAAAATTTATAGAGCTAAGAAATTCATCACTAATAATTTTTTTTTGTGATATTTTTTTTAGAATTTCACTACATCTCTTAGTCTGACTTATCAGTAAATCTATATCCTTTATAAGCTTAGAACCTTCTCCTACTTCTTTTCTTAATTCTTTAGCAACCACTGTTATAGTAGCTAACGGAGTTCCAAGTGAGTGTGCAGCAGCAGCGGCCTGTCCTCCTAATGATTCTAATTCATATTCTTTGGCTAGAATTTGTTGAAGCTTATTCAACGCATCAGATCTTTTTTTTGTTTCTCCTGCAAATCTTATGCCAAAATAACTTAAAAAAATAAGACCTATTACTAAAGAAATTAAAATTCCTGTTACATAATAATTTGGAAATGATAGTACATATTCTTCCATTCCAGGTAGAGGCATTTTAAAAAAGGTTAAAATGAATAATAAAAAAATCGTCGAAGATCCAAGTATAATAGTGCTACCCATACTCAAAAAAGTGGATGAGACAATTGTTGGGACTATTAAAAGAATTGCAAAGGGATTAAAAATACCTCCAGTTAAAAATAACAGAATACTTAACTGAATAATGTCATACAATAAAAAAGAGCAGGAATATAGATCCTTAAGCAAATTTGCTTTTAAACCAAATTGTAAGTATATATTTGTAAACAATCCTACAGCAATAACTATATGACAGAGTAAAACTGGAAAATTTAAATCTAAAAAAAAATATACTAAATTAATTGAAAAAAGTTGACCAAAAATAGCAATCCACCTTAAAAAGACTAATGTATTTTTATCTAAATTAAGGTTTTCTTCTAACCTGAAAATAGTAGCAAAATCCATGTGGTTTAAATATCTAAATTAGCTACATCCAATGCGTTGCTAGTAATAAATTCTCTTCTTGGTGCAACTTCATCACCCATTAAAATACTGATTATTTTTTGGTCCTCTTTCGATTTATCTTTAGTTCCATTTGAATATTGTACTTTTAATAAATTTCTATTGTCGGGGTTTAGAGTAGTTTGCCATAGCTCTTCTGGATTCATTTCACCTAAACCTTTAAATCTTTGAATTGTAAATTTTTGCTTCTCTTGCTGTAAAATTTTATTTATCTCTTTAGTTGATAACTTTCCTTTTTTTTCCTTATTATTAGAATTTTTTAAAATATAATTTTCCAAATCTTTTTCGTCTTTCATGTAATGACTTTTATTACTCTTGGAAATCTTAAACAAAGGGGGTTGAGCCAAATATAAATGTCCATTTTCTATTAATTGATTAAATGGGTGATTATTAAAAAAAGTTAAAAGTAAAGTTCTAATATGGGAACCATCTACATCGGCATCTGTCATAATTATAATTTTGTCATATCTTAAATTATTAATATCAAAATCTTTTGAGCCTGTTCCTAAAGCATTAATTAATGTTACTATTTCACTTGATGACATCATTTTAGAAAGCGCCTTAGTTTCATTTTCAGCAATTTTTCCAGCATTTCTACCGTTAGTATTTACATAAGTATTAAGTATTTTTCCTCTTAGGGGCAAAACAGCTTGAAACTCTCTATTTCTTCCTTGTTTTGCTGAACCTCCTGCGGAGTCACCCTCAACAATATAGAGCTCTGTTCCCTCTTTTTTAGAAATTTGACAATCAGCAAGTTTGCCTGGCAACCCTGTTATTTCAAAACTTCCCTTTCTTCGAACATTATCTCTAGCTTTTCTCGCGACATCTCTAGCTACAGCGGCCTGAACAATTTTCTCTAAAACATTTCTAATAATTGATGGGTTTTGATCGAACCACATCGAAATTTTATCATTTATTATACTCTCAACAATAAGACGAATTTCTGATGAAACTAATTTATCTTTAGTCTGAGAAGAAAACTTAGGGTCAGGCATTTTTATTGAGAGAACTACTGTTAATCCCTCTTTTATATCTTCACCACTTAATGATAATTTGTTTTTTTTATTATGTTCATTTGAGTATTTGTTAATTACTCTTGTTAATGCACTTCTAAAACCTAATAAATGTGTTCCTCCATCTTTTTGGTGAATATTATTTGTAAAGGCCATCACCTCTTCAGAATACCCTGCGTTCCATTCTAAAGAGCATTCTACATTCACATCATTTTTATTTGCTGATATGTATATTGGTTTTTTAAATACTGCTTTTTCGTTTTTATTAGATAAAATAGGCTTTTTCTTATTAATAAATTGAACAAACTCTAAAATACCTCCGTCGAACTTATTTTCATATTTTTTTGGTTTAGAAGATGTTTTATCAACTAATGTTAAGCCTATTCCTTTGTTTAAAAATGCTAGCTCTCTCATTCTTTTTTGTAATACAGATGAACTAAATTTTATTGAAGAAAATATCTCTTTTGATGGCAAAAAAGTAATATTTGTTCCTCTCTTAGAAGATTTACCTATTTTTTTTAATGGTTTTAGAGATTTGCCATTTTCAAACTCTATAAAATATTCAGCCCCATCTCTAAAGATTTTTAATACGAGTTTTTCTGAAAGCGCATTGACTACAGATACACCTACACCATGTAGTCCACCAGAAACTTTGTAAGAATCATGATCAAATTTTCCTCCAGCATGGAGTTGGGTCATAATAACTTCTGCAGCAGACATCTTTTCAGTTTTATGCATATCAATAGGTATTCCTCGTCCATCATCTTCGACTGTGATAGTATTGTTTGAATTGATAAAAACTGAAATATTTTTACAATGCCCTCCAAGAGCCTCGTCAATTGAATTATCAAGAACCTCAAAGACCATATGATGCAAACCAGTTCCATCATCCGTATCACCAATATACATTCCAGGTCTTTTTCTTACTGCATCTAAACCTTTAAGAACTTTAATTGATGAAGCGCTGTATTCGTTTTTTTGATTTAATTGAGATTGTTTTGACATGTAATTTTTAAAATTTTATTTTTATATCATTTTTTGTCCTCAATATACAATCAAACAGCAACCTGTCCTTCTATTAGTGACAATTATCAATGCTTTTAGATGATTTTTTAAAAAAAAAAGGTGAAAAATGACTTTTAAATTTTCATCGGCATTATTACATAAAAACTGTTTTTATCTGAGTTATCAAACACTAGAACTGGTGAGGTTGAGTTTTTAAGACTAAATGTTAAATTTTTATCTTCAATCTCAGATGCTATATCAATCAAATATTTTGAATTAAAACCTATAGTAAGGTCTTCTCCATCATATTTAGCAGCTACTGTTTCATTTCCATCTCCAGAATTAGTGCTATTTACTGATAATTTCAATTTGTCTCGGCTTAATTCTAGTTTAACACCTTCCTTTCTATCGATCGAAACGGATGCAACTCTTTCGACAGAATTGATGAAATCTTTAGATGAAACTGTTAGAGTTTTTGTATTCTCTTTAGGCACTACCTTTTGATAATCGGGAAATTTACCATCTATTACTTTTGATATTAACTTTATTTTTCCTAATGAAAACTTAATCTTATTGGCACTTGTTTGGATAAACAATTTTTCATCTACATTATCTAGTAGCGAACATAGCTGAAAAACAGTTTTACGTGGAATGATTATTGATGTAAATGTTTTTATATTTTCAACTGCTATACTGCTAGAGGAAAGTCTGTGACTGTCAGTTGCAACTCCTGTTAAAAATGTATTTTTGTTTGATTCTGTTGCATGAAGATATACACCATTCAAATAATGTCTTGTATCATCATTAGAAATAGAAATTTTTGTTTTATTAAGTAAAGAAAGAAACCTTTTTTTTTCAATCTCCAATTTTTCAATTTCAAATTTATCATCAAAAGTCGGAAAATTACTTGTAGGCAAACACAATAAGTTGAAATCGGAATTTTTTGATTTTAAACTTAATTTATTTTCACCTTTTAAAGAAAAATTTATTTCAGTTTCAGCAGGGATTTTTCTCAATATATCAAATAAAACATTTGCAGAAGTTGTTGTATTGCCCTCCTCAATGATTTTTAATTCTGATATTTCGTCATAAAAAACTATATCTAAGTCAGTGGCGACTATCTCTAATTTCTTATTTTTTATGTTTAACAAAACATTAGAAAGTATAGGTAATGTGTTTTTTTTTTCTACTACTCCTTGTACAAAATTTAATGATTTAAGGAGTAAGTCTCTATTAATATTAAATTGCATCAGTTTTAATTCTCTAACAAAAGACTTTTAATATGGACAAGATTTTTTTTCATTTCTTCATCCTTCTCAGACAATTTTGTTATAGTTTTAACCGCGTGTATTACAGTTGTATGATCTCTGTTAGCAAATCTTCTTCCGATTTCAGGCAATGATCTAGTTGTCAACCTTTTTGCAAGATACATAGCAATTTGTCTTGGTCTTGCAAGTGGTCTCGATCTTCTTTGCGACAACATATCATTTAAAGAAATATTAAAATAATTTGACACTGTATTTTGAATTTTATCTACAGTCACTATTTTTGCTTGATTGAAAACATCTTTTAAAATATTTTTACAGTCGCTAATATTCAAAACTCTTTTATGTAGCCGGCTAAATGCAATCACTCTGTTTAAAACTCCAATTAATTCCCTGATATTAGTTTTGGCTTCGGTTGCAATAAAATTTATTACTTCCTCAGAAATTTTTATGTGTTCTTTAAACTGATTTTGAATATGATTAATTCTATTAGCAATGATATTTTTCTTTAATTCTAAATCGGGAACATCAATATCAATTATTAAACCGCCTGAAAGTCTTGATTTAATTCTCTCTTGAACTCTATCTAGCTTCAATGGTGGTCTATCAGCAGAAATGATTATCTGAGCGCCTTGTTCTAAAAGGCTATTAAATGTATGGAAAAATTCTTCCTGTAAGCTCTCTTTTCCTCTTATAAACTGTATATCATCTATAATAAAAACTGATGATTTCCTAAAAAAATCTTTAAAATTAACCATATCATTTTTTTTTATCGATTTAATAAAATGGTACATAAATCTTTCAGCTGAAATAAACATAACTTCTTTAGAAGATTGAAGCTCTAATCCTATTGCATTTAATAAATGAGTTTTACCCAGTCCTACTCCCCCATAAATATATAAAGGATTGTATCTAGATGTGTGTTCACACACTTTTTTGGAATAGGATAGAGCTACCTCATTACTCGTTCCTTTAATAAAATTTTCAAAATTTAAATTCGGGTTTAATCTATTATAATTTAATATGGAGTCTTTTATTTCTGTAACTTTATTAAAATCTTCTAGCTTAAATTCATCGCTTTTATTATTTTTTGGGTCTTCAATGATTTTAAATTCAATTCTACTTAAACTCAATTTGAAATTTTTTACTATTTCTAAAATTTTATCTAAATATCTTGATACTATCCAATCCCTAAAAAATCTGGTAGGTACGCCTAATATTAGGTAGTCGTTAAACTCTTTTACAAGAATAACATTTTTTAACCAACTATTATATACTTCATCACCGAAATTTTTTTTAAACTCAGTTTGAAGATCAGACCATTTAATTATTTTTTCTTCCTCAGAAACAAAGCTGTTGTCATGTTTGATTAATTTATTTTTCATGATCAAAATTTACTTGAGAGTTTAAAAACCTCATTTTTAAAAAACTTTCAAGAATTATTTTTAGTTTTAAAAAAAAAATTCAGTTTTGGTTGTAGACTTAGCGTGTCAATAGAAATTTACTTTTACAACCCATAACAGAAATTTGAATCTATATTTTGTTTATAAAACTAAATAAGCTAAAAATTTAACAACTTTAAATTGTTTGTCTTAAGAAATTTTTTTTGAAATTTTTGAAATTTTTCTTGCAGCAGTTTTTCTATTTACGATACCTTTTTTAGCAACCTGCATTAGAATTGATTGAAATTTAGGAAAATATTCTTTAAGTTTTTTTTTATCTCCTTTTTTAATTAGGCTTTCAATGTGTTTGACTGCTGATTTATACTTGCTTTTTCTTACCCTGTTAACTGATGTTTGTTTTTTTACCCTTCTTACTCTTCTTATGGCAGATTTTGTATTTGGCATGATTGTAAGTTTGTATATATGTCGAATAAAAGCTGGTCAACTTATTATTTTTGGCATTTATCACAAAAAAAAGTTGATCTGTTGGATATTCGTAACCTTTGAATTACTCCTATACAATTTGACCGAGAACATGGATCACCTTGTTTACCATACACATTAAAAAATTGCTGAAATTTGCCTTTTTTGCCCTTAATATTATTGAAATTTTTAATAGAGGAACCTCCTTCTTGAATTGCTTTTTTTAAAACCTTTTTAATATTAGAGACTAATAGTTTAATTTTTTTTAACGAAATTTTATTCGCTCTGACTTTAGGATTTATTTTACTCAAAAATAAAGCCTCATTAACATAAATATTTCCTAAACCCGCTATAAATTTTTGATCCATCAAAATATCCTTTAGGCAAATTTGTCTCTTTCTAACATTGTTTTTAAAATAAAAAGAGTTAAATTTTTTCGAAAGAGGCTCTGGTCCAAGCTTGTTTAAATGAGAACTTGAGTATAAATTGTTAGTTTTAAATATCTTTATAAAGCCAAATTTTCTTACATCGTTGTAAGTAAATAAAATATTTCTACTAAATTTAAGTATTAAATGGTTATGTATAGGCTTTGTGTCTTCTAGTTTATAATAAAAACTTGTTTTATATTTTTTTTTATTTGCAGCGGTTATTATTATTTTACCAGTCATGCCTAGGTGAAACATAATTGTAAATTTATTGTTTAGGTTTATAAGTAAATATTTTGATCTTCGTGAAACAGAAAGGACTTTTGAACTAATCATTTTTTTCATCAATTTTTCATTGATTTTATATCTTAAAAATTTATTGGGTATTTCTATATTTTTTATTCTTAAATCGTATATAGTCTTCTTAAGTGACTTTTTAACGACTTCAACTTCTGGTAATTCTGGCATATAATTAATTATGAATTTACGTTATGAAGACAAATCTAAACTAGTAAAAAAAGTTTTCAATAAAGTTTATGATAAATATGATTTAATGAACGATATTATGTCGCTGGGCACACATAGAATGTGGAAAAAAAATCTTGTTTCTTGGATAAATCCAAAAAAAAATAACAAAATTATAGACGTTGCTTCCGGCACAGGCGATATTGCGAAATTATGTTCTGAGAGCACAAATAATAGTTGTGAGATAGTATGTGTTGAACCAAATGAAAAAATGCTTCGAGAAGGAAAAAACAAGTTAAGAAGTTTTAATAATATAAAATGGGAAATGTCATCAGCAGAAAGTTTGCCTTTCAAGGACGAGACTTTTGATTACTATACGATTAGTTTTGGAATAAGAAATGTTACAAATTTTAAGAAATCTTTGAATGAAGCTTATAGGGTCTTAAAAAAAGGAGGAAGATTTTTTTGTCTAGAATTTTCAAAAGTTGAAAATGAAATACTCAAATTTATTTATAAAAATTATTCTAAGTTTATACCGACTGTTGGAAAAATTGTTGCAGGTGATGAAATGCCGTACAAATATTTAGTGCAGAGTATTGAACAATTTTATAACCAAGAAGATTTTTCAAATAAACTTTTAGATTTAGGTTTTACTAATGTAGAATATAGAAATCTTACAAATGGCATAGCTGCTATACATTCTGGTTGGAAAATTGAATAATGATAAAAAGAATAATTTTATTAGTTAAAATTGCGAGAAAATTAGCTTCTTCAGGAGCAATAGATACCATAAATCAATTGTATAAACTACCAATCACATTAAAGATATTTTTTGACATTATATCGATTGGATCAAAAAAAAAAATTGCAAATCATACTAAATCATCGGGTGAAAAATTATGTGACGCTTTAGAAGGGATGGGCACCACCTTTATAAAATTAGGACAATTTTTAGCTACTCGTCCAGATATAATTGGGAACGAATTAGCTCAAGACTTAGAAAAATTACAAGATAAACTTCCCCCATTTAGTTTTAATGAGGCAAAAGAAATATTAAAAAGTGAGGTGGGAGATAATCAATTTACTAATATTCTGGATATTTCTAAACCTATAGCTGCGGCATCAATCGCTCAAGTTCATTTAGCAAAAATAAAAGTTAAAGATAAAGAAAACGAAGTAGCAATAAAAATTTTAAGGCCAAACATTGAGAAGATTTTTAATGATGAATTAGATGCTTTAATGTTGTTTGCCTATATTATTGAGGCTACCTTAAAAAAGACAAGAAGACTCAAGCTTGTAGAAGTTGTTCATCTTTTGAGAGAAATCACTAATATTGAGATGGATTTAAGATTTGAGGCTGCAGCAGCAAATGAATTATTTGAAAATACAAAAAATGATAAGGGCTTTAAAGTTCCAAAAATTTATTGGCAATACACATCCAAAAAGGTTTTAACTTTGGATAAAGTTGATGGAGTTTCAATAAGAGATCACCGGGCACTAAAAGAAAAAAATATAGATTTAAAAAATGTTGCAGAGAATTTAATACAACATTTTTTAAGACAAGCAGTTAGAGATGGATTTTTTCATGCTGACATGCATGAAGGAAATTTATTTGTAGATAGCGAGGGTAATATTGTACCAGTAGACTTTGGGATTATGGGAAGATTAGATAAGTACAATAAAAAATATTTAGCGGAAATACTTTATGGTTTTATAAAAAGAGATTACGTCAAAGTTGCAGAAGTACATTTTCAGGCTGGATTAGTTCCTAAGACAGCTTCAAAGGAAGAATTTGCGCAAGCTCTAAGGTCAGTTGGTGAACCTATATTTGGGCAAAATATTAAAGATATATCTGGCGGTAATTTACTATCACAGCTATTTGAAATTACAGAAAAATTTAACATGGCAACACAAACCCAACTTTTATTACTGCAGAAAACAATGGTTGTTGTTGAGGGAGTTGCTAGAAAATTATATCCAGATACAAATATTTGGAATGTTTCAAAACCAATACTTGAAAATTGGCTAGAAAATTTAAAAGGACCAAAAGCAACAATAACAAGCGCAATAGATACTTCTGGAGAAATTTTAAAAAGAATACCTGATCTTCCTGATTTTATGGACAAGGCTAACCAAGCATTACAGCTAATTGCAGAAGGTAAATTAAACCTAGCCAATAGTAGCAATACTTCTCTTGAAATAGAAAAACTAAGAATAAAAAGTTTTAGAAACAATATTTTAATTTCAATATTAGGTATTGTAATTATAACATTTGTAGTATTTTAATTACTTAAATGAAAATTAAAAATAAAAAAGTTTTAATTATAGTAGGTGGTGGCGTATCAGCTTATAAATCATTAGACCTGATAAGATTTTTAAAAAAGGATGGTTACGAAATTAAAATAGTTCTCACTAAAAGCGGTAAACAATTTGTAACTCCATTATCCTTAGCTTCATTATCGGGAGGAAAAGTTTATGAAAATTTATTTGATAGAGAAAACGAAGCTGAAATAGACCATATTGCTTTATCTAGATGGGCAGACTTAATTTTAGTAGTTCCTACAACAGCAAATATAATAAGCAAGTTAAGCCAGGGTAAAGCTGAAGATTTAGCTTCAACAATTTTGTTGGCTTCAAATAAAGATATTATTTTAGTTCCAGCAATGAATGTGAGAATGTGGAGTCATAAAGCTACACAGGAAAACTGTAAAAAACTTATTACTTATGGTTATAAATTTTTAGGTCCCACTGAGGGACAGATGGCATGTGGAGAATTCGGAAAGGGTAAGATGTTGAGCCCTAAAAAAATATATAAGGAAATTAAAAATTATTTTTATAAAAAAGACATTGTAAAAAATAAAAAATTTAAAGCTTTAGTTACTACAGGTCCAACAAGGGAATATCTTGATCCAGTACGTTTTATTTCTAATGAGTCAAGCGGAAAACAAGGATATGAGATAGCCTTAGCCTTAAAAAGAATGGGTATCAAAACAACTTTAATTGCAGGACCATCAAACCTCCAAATTGAAAAAGGTTTAAAGGTTATAAAAGTTAAAACCTCAGACCAAATGTTTACTGCAGTTAAAAAAAGCTTACCAGTTGATGTAGCGGTTTGCACCGCTGCTGTTTCGGACTTTAAACCGTCAACATTTCAGAAAAATAAAATAAAAAAAAATAAAACAAAAGAAAGTATCGACTTAGATGGTACCATAGATATCTTAAATTATATTGGAAAAAATAATCAATACCGTCCAAAATTAGTAATTGGTTTTTCGGCTGAAACAGAAAAACTTTTACATAATTCAAAAATAAAATTAAAAAATAAGAATGCTGACTGGATCATAGCAAATGATGTCTCTAAAAAAGATATTGGATTTAATAAAGATTATAATGCAGTTACAATTATACGCTCTGATGGTAAAATATCACAAATTAAAAAAAACAAAAAAAGTTTTATTGCTTCGATAATATCTGAAGAGATAATCAAAAAATTATTAATTAATGACAAAAGTCTTAATTAAAATATGAAAATTTCTAGTAAAGAGTATCAAAGATTTTCAAAACAAATAATTTTAAAGAAAATAGGGGTTGTTGGACAGCAAAAGTTAAAATCTGCAAAAGTGCTAGTTTTAGGTATGGGTGGCCTAGGATGTCCTTTGTCAATTTATTTAGCTAGTCTGGGCATTGGTACAATTGGTATAGTAGATGACGATAAAGTCGAATTATCTAATTTAAATCGGCAAATTATTTATAATGTAAATGATATAGGAAAGTATAAAGTTGATGTGGCAAAAAATAAAATCAAATTAATAAATAAAAATACAATTATAAAATCACATAAGATCAGACTTAACATAAATAATATTGAAAAACTTATTAAAAATTTTGATATAATATGCGATGGAACAGACAATTTTAAAACTAGACTGTTAGTTAATGATCATTCTCTTAAACACAAAAAGATATTAATTTCTGCGGCTGTAAGTGGCTTTGATGGTCATATTTTTAAATTCAACTTTAAAAAAAAGACACCCTGTTATAGATGTTTCTTACCGGAGATACCTGAACAAGATAATAACTGTGAAGCAGAAGGTGTTATACCAACAATAACCGGTATCATGGGTACCCTACAGGCTAACGAAGTTGTGAATTCTATATTAAACTTTAATTCAAAAATGGAAAAAAAAATGATTATTTTTAACTCGATTAAGATGAATTTTAGAACTATAAATTTAAGTAAAAATAAAAATTGCAGTAATAAATGTTTAAAATAATTATTATTTTTTATTTTATTTTTAATACTTTGGCCAGCGAAGAATATTTTTTATCCTTAAGAAATGACAAAGTAAACTTGAGATTAGGTCCATCTTTTGATTATCCTATAAAAATAGTTTACAAAAAAAAATACTTGCCAGTTTTGGTAAAAGATAAGTCAGAAAATTTTCGAAAAATACAAGATCATGAAAATAATTCTGGTTGGATACATATTTCTCAATTATCAAAAAAAAAATCTGTTATTACTTTAAAAGATTTAATTTTATATAATAGACCCACAATATATTCTAAGCCTTTGGTAAATATTGAAACTGGTCGTTTACTTTTAGTTTCAAAATGTAAGGATAATTGGTGTAAAGTTAAATCTGGAAAATATTCAGGATGGATTAAAAATAATGAAATTTGGGGTAGGATATAAAGTTATTTTGAAGCAACTTTAGATGCCCAAAATTTATCCAATAAGAAATACCAAACGGTATTAGCTAATGGTTCAACTATGGCGTCTGTCAAAGCGATCATAAAAGAAACATCGGCTACAAGCATCAAGACAGTTATTGCTATTAAAAAATGTCCAATAGTGTAAACGAGTGTTCTTAATAGTGAGCCTTTATTATTTTCATAAATTTTTCTAGCTGCACCATGAATGCCTTGTGTAAATTCAGTCATATTAATTTAATTTTTTCAAATTTGGTCTGTCTGCATTCATAATCTTTGTCCATACAGCAACAAAATCTTTTATAAATTTTTCTTTATTGTCATCTTGAGCATATACTTCAGAATAAGATCTAAGTATTGAGTTAGAACCAAAAACTAAATCTGCTCTTGATGCTGTGAATTTAATCTTGTTTGTTTTACGATCGATAATTTCATAAGAGTTCTTGCCTGTTGGTTTCCATGTATATTTCATATCAACTAAATTAATAAAGAAGTCATTTGTTAAAACTCCAACTTTATCAGTAAATACACCTTTGCTTTTGGCAGACTCATGGTTGGTTCCTAACACTCTCATACCTCCAATTAAGCAGGTCATTTCCTGGGCAGTTAGTCCCATCAAGGAAGCACGCTCTAGTAAAAGCTCTTCTGGCATTACAGAATAATCTGATTTTACATAATTTCTAAATCCATCGTGCAAAGGTTCAAGCCACTTAAAATTCTTAATCTCAGTTTGCTCTTGAGAAGAGTCTCCTCTGCCTGGACTAAATGGAACTTTTACTTTTGAGCCAGCTTTTTTTATAGCTTTTTCAAGAGCTACATTTCCTCCTAGAATAATTGTATCAGCGATCGTTGCCCCAGTTTTTTTTGCTATATCTTCAAGAACTTTTAATATTTTTGAGAGTTTTTTCGGCTCATTTGCTTCCCAATCTTTCATAGGGTCCAAGCGAATTCTTGAGCCATTAGCTCCTCCTCTTTTGTCAGTAACTCTATAAGTTCTAGCGCTATCCCAAGCAGTGGTAACTAAATCACTTACACTTAGTTTGCTACTTGCAATCATTTTTTTTACTTTATTTACATTATATTTCTTTTTTTGTGGAGAAACATTGCCCTGCCAAAGTAGATCTTCTTTGGGAGCCCAGGGACCAATATAATTTTCTTTATTTCCCATTGTTCTGTGTGTGAGTTTAAACCAAGCTCTAGCAAATGAATCCTCAAAAAACTTTGGATCTTTATAAAACCTTTCTGAAATTTTTCTGTATTCTGGATCCATAGCCATAGCCATATCTGCATCAGTAAACATTAATCTAGCTTTCTTTTTAGGATCGCCTAAATCGACTGGTTTTTTTTCATCCTCTAGATTTATAGGTTCCCACTGCCATGCACCTGCGGGACTTTTTTTACTTTCCCATTCATAATTTAATAAAAGATCCAAGTATTGATGATCCCATTTATCAGGATTAGTTGTCCAAGCGCCCTCAAGGCCCGAGGTAATTTGATTTACTCCAGTTCCATTTTGCTGATTCCACCCGAATCCTTGCTCGTGAATGTCAGCCGCTGCAGGTTCTGGACCTAAGTTAGTTGGATCTCCATTTCCATGAGCTCTTCCTATAGAGTGACCTCCAACAGTCAGCGCTGCTGTTTCTATATCATTCATTCCCATTCGACCAAAAGTTTCTCTAACGTCCATTGCTGTTCGTACTGGATCTGGTTTTCCTTCCACACCTTCAGGATTTACATAAACAAGTTGGAAATGAGACGCTGCAAGAGGCGCTTCAAGAGAAGAACGATCTTGCGGGTCACCATATCTATTGACAGCTAACGGTACTGTTTCTTTTCCCCAGTACACATCTTTTTCAGGTCCCCATATATCTTCTCTACCGAATGAAAAACCAAAAGTTTTAAATCCGGCTTTTTCGTAAGCCATAGTTCCAGCTAACACCATTAAATCTGACCAACTTAATTTATTTCCATATTTTTTTTTAATTGGCCAAAGAAGGCGTCTTGCTTTGTCTAAATTTGTATTATCAGGCCAAGAATCTTGTGGAGAAAATCTGTGTGAGCCAACATTTGGTCTGCCGTCGAATTCTCTGTAAGTTCCTACTTGATGCCAAGTTAATCTAACCATTAACCCTGTGTAACTTCCTAAATCTGCTGGCCACCACTCTTTGCTATCAGTCATTAATTTAAGCAAATCTTTTTTTAAAGCTTTGAAATTTAATTTTTTTACTTCTCTTCTATAATTAAATCCTGGAAGAGGGTTAGTTTTTGTGTCGTGTTGATGTAAAATATCTAAATTTATGCTATTTGGCCATAATCGTGAAGTATTAGACTCACCAGCTTTTGTTATACCGCCGTGCATTACAGGGCATTTGCCATTTCCATTTTTTTTAAAATCTACACTCATACAAATTTAGTTTATTATATAGTTTATAATAATTCTAAACTAGAAAGTCAATAATAGATGGCTATTTTTGAATTCTGATTACAACTTCAAGATTTTTTATTTTTTTACCCTTTGGTGGGACTGGAACTTTGCTTAATTTTATTTGACTATAATGAATATCAGTAAGTTCTTTGCTGCCTTCATCGTAAAAGTGGTGGTGCGACTTAATGTTAGTGTCATAATAACTTTTATTTTTACTTGTCAAAATTTCTTTTAAGTATCCAGCGCTAGTAAATGCTTCGACTGTATTATAGATTGTTGCCAAAGAAATTTTGGTAGCTCCATTTTTATTTATTTTTTTGTTTAATGTCTCAACAGTAAAATGAAAAGTTTTTTTTCTATCGAATAAAAACTGACAAATATTTAACCGTTGTTTTGTAGGTCTAAGATTTGAGGATCTTAATTTTTGGACATACATTTTTAAATTATCACTGATAATCATTGATTTTGCTTACTTTATAATTTTAAACTATTTATATATAATTAATTACTTTAATCAAGTAAAACCATATTTAAAAAATGAAGCAAAAGAATAGTTATAATTATCAAGATTTAATTGATTGTGGAAATGGTATTCTTTTTGGTGAAGGTAATGCAAAATTACCACTGCCTCCAATGCTTATGTTTGACAGAATTACAAAAATTGAAAATAGTACAGGAACTTTCAAACGAGGCTATCTAGAAGCAGAATTAGACATTAAGGATGATCTTTGGTTTTTTAAATGTCATTTTCAAAAAGATCCAGTGATGCCAGGCTGTCTTGGGTTAGACGCAATGTGGCAATTGGTTGGTTTTTATCTTGGTTGGACAGGTGAGCCTGGAAAAGGAAGAGCTTTAGGGGTAAGCACAGTTAAATTTACTGGTGAAGTATTAAAAAAAGTTAAGATGGCCACATATAAAATAAATATAAAAAGAATTTTAAAAAAAGAGGGTGCTGTAGTAGGATTAGCTAATGGTACATTAGATGCTGATGGAAAAGTAATCTATTTAGCAGAAAATTTGAAAGTAGGTTTATTTAAGTCATGAGAAGGGTAGTAATTACGGGTCTTGGTATAGTATCTTGTCTTGGTAATAATCAAGAAGAAGTCAATCAATCCTTAATAAATTCAAAATCAGGCATTTCCTACGCTGACGAATACAAAGAGCATAATCTTAAAAGTCATGTGCACGGTAAACCAAATATTAAACTTTCAGATTATGTAGATAGAAAAACAATTAGATTCATGGGGTCTGGTTCAGCTTATAATTATATTGCGATGAAGGAAGCAATTTCAGACTCTGGTTTAAAAGAAAACGAGGTAAGTAACTTTAAAACTGGAATAATTATGGGTTCAGGTGGTCCATCTATTGAAAATGTAATTCTCGCTGCTGATAAAACTAGAGCTAAAACTCCAAAATTAATGGGTCCATTTATTGTACCTAGAACAATGGGTAGCACAGCTTCTGCCACACTCGCAGTACCATTTAAAATTAAAGGAACAAATTATACAATGAGTTCTGCCTGTGCAACTAGCGGACACTGTATTGGAAATGCAATGGAATTAATTCAAATTGGAAAACAAGACATTATATTTGCAGGTGGAAGTGAAGAGGTCCATTGGGCAATGACTGCTATGTTTGATGCTATGACTGCTTTATCCTCAAAATATAATGATAAACCTGAAACTGCTTCACGGGCTTATGATAAAACTAGGGATGGATTTGTTATTGCTGGAGGAGCTGGAGTATTAGTGCTAGAAGAATATGAGCATGCGAAAGCCAGAGGAGCAAAAATTTATGCTGAGTTAACTGGCTATGGTGCAACATCTGATGGTTATGACATGGTTGCCCCATCTGGTGAAGGCGCTGTAAGATGTATGCAAATGGCCATGGCTACAGCTAGAAACAAAATTGACTATATAAATACACACGGAACATCAACCCCTGTAGGAGATATTACAGAGCTCAATGCAGTTCAAAAGACTTTCGGAGAAAAGATTCCAAAAATTAGCTCTACAAAGTCTTTATCGGGACACCCTTTAGGAGCCGCATCGGTGCATGAAGCGATTTATTGTCTAATTATGATGAAAAATAATTTTATTGCTGGTTCTGCCAATATAAATGAAATGGATGAAGAGGCAAAAAAATTCCCTATAGTTACAAAAACTGAAAAAGGGGCTAAGCTCAATACTGTAATGTCTAACAGCTTTGGTTTTGGAGGCACAAACGCTGCTTTGATTTTTGAGAAATTATAATTATGAGTTTAATGAAAGGTAAAAGAGGATTGGTAATGGGAGTTGCAAATGATAGGTCAATTGCATGGGGAATTTCTCAGAAACTTGCAGAGGCTGGTGCTGAATTAGCTTTTACATATTTAGGAGATGCCTTAAAAAAGAGAGTTATACCTTTGGCTGAAAAACTTAATTCAAAAATTACATTTAGTTGTGATGTTGAAAAAAAAGATGAGGTTATTAAACTTTTTGAGAATGTAAGGTCTAAATGGGGTGAAATTGACTTCGTAGTTCACGCAGTTGCCTTTTCAGATAAATCAGAATTATCAGGTGAGTATTTAAATACTTCAAGAGAAAATTTTTTAAAAAGTATGCTTATTTCTTGTTTTTCCTTTACTGAAGTATCAAAAGAAGCATCTAAAATAATGAAAGATGGGGGAAGTTTGTTGACTCTTACTTATGAGTCAAACAAAGCAATTCCAAATTATAATGTTATGGGAGTTTGTAAATCTGCTTTAGAGGCAAGTGTAAATTACTTAGCAAGAGATCTTGGAAAGAAAAAAATTAGAGTTAATGCTATTAGCGCAGGTCCAATTAAAACTTTGGCAGCATCTGCAATAGGAGATGCAAAATTTCTATATAAATGGAATGAAGATCATTCTTTTTTAAAAAGAAACGTTGATATTCACGATGTGGGTAATTCAGCGCTTTATTTATTAAGTGATTTAGCTAGTGGTGTTACTGGAGAAATACATTACGTTGACGCTGGGTATAACAAAGTTGGAATGCCAGATCCAAAAAATATATCTTAACTTGCGAAAATCACATTACTAATTTGCATAAATAGAAAAACCAAAAAAAATAAAAAAGATTAAAAATAAAGGTTAGAATGAAAGATTTAAATAAAAAGTTTAAAGAGAAATTTGAAAACTTCTTTGATTGGATAAAAGGAGCAGAGCTTGTTGAACTTAAGTCGTGTAATCCTAATGAAGATCCAATTCGACCAGAGCTTAATAATGATTTTAGGACTAGTTATGGTCGTAAAATATATGGTGTGAAGTATAAAAATGAAATTTGTGCAATAATGTGCTTCGGTTTTACAAATGAAATACCTAAGTCTGTAAATGAATTGGATTTAATGACAAAAGATGCACACTTACAAAGTATTAGAAGAGATCAAAAAGTTGGTAAAATAGCTATAGCTTACACTGTTTGGTCTAAAAAAAAAGGTGGAGGTAAGCTTATTGTAAAAGAGGTTTTTAAAAAAATTAAAAAATCTAATCACTTAAACAGATTAGTAACTCTTTCTCCATTGACTGATATGGCTAGAAATTTTCACTTAAGAAATGGAGCTATTGAGCTTCAAGTCAACAAAGAAACTCAAAATTTTGAGTACAAAATTTAAATAATTTAAGCTACAGCTTGTTTAATGGAAAGTTTAACTTTACCTCTATCGAAACCAAGAACTTTGACTGATACCTCATCACCTTCTTTTACTACATCTGTCACCTTGGCTACCCTTTTGCCTGCAAGTTCAGAAATATGAACTAGACCATCTTGTTTCCCGAGAAAATTTACAAACGCTCCAAATTCCATAATTTTAACCACTTTGCCTTTATAAATTTTACCCACCTCAGGTTTCGCTATCAAACCTTTAATAATCTCAATAGCAGAGTTTCTTGATTTTTCATCAGGAGCAGCAACAGTCACTTCTCCTGTGTCCTTAACATCAACTTTTGCCCCAGATTTTTCAACTATTTCTCTAATAGTTGCGCCACCTTTTCCAATTACTGTCGCAATTTCTTTTTTATCGACTATTATTGTTTCTATCTTAGGTGTGTGTTTTGAAAATTCTTTTCTTGATGTTTTAATTGCTTTACTCATTTCACCTAAAATATGTTCTCTACCCTCTTTTGCTTGATTTAAAGCTTGCTCCATTATCTCAAAAGTAATTCCGGTTATCTTTATATCCATTTGCAAAGATGTAATACCGTCTTTAGTTCCCGCTACTTTAAAATCCATATCACCCAAATGGTCCTCATCTCCTAAAATATCTGACAAAACTGAAAACTTTTCTCCCTCTTTAATTAAGCCCATAGCTATTCCTGCTACTGGTTCTTTAATAGGCACTCCCGCATCCATAAGTGATAAGGATGTTCCACACACTGTTGCCATTGAAGAAGAACCGTTTGACTCTGTTATTTCAGATACAACTCTTAAAGTATAAGGAAAGTTCTCTTTTAGAGGCAATGATGAGTTAATAGCTCTCCAGGCAAGTTTACCATGACCTATTTCTCTTCTACCAGTACCAATTCTTCCGCATTCACCAACTGAAAAAGGAGGAAAATTATAGTGCAACATGAAGCTTGATCTTTGCATGCCATCTAAACTTTCAAGTCTTTGTTCATCATCTGACATACCTAAAGTTGTTACCACTAGCGCTTGGGTTTCACCTCTTGTAAATAAAGCTGATCCATGTGTTCTGGGTAAAACACCTACTTCACACTCAATTTTTCTTACATCAGCGAGTCCTCTGCCATCAATTCTTTTTTTATCTTTTAATATTGCAGTCCTTACAATATCTTTTTCGAGAGATTTTAATTGTGCCATTGCTTGATTCTCTGTGACATTCTCATCATCTTTGAACATGTCTTTACATTTAGAGTTTATTTCAGATATAGATGTTGATCTTTTTTTCTTATCAACTTCTTTAAATGCTTTTCTTAGATTGCTTTCAAATTCTTTAGCAATTTTTTTCTTAAGTTCAGTATTATCAACTTCTTCGATCTCCCATTTTGGTTTACCAGCTTTCTTTGTCAATTTTTCAATTGACTCAATAATTGGTACAAATTTTTCGTGTCCAAATTTTACTGCACCAAGCATTATTTTTTCTGAAAGACCAGAGGTTTCGGACTCTACCATTAATACTGCATCTTTTGTTCCAGCGACCACTAAATCTAACTCTGAAGTTTTTAACTCTTCTTGAGACGGATTTAACAAATATTTCCCATCCTTGTATCCTACTCTGCTTGCAGCTATTGGTCCTTGAAAAGGAAGACCTGAAATACATAATGCAGCTGAAGAGGCAATTATAGATAATATATCTGGTTGATTTTCTCCATCATAAGATAAGACGGTTGGTAATAGTTGTACCTCATTCATAAAACTTGATGGAAATAAAGGTCTAATAGGTCTGTCGATTAATCTAGAAATTAAAGTCTCAGCCTCAGTTGGTCGGGCTTCTCTTTTAAAATAACCACCTGGAATTTTTCCAGCAGCATAATATTTTTCCTGATAGTTCACTGATAAAGGAAAATAGTCTTGACCTTCATTAAGTTTTTTTGCGCCAACAGCTGTTGCGATAACGACTGTTTCACCTAATTTTGCTATAATAGCTCCATCAGCTTGCCTTGCAACCTTACCAGTTTCTAAAATTAGTTTTTTTCCACCAAAATCTATTTCTTCTTTTTGAATTTTAAACATTATTTTCTCAAACTTAATTGTTTTATAATTTTTTCATATGAGTCAGGTTTTTTTCTTTTAAGATAACTTAATAATTTTTTTCTTTTATTTACTGACTTTGATAAACCAATAGTTGAGTGTTTATCTTTTTTAAATTTTTTAAAGTGTATTGCTAATTTTTCTATTTTATTGCTAAGCAATCCGATTTGAATTTCAGCTGAGCCTACGTCTGACTTGTTTATAGCAAGTGACTTAATTATATCTTTTTTTGTTTGTTTCATTTTTCTTATTTTCTTTTATTAATCTTTCAATTTTTTCTGCATATTCAAAAGATTTATCTTCAATAAAGTTGAGTTTTGGAAGAAACTTTAAACTTAGCTTTTTTGACAAAGCTTTTCTAACAAGATGTGCGTTATCAGTCAATACACCAACAATTTCTTTCATATCTATACCGCCTAGTGGTATCACATAAACCCTAGCTGTTTTCAAGTCGGGGGTCATCCTTACTTCAGTAACCGTTATAAATCGCGAATTAAATGATGATATTTTTGTCTCGTTTTTTATAAAAATTTCACCAATGCTCTGCTTAACAAGTTCTCCAACTCTCAGCTGTCTCTGAGAATACCCTTTATTCGACAAGTCGCTATTAATCATATAGTTCTTTCAATCTTTTCTATTTGGTATGACTGTATTATATCTTTCTCTTTAAAATCTATAAAATCCTTCAAGCTTATCCCGCATTCCAAACCATTTTTAACCTCTTTGACTGCATTTTTTTCTCTAAAAATACTTAGAATTTCTCCATCATAAACTATTGTGCCATCTCTTACTATTCTAGCTTTTGACTTATTTTGAATTTCTCCCTCAATTACTTTTGATCCAGCTATTTGACCAAATTTTGAAACTTTGAATATTTTTTGAACTTCAGCTGAACCAAGAGAAACTTCTTTGATGTCAGGCTCCAAAAGTCCAGATAGTCTTTTTTCAATATATTCAATTGCTTCATAAATTATATTGAAATATTTAATTTCTATTTTTTGTTCATCTGAAATCTTTTTTGCCTCTCTGTTAGCTTTCACATTGAAACCAATCAATACAGCATCAGATGCTTTTGCAAGTGATACATCTGTTTCGTTTATCATTCCAATTTCTGACAATATAATTTTTGTTTTTACCTCGGGGTGTTCTATTTTTTCAATCGCCATTTTAAGAGCTTCACTAGAACCATGAACATCGGACTTGATTATAACATTTAGTTCTTCTTGGTCACTTCCCTTGTCAAATATCGTTGATTTGTCATTTAGAAGAATTTTCTTTTTGGAAGAATTTTCATTTTTAAATTTTGAAATTTCTTTAGCTTTATCTTCATCTTCAGTTACTAAAAATTCAGCGCCTGCAAAAGCTGTAGCGTTCATGCCTAAAATCTCAACTGGCATTGACGGGTAAGCTTCATTTATAGAAAGTCCATCGTGATTAATCATAGCTCTAATTTTTCCCCATGTTTTTCCGCAAACAAAGTAGTCACCTTTTTTTAATTTTCCGTTTGATACTAAAATTGTTGATACCGGTCCTTTACCTTTATCAATTTTTGATTCTATTACCACCCCAGTAGCTTTATCTGAAATTGAAGCTTTCAAATCTAATATTTCTGATTGTAGCAAAATACTTTCTTTAAGTTTATCTAAATTAATTTTTTTTAAAGCAGAAACTTCTACAAACAATGTATCACCACTTAGATCTTCAGCTACAAGTTCATATCTCATTAAATCATTTTTTATTTTTGTAATGTTTTTGTTTGGTAAATCTGATTTATTAATTGCAACAATTATTGGAACTTTTGCGGCTTTAGCATGATTTATAGCCTCTATTGTTTGTGGTTTAATTCCATCGTCAGCTGCTACAACTAATACAACTATATCAGTAATTTTAGAACCTCTAGCTCTCATTTCTGTAAAAGCAGCGTGTCCGGGAGTATCGATAAAAGTGATTAATTGATTATTTTCTGCTTTAACTTGATAAGCTCCTATGTGTTGAGTAATCCCACCAAATTCATTTGAAACAACATTTGTTTGTCTAAGCGCGTCAAGAAGCGAAGTCTTTCCATGATCAACATGTCCCATAATAGTTACTACAGGTGGTCTTTTTTCTATTGCTCCACTCATAGATTTATTTTTATTAATCTCTTCGGGGTGAGAGTTTTCAATTATTGCCTTGTGACCAAATTCTTTTACAATATATTCAGCGGTGTCTTTATCAATTGAGTGATTTATAGTTGCGATGACTTTCATATTTAACAAAAATTTTATAATATCATTAGATTTTTCTGCCATTCTATTTGAAAGTTCTTGAATTGTAATTTGTTCAGGAATTTTTACTTCTTTTATAACTTTTTTATATTCCTTTTTGTCTTCTGCCTCGGGACTATTCTTCTTTTCTTTAAGTCTTGCTCTTTTGACCGCTGCTAAACTTCTCTGTTTAATTTCTATTTCTTCAACATTTAAAGCTCTAGAAACAGTCAATTTAAAATCTCTTTTGTCTATAGGTGTTTTAAGTTTTAACTTACTTTTTCCAGTTGGTTTTTCATCTTTTTTTATAAATGCTTTGGTGGCTTGTTGTTCTATAAATTTTCTATTGAATTTTTTTCCTTTATTACTTTGATTTTTTAAGTTTTGACTTAAAGAATTGATTTTTTTGAAATTCTTTGAAGGTTTGAATGAACTTTTTTTGTCATTTGGTATTGAAAACGATTTTTTGATTTCATTTTTTGATAGGTTATTTGAATCAATTTTCTTTTTAAAATTTGATGAAATTGTTAATGTTTTTTTCTTTTCTCTCTCTTTATCCATAACTTATTTAAATACAATATTTCTTGCAGACATTATTAGTTGATCTGCCTCCTCTCTAGTTAAAGAAAACTCTTCTAAATATCCTTGTAACCTTACCTTTTTACCTTTTACTTCGTCATACCCACCAACAAGTTCGTCTGTTGACAAATCGGCAAAATCAGAGAGTTTTTTAATATTTTTTTGCCCCAATATTACTAACATACCTTGTGTCATCCCTTTTAAATTAATTAATTCTTCTTCCACACCTAATTCTTTAAGTCTTTTTCCAACTTCTTCTTTAACTTTTATTAGACTCTCTTTCGATCTTGAAATTAGCTCTTTTGCAGTTTCTTCATCTATAGCTTCAATTTTAGAAATATCTTCTGCATTGGCTTGGGATATCTCATCAATGCTTTGAAAGCCTTCGGAAACTAATAGCTGCCCTAAAGTTTCATCAACCTCTAAATTTTTTATTAAAGCTTCTGTTTTTTCTTTAAATTCTGCCTGTCTTCTTTCTGAGTCCTCTTTGTCTGTCAAAATATCAATTTCAAAATTTGTAAGTTTAGAAGCTAATCTAACGTTTTGACCTCTTCTGCCAATAGCTTTACTTAAATTTTCTTCACTTAAAATAACATCAATTTTTTTGTTAGATTGATCAATTAGAACCTTTTGTATTTCAGCAGGTGATAAAGACTCTGAAATAAGAGTTGGTAAGTCTTCAGTCCATTTTATAATATCAATTTTTTCACCATGAAGTTCATTTACAATTGTCTGCACTCTGCTCCCTCTCATTCCAACACATGCGCCTACAGGATCTATAGAAGTATCTTTAGAATAGACGCAAATTTTAGCTCTACTACCAGGATCTCTAGCAACTGATTTAATTTCAATTATTCCCTCATAAATTTCTGGAACTTCTTGAAAAAAAAGTTTAGCTAAAAATTGAGGATGGGCTCTTGATAAAAATATTTGATGACCTTTAAGTTCTTTTTTTACTTCGTAACAATATGCCTTAACTCTTTCACCAGTCTTAAGTACTTCTCTTGGAATAAGTTCATCTTTTTTAATAACTCCTTCCGCCCTTCCCAAGTCAACAATAACGTTGCCGTATTCTAGTCTTTTAATTATTCCACTTAATATAAGTCCTTGTTTATCTATAAAGTCCTCATACTGTCTATTTTTTTCAGCCTCTCTTACTTTAGAATTTATAACTTGTTTTGCACTTTGCGCCGCTATTCTTCCAAAATCTATTTGGGGAAGGTCTTCATAAATTTTATCACCTACCTTCAATGTTTCTGATTTATCATTGTTCATAGAATTTGCGTCTGTAAAGGTAATTTCGCGGCTAGGGTCTTCCACAGTTTCGACTATGTCTAGAACTTTTTGAATACTTATATTGCCAGTTTCCCGATCAATTTTTACAAGAATATTATTGTTCTGACCAAACTTTGTTAAAGCTGCTTTTTGTATTGCGCTTTCCATTGATCCAATTACGATATCTTTATCAATTGATTTTTCATTAGCTACCGCATCAACTATTCTCAATAATTCAAGTTTGTCCAATCCTCTATTTAACATTTTTAATTCTCCTAAAAAAAAATGGGCTAGTGCCCATTTTGTAGTTTCAAATTTTTACTTATTATTAAAGAAAAATTAAGGTTTTTTCAAGATTACACCTTTTTAAAAAATGACGTTTTATCTGTTTTTTCCCAAGAAAATTCACCTTTATTTGTAGGTTTTCTCCCAAAGTGACCGTAGGATGATGTAATCTCATAAATTGGCTTATTTAAATTAAGCAATTCTCTTATTCCCCGAGGTGACAAATCAAAATTATCTTTGATAATTTTTTCAACTTTAGATGTTTTGCTTTGATCTTTGTCTCCTAATTTTACATATATTGATAATGGCTTAGAAACTCCAATTGCATAAGATAGTTGGATCAAACATTTTTCTGTTAAACCAGATGCTACAATATTTTTTGCTAAATATCTTGAGACGTAGGCTGCCGAGCGATCAACTTTTGTAGGATCTTTGCCTGAGAACGCTCCTCCGCCATGTGGAGCGGCTCCTCCATAAGTATCAACAATTATTTTTCTTCCGGTTAGACCGGTGTCGCCATCAGGTCCTCCAATTATAAATTGTCCTGTAGGATTAATATAGATTTCTGAATTTCGAAGATCACTCAATAATTCTTTCGGTATAGATTTATTTATGTAAGGCAGTATTAGTTGTTTTACCTTTTCTAGGTCCAAATCTTTAGAGTGTTGTGTTGAAATTACTACCGATGTTACTTTTTTAGGTTTTCCATTTTCATATAGCATTGTTACTTGACTTTTTGAGTCTGGTTCAATCCCTTTTAACTCTCCTGACTTTCTATCTTGTGCCATTAAGCGTAAGATTTTATGTGAGTAAAATATTGGCGCTGGCATAAAATCATCTGTCTCATTACAAGCGTATCCAAACATAATCCCTTGATCTCCAGCACCCTCGTCTTTGTTGTCTTTTGAGTCTACACCCATTGCTATATCAGTTGATTGTTCATGAAGATGGGATTCAATTTTTGTTTGCTCTTTCCATGAAAAACCCTCCTGGTCATAACCTATATCTTTAATACAATTTCTTACTTTATCTATAATTTCCTCTTTACTAATATTTGGTCCTCTTATTTCACCTGCTAGAACAACTTTATTAGTAGTTGTTAAAGTTTCACAAGCCACTCGGGCGAAAGGATCTTTGGATAAATAACTGTCTACTACCATATCAGATATTCTGTCACATACTTTATCAGGGTGGCCTTCAGAAACTGACTCACTAGTAAATAAGTAATTTTTTTCAGTCATTTTTTTTGTACTTTAGAAAGATTAAACAATATGTAAATAAAAGGACAAAAAATATCAAATCATTTTTATTTCCATTATTCTTTTCTATTACCGGTAAACTGTACTCTAGATTCCCAGTTTCATTGTTTTTTAGGCTTTTGATGATCTGTCCTTTATTATTTATTATAGCGCTTAATCCTTTATTTGCTGATCTTAAAACAAAAGAATCGCTCTCAATGGCTCTATAAATTGATTTTGAAAAATGCTGATACGGGCCAATAGAATCACCAAACCATCCGTCTTCTGAAATATTTATTAATAACGTTTTTTTTGATTTAATTTTTTGAATTAGTTCTGGAAAAATTATTTCATAACAAATTAAAGGTATTATATTTATTCCACTATATGAAAAAGTTCCATCTTTAGTACCTTTACTAAACGACCCAAAACCCTCTGTAACTTTTTTGAGTCCAAATTTTTCCAATATATCATGAAAAGGTAAAAATTCTCCAAAGGGAACCAATTTAACTTTGTTATATTGAAATATTTTATTTAAATTGTTGTCCACTAAAACAAAACTATTATAAAATTTATTTTCATTTTTATTTAAAGTATTTATTCCAAGAATAATAGAATGGTTGGAAGAAAAGTTTTCTTTTATTAAACTTCTATACTTCTCTATTTCGAAAAAATATTTTCCTGATAATGCGCCCTCAGGCCACACAAACAATGTTTTTTTATTTTTTTCAATATCACTATACTTAATGAGTTTTTTTATTCGTTCAGATGTTTCTTTATCAGATAAATAATATTTTAATTCAAAATTTGGTGAAACTATTTTAATATTGATTTGATTATTTTCTTTAAGATAATTTTGACTGTTTATTTTGTAATTATTAAGTACATAATTTCCGTATATGTAGTTTGAAAAAAAAATTACTAAAAAAAAACTAGAAATTAAAGTTTTATATTTATATTTTTTAATAAAAAAAACACTTGGTATACAAAAAAAAGTTATTGTTAACAAATTAAATGCAAATAAACCAATAGGGTTTAAAACTTGAATTATTTCAGTAAACCAGGACCAACTATAAGCCCAAAGATTCCAGGGGAACCCAGTTAGTAGTTTTGCTCTTAAATAATCTACGGCAGACATTGTAGCACAAAACAAAAAGATAGACCCTAAATTGTAATTTAAATATTTTCCACAGATTAAAGAGCCAAATCCATAAAATAATCCAAGTGATAGGGGAAGTATTATAATTGTTAAAGGTATTAAACTCTTAAAGTATTCGTCAAATTGTAAAGAATTTGAAATCCAATACGTTCCTGTTAAGAAGAAACCAATCCCAAAAAAATATCCTACATAAAATAAATTTATTAAATATGGTTTTTTTCTATATTTGTTTTTTGATCTCTTATTTATGTAACACAAAATAAAAAAAAGACACGGGAATATAAAAAAATTTATAAATGTATAATTGTATGGTTGAAAAGAAAAAACAGAAAGACAGCCCAATAAGAAAGGAATTATAAATACCAATAGTACTCTATTGTTTATAAAAAAATTAATCATTTAAATTAATTTGCTAAGCAATTTTTTTTCTATAGTATTCATTTTTTTGTAGTTACTATCTTTTTTATGATCATGTCCTAATAAATGGACTAATCCATGTATCCATAATATATCAAAATGTTTTTTAAATAATTTTTTTGATGAAGTATTCATTTTTTTAAAATTAATAATAATATCCCCTAAATATATTTCTAAATTCGATTTTGATAATATTTCAAGATCTTTTTTGTTTTGACTTGGAAAAGATAATATATCTGTTGTTTTATTTTTTTTTCTAAATTTTTTGTTAAGATGTTTTATTTCTTTTGTACCAGATAATAAAACACTAAAAAGATAATTTTTTTTATTTAAAAAATTATCTTTTTGAATTACTTTAATTTTTTTTTTTAAGTAATTTTTTGGATTTTTAATAAATTTAAGCCAAGCTTTGTCTTTAACAATAACATTAATTTTAATCATTAATATTTTTGTTGAAAGCTTGAATAATTTTTGTAACTAAAGGATGTCTGACTACGTCTTTATGATCAAATTCGATTAATTTAATTTCTTTTACCTTGTTCAATATTTTCTTCGTTTTTATTAATCCTGATTGAGATTTATTTATTAAATCTATCTGTGAAGGATCGCCATTTACTACAATTTTAGAATTTTCACCTATTCTTGTTAAAAACATTTTAATTTGTGTAAGTGTTGCATTTTGAGCTTCGTCCAATATGGCAAAAGAATTTTTCAAAGTTCTTCCTCTCATAAATGCTAAAGGAGCAATTTCAATCTCTCCTGTCTCAATCTTTTTATTTATTTTTTCAAAGCCGAAGAGATCGTAGAGGGCGTCGTATAAAGGTCTCAAGTAAGGGTCAACTTTTTCTTTCATGTCGCCTGGTAAAAATCCAAGTTTTTCTCCTGCCTCTACAGCTGGTCTAGATAAAATTACTTTTTCTACTTTTTTTTCAAATAACATTGTCATAGCAACTGAAACTGCTAAAAAACTTTTTCCTGTTCCAGCGGGTCCTAAAGCCATAGTTATGTCGTTATTTGTTAAAGCTTTAATATAGTCAGACTGCTTTTTAGATCTCGCTATTACTGTTTTTTTTGGAGTTTTTATTAATTGACCAAAATTATGAATATTGGATTTAAAATTTTTATTTTTTTCTTTCAAGGATAACAGCAAGTCTTGTTTTTCAATAATGTTAGTCTTCAAATATTTGTTTATCAAAAATTTAATAGCATCAGATGCTTTATTTGTTTCTTCAGGGCTGCCTTTTATGGTGATTGAATTTCCTCGAAAAAATATCTTTGACTTAGTCAATTTTTCTAACTCATTTAAATTACTATTAAATTCTCCTACAACTGATACTAAAATATCATTATTATGAACTTTAATGTTAGTCGTTTCTTTATCTATTTTTTTTATACTGTAATTCTGGTCAAGGTTTTCAATTTTAGACATATTTAAGCTGCAAGAGAGTTGTCTGTATTAATTAATTCACCATAGATTGTGTGTTGAGAAGTTTTTTTTATAAGTACTCTTTTTTCTTGCCCAATAATGTTTTTCTTTGAGAAAACTATAACTGGGTTATGATATTCATCCCTTCCAAAGTATTTATTTTTTTCTTTGATCATTTTATTCTCAAATAATACTTTTACAACTTTATCTAAAAGTTTTTTTTTATAGTTAGTCTTGATTTTTTCAGCAAGATTTTGAAAGATTGTAAGTCTCTTTTGGGCTAAATTTTCATCAACCATTTTCATGTCACCAGCTGGTGTACCAGGTCTAGGGCTAAAAATAAAAGAGTATGAATTTATAAATTTTACATTTTCCATTAATTCACAAGTTTGATTGAAGTCCTCTTGTTTTTCACCAGGATAAGCAATTATAAAATCACTAGCAAATTCTAATCTTGGATTTTTTTCCTTTAAAGTGTTAATAATTTCTAAATATTCTTTTTTGTTATGTTTTCTATTCATGCTTTTAAGCATTTTATCAGAACCTGATTGAACGGGAAGATGTAATAAAGGCATAAGTTTGGAGCATTTTTTATGGGCCTCAATTAAATCTTTTGTCATATCTTTGGGGTGAGAAGTATAGTATCGAATCCTTTTTAGATCTTTTTTTTTCTGTAGAGCATGTATTATATCAGATAATCGGTTGTCTTTATCATTGTAGGCATTTACATTTTGACCTAACAAAATTATTTCTCTTGATCCGTTACTTATAAGCTCTTCTGCTTCATCTAAAATTTCTTTAAAGTTTCTTGAATATTCTGGGCCTCGTGTATAGGGGACAACACAAAATTTACAGAATTTATCACAACCTTCTTGTATTGTTAGAAATGAAGAAATTTGAGAATTATTATTTTTTATAAATTTAAGTTCATCAAACTTTTTTATAGTTTCAAAATTTGTGATATCAAATTGTTTATTTTTATTTTCTATATCTTTTATGACTTTATTTATAGATTGATAGGACTGAGGACCGATTACTGCATCCACATATCGATCTTTTTTTAAAATTAAATCTCCCTCAGCCTGAGCAACACATCCGGCAATGATAAGAATGGGTTTTTTTTTATTTTTATATTCTTTCTTTACTCTACCTACATCATGAAATACTTTTTCAGTCGCCTTTTCTCTAATATGACAAGTATTAATTATATAACAGTCTGCCTCTGCTTTTTTTTTCGTCGGAAAATAATTAATTTGCTTAGTAATATCAAAAATTCGGTTGCTATCATATTCATTCATCTGACAACCAAAAGTTTTTATAAATATTTTTTTTTTCAAATTACTTTTTATTTTTTGATCCATAAAGCTCAAGTTTATGGTCCACCAAATTATAACCAAGTTTTTTTGCTATTTTAATTTGCAATTCTTCGATATCTTTGTCCACAAACTCAATTATTTCTCCAGTATTAATATCAATTAAATGATCATGATGTTCATCTGTTGAGGGTTCATATCTTGATTTACCTTCCTTAAAATCATGTCTCTCAATTATTCCGGACTCTTCAAATAATTTTAAAGTTCTATAAACTGTAGCTATACTAATTTTTTTATCTAATAAAGTTACTCTTTTATGCAACTCGTCAACATCAGGATGATCTTTAGAGCCAAAAGTTAACTTTGACTCCGACATTACTTTGGCTATTATCCGCCTTTGCTCAGTAAGTCTTACTCCTTTTTTTTTACATTTTTCTTCAATAACACTCATTATTATTTTAAAACCCTTTTATAAATAAATTGGATTTACCATTTTATTTTCTAATTGTTTATTTTTTATCAAATTCTCAATAGTTTCAAGTTTTAATTCTGATAATTGAGAATTTTTATAGCCATATAGTTTAGAACCATGAACAATTTGGATTCCTTTTGCCACAGATAAAGATATTCTGACAGAAGAATAGCTCCCAGGCCCCATATTAACTATTATGGAGTACTTATTGCTTAATTTAACTTTATGTTTTTTTATAAAACCAATAATATTACTAACAAGGAGATTATTGGAATTAATATTGTTTTGTAATTTTTCTGTAAAGAATTTATTATCAAATTTTAAACCTATTGAATTATTATTGCCAGTGCAGTTAATTATTAAAAAATTATTTATCATTTTTTTATTTATTTTACCTTTTAATTTTAGTTTGCACTCATCCGAATTAGCTGTAGATGACTTTGGTATAATTACTATAATGTATCATCGATTTGAAGAAAATAAATATCCCTCAACAAATATAAAAATTGATGACTTCAAAGAGCATATTGAGTTGATAAAAAAAGATGATATTAGATTTGTAAATCCCTCAAATTTTGAAAATGAACTAAATAATAACAAAAAGGAGAGAAAAATACTTATTACAATAGATGACGGATATCAGTCTTTCTATGATAATGCTTGGCCAATTCTTAAAAAAGACAAAATCCCTTTCATCTTATTTGTAAGTACAAGAGAAGTGGGGAAAAAGGGATATATGAGTTGGAAAAATATTAGAGAAATAGAGCAATATGATTTTGTTGAAATAGGAAATCACAGCCATACCCATGATTATCTAATTGATTTTGATGAAAAAGAAATTCAAAATGATTTAGCAACGTCCATTAAAATATTTAAAGAGGAACTTGGTAAAAATTCAATTTTTTTTTCTTACCCGTTTGGTGAATATAGTGTTAATTTAAAAAATATTGTAATTGATCTAGGTTTTAAATATGCATTCGGTCAACACTCTGGTGTCACTGATTACACTAAAAATTTGTTTGAAATGCCAAGATTTCCAATTAATGAAAAATACGGAGAAATAGACAGATTTAAGACAATATTAAAAACTTTGCCGTTTCCCTATAAATCAATTCAACCAGAAGAGAGGTACATTGATGATGCAAACAATCCACCGAAAGTGAATATTCAATTTTATGATAATCTAAGTAATTTAGAAAATATTAACTGTTTTTCCAATGAAGAAGATAAGTGGAGAAATTCAAAAATAAGATTTAATGGTGAGAATAATTTAAATATAAATTTAGAGGGAAAATTTATAACGGAACGCGGTAGAATAAATTGTTCTTTAAGAGAAACTAATGGCTTCTATAGATGGCTTGGTATTCAATTTGTAGTGAAAGAAAAATAATTTTAAAGCTGTATATCTTTTTTAACAACAGAGTTAGTTAGTTGAACAGTTTCAAAATCTGACAAATCGTTTTGTTTAATTATTTGTTCCAAGATATCTGTATATTTTTTTCCAGTTTGAGCATATCTATTTAGAGTATCCGTAAGATCCAATCCTTTAATAGCCTTATTTCTTTTTCTAATACTGTATCTTTTTTCCCTAAACTCTGAATAACCTTTATGTGTATTTAAATTATTCTTGTAAGCTTTAACTGAAGCTCTTAAAATTGGAAATCTTAATATTTTATGACCTTCATTTTTACCTTTATTCAACGGCTCTATACCTTGACCAGTCCATGTCCACTGGCCAAATATTGCATTCCCTTCCAAAGCAAATCTTGAAGTTCCCCAGCCACTCTCTTTTGCTGCTTGAGCTAATGCAATAGAAACCGGGATTATGTCCATTCTTTTGTTTAACTCGGCTATATCAGAATTTTTAACTTTGTATTCTCTCAATTTTAATCTTAACCATGATTTTTCTTTATCAGTGGTCATTTTTTTTGAAGCAATTCTTTTTAATTTTATTTTATCATCTAAAATTTTATCATTTTCAGCAACAACTAAAGGTAAAACAATTTTTATAAATGTTTCCTTTTTAAGTTTAGTATCTTTAATCTCATCCAAATCTTTTGGGAATTGAGTGAAGTATATTGGTTTAACTCTTTTTTGATATCTCACAGTTTTCAAATCATAATCTACATCCTCGAACAAGCTCAATACCGTCTCTGTTTTTATATTTAAATTTGGCAGAACTAGTTCTGTAACTTGACTTGGAGATTTTTCTTTTTTTGGTTCAGGTTTTTTTACTTGCTTTTGCTGTTCTTTTATTTGTGGTTTTTCTACTTTTTTCTTTGGTTCTTTTTGTTTTTCAACTTTTTTTGGTTTATCTTTCTCAATTTGAACAGATTGAACTAAATTTTGTCCATCAAAATTTTCTTTTAATGTAAAAAAGACTATGCCAATTGCACACACAAAAACTACAACTCCAAATCCTTTGATTAGCTTATTTGTTTTTGTTTTTTCAACTTCAGATGTATAGAAGCTGCTGAAAGTATCTACTAATGCATTTGAAATGAAACTAGAAACTGTTTGAAAAACTTTAGGAATTGTATTTAAAATGCCAAGACCTAAATTACCAGAATTTCTCCACAAAGTTATAAAAAAATTTCCAACACCTCCGGTGGTATCGTCGTACAAACCTGTAGCTTCTTTTTTCGTTCTTTTAAAAAATTTTCCTACCCCGTCACTTGTATCGCTATAAAGTCCTGAAACTCCTTTTCCTGCTTTTGAGATAGGGTTCGAGATACTTTTCTTAAAAAAACTTACGTTAAAATCTTTTGGAATAGGAACATTGTTCTTTCTAAGAATATGTTCAATTTGATGAGTAGTAAGATTTTTTTTTCTTTTGATATAATTTTGTACCTCAGAAATTTTATATATTTGTGCTAATTCTAATAATTTATCTCTGTAACTCAAATTTTTTTTCATCTAGATCGCCTCAACTGAATTTACTTCTTTAACATAATGCTTTAATAAATTTTGTACTCCCTGCTTTAAAGTCATTATTGAGCTTGGGCAGCCAGAGCAGGCTCCTTGCAATTCAACTTTTACAACACCATTTTCAAAGGATTTAAATTTGATATCACCACCATCTTTTGCAACTGCTGGTCTTATTTTAGTATCTAAAACATCTTTTATTTTAGAGATAGTTTCATCATCATCAGATTTTTTTTCCATTTTACTGTCAACTAATATCGGTTCTTCGGTTTTTTCAAAATAATCATTTAAATGTGAAATGATCATTGGTTTTAAACTTTCCCAAGATGCTTTTTTTTCTTTTTTGACTGTCAAAAAATTGTCTGAAATTAAGATAAGTTCTACACCTGTGAAATTTAATACTTCTTTTATAAATGGAATTTTAATGTTCTTTAAATTTGATTTTTTAAACTCCTCAGTGCCAATTCTTGATAAAATTTTTTGTGACAAAAATTTTAGTGAGTCTGGATTTGGTGTTTGTTCAACTTGTATCATTGTACAAGTATATATATTACACAAATCCTACTATTTCACGTATCTTTTTTAGGTTTTCCTCAGCGATAATATTGGCTTTTTGTTTACCTTTTTTTAATACATCTTCTAGGTGTTTTTTATCTTTCATTAATTTTGTAATATTCTTTCCGATTGGACTAATTGTCTCAACTAGCTTTTCAGACAGTTTAATTTTTAAAGATGAAAAATCTTTTCCAGCAAATTCATTGATGGTGGTTTCGATTTTTTGATCTGATAAATCGGAGTATATACTTAATAAATTATATGCTTCTGGCCTATTTTCATAATCTTGAATATTTTCAGTAATTGGTTCAGCATCAGTTTTTGCTTTTTTTATTTTTTTTACAATTTCATCTGAACTATCTTTTAAATTTATTCTAGAATAATCGGATTCTTCAGATTTGCTCATTTTTTTTGTTCCATCTCTTAAACTCATAACACGAGAAATATTTTTTTGAATTAAAGGTTCTGGTAGAGGGAAAAAATCTTTTTTGTTAAAATCATTATTAAACTTTTGAGCAATATCTCTGGACAATTCTAAATGCTGCTTCTGATCAGCACCAACAGGCACATGTGTAGCTTTATATAATAAAATATCCGCAGCCATTAAATTTGGGTAAATGTATAAACCAACACTTGCCTTTTCTTTATCTTTGCCAGCCTTATCCTTAAATTGTGTCATACGGTTAAGCCAACCAACTCTGCAAACACAATTTAAAATCCAAGCAAGCTCTGCGTGGCCACTCACAGATGATTGATTAAAAATTATACTTTTGTTTGAGTCCAACCCAGAAGCTAAGAAAGATGCTGTGGTTTCTAAAATATTTGAGTTCAAATCTTTTGGGTTTTGAAATGTTGTAATAGCGTGTAAATCAACCACGCAATATAAGCAGTTTTTTGATTTTTGAAGTGATACAAAATTCTTTATAGCTCCCAGATAATTTCCTAGATGTAAATTGCCAGTTGGTTGAACCCCAGAAAATACTAATTCTTTTTTCATACTAATTTGCTTTAAAACTTTTTAAATTAAGTACTTTTAAAAAATAACAAATCAAAAAATACAATAAAGCCACGAAGATTACTATAAATAATAAATAAAAAATCTTATAATCACTTGAATAACTCAAGTTTTTTGTAAAATAATTTAAGCTATGGTGAAAAACATAAGACATTATAGAAGTAGAAAATACTATCTTTATTAACTTAGTATAAAACTTAGGTGCAATTTTTAAATATTGAATTTTTAAAAGAATATATAAATAATAAAGAACGCCTACCCAAGTAGATAAAGTTGTAGCAATTGGAATTATAACAAATCCAATCTGTTTAAAAAATAAAACACTGATTACAACATTTATAATGACGACAACTAATGAAATTTTAAATGGTGTCATTGTGTTGTCTCTTGCGAAAAAGAAATTTGCAAATATTTTTAACGCTGCAAACGCTGGTATACCAAAACCAAAATATCTTAACGCAAGTGATGTTTGTTCAATGTCACTTTCTGTAAAAGATCCATAACCGAATAAAGCATTCACTATTTCATCAGAACCAATAATTAAAGCTATACTAGCTGGCAATGACAATAGTAAAGATAATTCTAAAGACTTATTTTGAATTTGATTTGCTTGATTAATTTTTTTATTTTTAATTAATTTGCTCAGCATTGGTAAAGAAACAGTACTTACTGCAATACCAGCTATAGCAAGATTAATTTGATAAACTCTATCTGCATAGTAAAGATAAGAAACTGCTCCTGATTGAAACGATGCTATAATCGTTCCAATTAATATACTAATCTGTATTATGCCAGATGAAAAAATGCTAGGCAAAAGTTTTTTTAAAAAAAATTTAACTTTCTGTCTTATTTTGTTTTTAAAAACTAATGAGGGCTGATAATATTTAGACGAAAAAAATATTAAAAAAATTAATTGTATTAAACCTGATAGTGAAACTCCATAGGATAAACTAAGTGCGTAATCTAATTCGTACAAGTATGAGATTAATAAAGATAATATTAAAATTAGATTTAGAAAAATAGGTGCAGCGGCAGCGGCGGCAAACTTGTTTTCTGTGTTTAAAATTCCAGCAAAAAAAGAGGATAAACTTACAAATGCTAAGAAAGGAAAAGTAATTCTGGTTAAATCTACCGCTAAATTAAATTTGTTGTTATCTTCAATAAAACCTGGAGCAATTAAATAAACCACATATGGAGTGAGAATTTCTACTATTAAAACAATTGTTAAAAGTCCTAAGGTTAATAAAGTTAAAACTTCATCTGCAAATTTTTTGCCTTGAGTTTTGCTTTTTAATTTTTCAGAAGCATAACTTGGAATAAATGCGGCATTAAACGTACCTTCTGCAAATAATCTTCTGAAAGTATTAGGAAGTCTAAACGCTACAAAAAATGCATCAGCATATACGGAAGTCCCCAAAAAAATTGCTATCAATATGTCTCTGAAATAACCAAGAACACGGCTCAGCATAGTATAAAAACTAAATACAGTGGCTGAAGATAATAAATTCATAATTAAGACAAAATTTTTAGTGATATATTCATTTATATATTACATACTCAAAATCCAATGACAAAAAAATCAAAAATTGATCATTATACAGACAAAGAAGCTTTAGATTTTCATATAGGCAATAAGTCTGGCAAAATTGAGGTCAATTCATCTAAACCTCTCATATCCAAAAGAGATTTATCGCTTGCTTATTCTCCAGGAGTAGCTGCGCCCGTAAAAGAAATTTCTAAAGACTCGTCTAAAGCCTATGACTATACCTCTAAAGGAAATTTAGTAGCAGTTATAAGTAACGGGTCTGCAATTCTTGGTTTGGGAAATTTGGGCTCGTTAGCTTCAAAACCTGTGATGGAGGGTAAGGCTGTGCTATTTAAAAGATTTGCAGATATAGATTCTATCGACATAGAAATTGACAGCCAAAATACAGATGAAATAATTTCTACAATCAAAAATATTGCAGGTACTTTTGGTGGTATAAATCTTGAGGATATTGCTGCTCCCGATTGTTTTATCATAGAGCAGAAGTTAAAAGAAATTTTAGATATTCCTGTTTTCCATGATGATCAACATGGAACAGCAATTATAACAACGGCTGCTTTAATTAACGCATTAGATATTTCAAAGAAAAAAATTAACGAAGTCAAAATAGTTGTAAACGGAGCGGGTGCTTCAGCAATAGCATGTACAAACTTATTTAAAAAAATAGGCGTAAAAAATGAAAATGTAATTATGTGTGATCGAAAAGGTGTAATTTACAAAGGAAGAGATCAGGTTGATCAATTTAAATCTGCTCATGCTGTAGAGACTAAACTTCGAACATTAGAGCAAGCTATAAAAAATGCTGATGTATTTCTTGGGCTGTCCGCAAAAGACGTTGTTAATGGTGAAATGATTAAATCAATGGCAAAAAATCCTATAGTGTTTGCATGCGCTAACCCAGATCCTGAGATTAAACCAGAAATTATAAATGAGGTACGAGATGATGTAATAATTGCAACTGGCAGATCGGATTATCCTAATCAAGTTAATAATTTGATAGGTTTTCCCTATATTTTTAGAGGAGCACTAGATGTTAGGGCAAAAATTATTAATGACGAGATGAAAGTTGCTGCAGCTAACGCAATAGCGTTATTAGCAAGAGAAGACGTTCCTGATGAGGTTGTTACAGCTTACGGGGGTGACAGGCCTAAATACGGAAAAGAATACATTATACCTTCAACGTTTGACCCTAGACTAGTTCGAAGAATTCCTTCTGCTGTAGCTGAAGCTGCAAGACTAGATCCATCCATGTCTTTGATGCAGGGAAT
>CACEOY010000007.1 GCA_902561155.1 uncultured Pelagibacteraceae bacterium
TCCTCAAACAATTCTTTTTTTTGTGTTTTATTTACTACATAAGATCCAGCTCTTATACTTAATGGAGCCGCTGAAAGTATTGAAGATTTATCGACACCCCCATCTACGAAAGCCACAGTTTTATCTTTGTTATTTGTCCAAAACTCATTAGGAATATAGTCCAAGTCTACGATATGATTACCATGTTTTAACAATTTATATATTGTATTAGCAACATTATTAGTTACCTTTAAAAAATTGTCTTGAACCTGAGGACTTGCAACAATAGCCTTATTCATAAAATTGATATAGAGGTTAGAATTGTTTTTGATAGATTGATAAAAATCTTTCATTAATTTATAAGCTCCCCGTTAGTGTATCTGACTTTTCTTAAATTATAGCTTCTTGAGATAATTAATTTCTTTTTAAACATTACTTTGTATAATCTTGATATTCTTTTACAGTATTTGGATGCTAGATATTTGTTACTAAAAGATTTTTGATGGACCTTAATCTTTTTTTTAGCTCCTGAAGATACGTTTAGAAAGGAAGAAGAAATGGAGTGTGAAAAGAAAACGTATCTTCTAGAGCCGTACATATTTAACCTCCTATTTTTATTTTGTTTAATATTCATAATTGGGAAAATAATATTTCTTAACAAATTTACAATCGAAGCGTGTGGTAATCTGATTGCATAGTGCATTATTGTTGAATATGTGGTCAAAAAATCAATAAAATAGCCATTTTTTTTATATACCCTTCAATTTGATAAAATTATTTACTAAAACATTCAAATCGATAATTGAACTTGACATTTTTGAAAAATAACCTATTTATGAATTTATGAATAATAAAACCTCAAATGAGGTACTAAAAGCAAAAGAAGAGAGAATTACGATTAAATGGTTAAAGAAACCTCCTAAATCTAAGACCCTAGGAGAAAGACCTGACTTATTAGACATCAAAATTTCAAGAATTTTATCATCAAAAAAAACCACAAATAAACAAGGAAAAAACAGAAGAAGCTTCTATCAAAACGATGCAGAGGTACAATTATTTTATATAGATAGAAAAAATAATAAAAATCTTGATTATTTAATGAAAGGTAGAAATCTTAATAGTTATTTGAGAAACCAGAATATTGTTCCAGAGGATTATTCTGACGAGAGATACGATAAAGCGCTCAAAAACTACAGAGCCAAACAGATTATGGATGCTGAAAAATATTGCGATTATAAAAGGGTTATTTTTGGCGAACCAAGTGCGGTATTAACGGAAACATTAAGAAAAATTAGGGGATTTGGTCGTAATAGACAATTTTTATCCGAATGGGAAAATGCTTTCTTATTTAACATTACCGATCATATAAATTTGGTAGAAAAAAAAATAGAAGACTCAAGGTCAAATAGAGAAAGAATTGGAGAAGAAATTCCTTATGGAATTTATAATCAGCAAATGCCGGATGAAATTCTACTTTCTAAAATTAAATTATCCGAAGAGTCTTTTGAAACAATAAGCAAAAGAACTGGAGTTCCGATAACAATGGTTTACAGGCACACAAAAGGTGAAGCGCCAATAGATAGAGACTATGCAATTAAATATGCAAAATACTTTGGAATGGATCCTTCTGAATTGCTTTTCAACGACATAAGTGTTCCTGTAAAAGGTATTGTAAGTTTTGATGGACCAAACATAGGAGAAGTTTTAGATAATTACTCAGACGGTGTTTATGAATTTGTAAAGTGCCCGAGAGATGTTTACAGGCCTGATATACAAGCAGTCAGAGTTCACTCCCCTAGATCGTCACTGCACAATCATAACTTGTTTTACTATCAAACAACCAACAACACAACTATACCAAACAATCAGCTTTGTGCGTTCATTTTTGGAAATTATAAAACAAATAAAACTTGTATTGGAATTTACAACAAAGATGCTGATGGAAAAACTTCAATTAAAAACCCAGATGTGAATACACTTCATAATTTTTTTTCTTCTTTTTATTCAAGTTTGGTTGACAGAGGACAACCAGTAGAACAAGTGCTTAACCGTAATCTGACTGAATTTAATCATTCAGCTCATTGCAGTATAGGAAGTATGACTTTTGATCACAGAAACTATGAAAGAAATTCTGCCTCTATCATTTTACCAATAGTTGCTATAATTAATCCCAAACTCACATTAAAAGATTCTAAAAGAGCTGCAATTATAAAAGAAGAGAATGAATGGTATAATTACTCTGTAGCAAAAGATACTATTGCTTTAAATAGGAGTACAGATGCAAAAAAAACTGCAGAAAAAATATTATTCGAACAAGAAAAAAATAAATATGCTGAGCAAGTTAGAAAGATGGAGAAAATTTTTGAGGATATCTCTAAAGGGTTAAAACATAGTCCATGGAACAGCAAAGCATTTGAAGATTTTGAAGTACCTGCGTGGTTAGAAAAATCTGATTTAACAGATCGTAAATTTGATTTAAAGAATAAAAATTATGAAATTAAGGCCTCAAAGAAAAATAAAAATCCTAATATACCTAGATGGCTCATAGAAGTTGATCCTCAAGATATTCCAGTGTCCATAGAGGAATTTTTGGTGAAGGGAAATGAGGCTGATCGTTTAGATTTTTTTTCAAAAGACTCTTTAAAAGTTAAAACTGGAGTAGCAGAAGGTGAAAATAGAGCCAAAGAGGCTGCAGAAATTGCTTTAAAAAACCTCAATTTATCAAAATCAACAGATGTTTTGATTGTTGTAACCGGAGGCAATAATTTTAGATTAGAAGAGGCAGATGAAGTAGTGAACACAATTAGAAAAGAAATGAGCCCAGAAGCAGATGTCATTTTTGGGGCAATTTTAGATGAGAATATGGAAAATAAAATTAGAGTTGCGGTTATGAGTGTGTCAGAGGGAAAACTAAAAGACGAAGTTCTTGTCAGAAATGCAGTAAGTAATTTCTTTTGTTATAGAGAATATGGGCTAAGAAAAGAAGCTTTAAGAATGGCGTTAGGATCACCAGCTTTAAATAATGTTCACAGAGAAAAAGCTATCGAAAGAATATCGAAAAAAATCCCAGAGGTTCTAAATTATGATAAATCAGAAATATTTCCAATAAGGAGAGCGAGTTGAAAAATAACAGATTAGATAAAAATCAATTTATTTGTAGACAACAAGTAGCTATTGAATTTCATTTGCCTGTTAGATTTCTAGAAGAATGTGCAAGAAAAACTAGAGAAACAGGTATTTTGGAAGGCCCAATATTTTATAGGTTTGGTAATACAATAAAATATAGAGTCCAGCACATTGAAGAATACATAGCTAAAAATGAAATTAACGAAAACACCGCAAAAGGCTTGGATAAAATGTGTGAAAAAAGTAAACAGATATGTAAAAAGTATTCTTTAGCAAAAAAATGTAAAAAGTCACCACATATTACACAAAAACACCATAATAGTGTCGAAGTGGTTGAATTTAAGAAAAAAAAGATTAATTAAAACTTATGACAAATCAAATTTTTATACTTTTAAATTCTGTAACAATCATATTGTTGGGAATCATGATTTTTATAGGTTTCAGATATGTAAATAGCCAAAAGCAAAAAGAACTTTTAAATGAGCAATATAAAAAAAATGAGGCGGAAAAACTTACTGATTTCAAAAAAACTGTCACAGATAAATTAGAAGGAGTTACAAATTCATATAATACCTTTTCTAATGAAATAACAAAAAATATATCATCCTCTTTCTCCAAATATGAAGAAAATGCTAAAAACTTTCATAGATCAGTTGAGAAGATGTATCAAAGCCAGGATGATTTAACTAAAATATTTTCAAACGTAAAAAAATTTGGTACTGCTGGTGAACTTACGCTCGGTTCGCTGTTAAGTGATTTACTTTCACCTTCTCAATTTGTTCCAAATGCACATATAAAAAAAGATGAGTCTAAGCACGTTGAATTTGCAATCAAAATGCCTAAAAGCGGTATTTTAGTGCCGATTGACTCATACTTTCCAGCTGCTGTTCTTGAGAGAATTAGAGATGCTGATGAAGAAAAAGATAAAGAAAAATCTGCAAAAGCCAGAAATGATTTGGCAACCGAGGTAAATAAAAAGGCTGAGAAAATTAAGGAAAAGTATATTTTTCCTCCAAAAACTTCAGCTTTCGGCGTAGTTTATTTTCCGACTGAAAATTTATTTTACGAAGTTTGTAGTCATCGAGATAAAAAAACTAAAGAACCATTAATACAATCACTATATCGTAAACACAATATTATGGCTTTAGGACCTACTACAATATCAATCTGGCTGCAGTGTCTTCACTGGAATTATGAAAATTATCAAATTGGCTCTAGAAGCAGACAAATTTATGAAGATCTTCAATCTTTAAGATTTGGATTTTCTGAACATTTAAAATTATTACAATCGGCCTGGAAAGACTCAAAGCAGTCTTTAGATAAAATAGAAAAAGCAGGGAAGTCCGCAGACTCTATTAGCACCACACTTGAAAATGTTAAAGAACCGGAAACATTAGATATAGCTCCTGAGAAAAATCCTAATAACTTAAAAGTTTTAAAATAATGGCCAACTTCGTTTTCTACGATCTAGAGACATCGGATAGCTCTTTGAATTTTTCTCAAGTGCTAGAGGCTAGCTTTATAATTTGTAATGATAATTTAGATGAAGTTAAAAGAGCCTCTTTTTTTTCTAGAATAAATAAAACACAAATTCCACATCCAGGTGCTTTATTGACAAATGGCATAAGCATCAAAAGATTAAAAGAAACAAATTTGTCTGAATATGAGATGGTAAAACAAATTTTCAAATTTTTTGAAAATTCAGGAAAATTAATTTTTATGGGTTGGAACTCATCAAATTTTGACCGTAATATTTGTAGAGCTACCTTTTGGAGAAGTTTGGAGCGACCTTATTTAATGAATACAAATGGAAACTCAGAAGCTGATCTCTTAAATATAGCTAGAGCATCACATTTATATTATCCTGGTGTTATTAAGACAGGCACAACTAAAAAAAACAATCCTGAATTTAAACTGACAAGTATTTCAAAAGCTAATGATATTAAACACGATTTTAAACATTCAGCGGAATCAGATACACTTGCCACGCTTTTAACAGCTCGTTTAATAAAACAAAAAGCTCCTGTATTATGGGAGTCCTCATTTTTAACAACTAGCAAAAACGATGTCTTATCTATTTTAAAAAAAGAATTGATGTGTATTTCTACAGAAAACTATGGAGGGGGGCCCAAAGGTCACTTAGTAACCTATATTTCGCAACATCCTGTTTATGGCTATCCTCTTGCAATAGACTTACGCCATGATGTTGATACTTTTTTTGATATAAACACAGATCAATTAAGAGACCTACTTAAATCAAAGCCTAAGCCAATAAGAACAATAAAGCATTCAGCTCATCCAATTATAATGAACCCTTCATTTATTAAAAATATTGAACCTTATAACGCAATTGGTATGGAAAAATTAATCGAGAGAGCCAAAAAAATAAAAGAAAATAAAAATCTTGCTGAAAGATTATCTATTATTAAAAAGGAAGAGGTGGAAGAAAAAAATCAAAGCAATCAGCTTGATAAATATGTTGAGGAGACTATTTATAAAGGCGGATTTCCAAACGCAAAAGATAATTTAAATATTCAAAAATTTAATCAAGCAAATAATTGGAACGATAAATTAAAATTAAAAGATACTTTCGAAGATGAAAGATACAGCTATCTTGCGAATAGGTTAATTTTTGAAAATAATCCTGAAATTTTAAGTAAAAGCGACTACAAAAAAATACATTCTCATTTTGCAGAAAGTTTTTTAGCTACTGAAAAAAAACCTTTTACAACTATACCTGGTGCTTTTAAAGCTGTAGATGACTTAAGAAACGAACATTCTAAAGATGAAAAAAAATTGTCTCAATTAGAAGAAATCAACAGTTATTTACAAGAACTTCAAAAATTTTACGAAGCCGCTTAAGAAATACAAAATCAACAGTTGACTTTAAAAAAAAAATAATTAATTAGAACATATGCCTACAAAACCAGTTACAGATAATTCTTTTGAAAGTGATGTCATAAAATCTGACAAACCAATCATAGTTGATTTTTGGGCAGAGTGGTGCGGACCTTGTAAACAAATAGGTCCTGCTTTGGAAGAAATTTCAGATGAAATGAAAGACAAAGTAGTTATTGCAAAACACAATATAGACCAAGAACCAAACACACCAACAAAGTACGGTATTCGAGGAATTCCTACAATGCTACTATTCAAAGGTGGAGAGCTTAAAGCGACTAAAGTAGGAGCAACTACAAAAAATAATATTCTCGACTGGATTAAAGAAAATATTTAATTTTTGTTTAAGACGTTTCCGCATTGATAGAGAGAACCAAATATACATATAACTTTTCTTTCTTTATTTGATATTTTTTTAAGAACACTATCAAAGTTTTTTATCGATAGTGCATCTATTTTATTTTTTTTTGCTATCTTTTCTAAAACTTTTGGAGATAAAGAATTTTTTTCTCCAATGATTGGGACAGTGTAAATCTTTTTGAACACTCCTTTGAACTGTTTTATAAAATTCGAAGGATCTTTATTTTTCATCATAGACCAAATTCCATATTTGGGTATCTTTATAGACTTTAAATAATTAGACAAATTCTTTCCACTAATTTCAGAATGACAACCATCTATCAAAAGCTTCTCTTTAGGATAAAGTTTTTTTATTAATTTACCAGTAGTAATATATTGAATTCTCCCTTCAAACTTTAATTTTGGTAATGCTTTAGAGATTACTTTTTTACTTATACCTATATCTAATGCAATCTTTATTGCCAATGTAATGTTGCTAAATAATCCTTTAGAATAAATATTTCTTGTTTTTAATGGAATAAAATTTTTTCTATCCTTATAAAAAAAATTTTTCTTTTTTTTGATTAATTTCCATTCATTAGAATAAATTTTTCTACTTAGGTTTCTTTTTAAAATTGACTTAATTTTTTTTTCGTTTGCTAGCCTTTGTTTACCAACATATATTTGAGTAAAATTACTTAAAAATCCTACCTTTTGAAGAATAATTTCACTAATTGTTTTTTTCTTAACAAAATTTAAATGTTGTTTATTTATGTTCACCACAGCCTGAATTAGAGGAAAATCAAAAACATTTGTTGAATCTTTGGCAAATAATGCTCCTGCCTCTATAAGATTATAATCGTTGTTATATTTTGATGCGTTTAAAATAAAAACTAAAGTGAGAACTTCAAAAATTGTTAATTGAATTTTCAATTTTTCAATTTCATTAATTGTTTTTTTTATTTCATTGTGGGAAAGATAATTATTTCCCATCCAAAATCTTTCTCTAATGTCTTTCAAGCTAGGAGAAATATATGCCGCAGAAGTTTGCTTATTCTCTTCTATAAAATATTTTAATGTGTTTAAAACGGAATATTTTCCATCGGATCCAATTATATTAATTACATTTTTTAATTTTTTTTCTGGGTTTCCAAGTTTATTAAGTGCTGTCTTAATTCTTTTAAGATTAAAGTTAACAGTCTTTTTAAATTGTTTTTTTTTAGCTAGCAGATTGTAGAGACTTATCGATTGTGATGACATTTGTAGTCTCTTTTTTAGCTTGAGTCTCTGACTTTTTCAACATAACACTTAGCAAGGTTCCTATTGTCGAATTTAGGTATTTTCTCTCGACTACTAGATCTATCCCTCCGTGATCTTTCACGTACTCTGCAGTTTGAAACTCTTCAGGTAAAGTTTCCCTTACAGTGTCTTGAATTACTCTTCGTCCAGCAAATCCTATTGTAGCTTTTGGTTCTGCTATCAAAATATCACCCAGCATTCCCCAAGAAGCTGTCACTCCTCCTGTTGTAGGATCTGTTAATACCACAATGTATGGTAGATTATTTTTTTTTAACTCATTTATAGCGAGTGTAGTTCTAGTCATTTGCATTAATGCAATCGATGACTCCATCATTCTTTGACCACCACTACAACTAAAAAAAACAAGAGGAGTTTTATTATTTATCGCGTGTTGAACACCAGTTATAAAAGCCTCTCCCGAAGCTGCTCCGAAAGATCCACCAATGAATCTAAAATCTTGGGCACCCGCAGTGACGTCAATATTTTTTACCTTGCCTTTTGCAATTAAAATAGCATCATTCTGACCAGTCTTTTTTCTAGCATCACGTAATCTATCTTTATATTTCTTATTATCTACAAATTGCAAAGGATCATCAATAGGAAGAGGCGTGTCTATTATTTCGAACTCCCCTTTATCAAAAAATAATTTAAATCTGTCTTTACATGAAAGTTTATGGTGAGCTCCACATTTTGTACAACAATAAAAATTTGATTTAAAATCTTCTTTGTAAATTAAATTTTTACATTCACAAGAAATCCAAAGAGTTTCTTCTGAATAAGAAGTTTTCTTTTTAAATAATGACTTAATTTTTGGTTTAATAAACTTAGTTATCCAGTTCATATAATTTTCTTTTTCAACTTATATACCATTTTATTCAGTACTTTGGCAGTATTTAGGCGTTTTTTTATAGAATTCGTTATAGTTTTACATAATTGACTGCCAACTACAAGCCCATCAGCTTTTTTTAGAGCAGATACAGTTTTATCAGTAATACCAAATCCTATAACTATATTTTTACTACGATTAATACTTTTTATTTTGTTATAATTTTGAAGAATTTTTTTGGGAGAAACTTTAAGCTTTCCACCGGTAGTTGATAGCATAGAAATATAATAAATCATGCTATGCGAGTCTCTTATAATTTTTTTCATTCTATCATCTGATGTAGTAGGAGAGATTAGCTGAATAAAGTCAATAGATTTTTTTTTACATTTTGTTGCGAATTTTTTATTTTCTGGATATGGAAGGTCAACTATGATGAGACCATCAACACCAGAATCTTTACAGTTTTTTAAAAAAATGTTTTCACCACTTTGATAAATTAAATTAAAATATCCCATTAAAATTAAAGGCTTATCAGGATTAGAATTTTTAAATTTCTTTACGATTTGAAAAACATCCTTTAGTTTTATCCCATTTTTTAAAGCTCTATGAGAACTTTCTTGAATTTGTCCACCATCAGCAATTGGCGTGTTGTGTGGAAAACCAAGTTCTAGAATATCTGCATTTTTCGAAATAGCATTTAATATTTTAAGTGAATTATTTTTAGTATTGTCTCCTGCAACTGTATAAGTGAGCAAAGCTGCTCTTTTCTCCCTTTTACAATTTATAAAAGTTCTAGCAATATTAGAATTCATCTTTGATACGACCCTAATTTTTGCTTAATAATATCTTTATCTTTAATGCTATCTCCACAAGAATTTACAACTATAATTTCTGATGATTTCAATTTAGGAGCAAGTCGGATCGCCTCGTGAAACGCATGGGATGGTTCTAAAGAGGGAGATATGTTTTCTAATTCAGAAACCAATTGATAAGCTTTTAATGCTTCCTCATCATTTGCAGATGTATATCTTGCTCTTTTTGCATCTTTTAAAAAACAATGCAAAGGTGATATTCCAGGATAATCTAAACCAGCAGAAATAGACTCTGTCGATCCTATTTGCCCCTCTTTGTTTTGAATAACATATTGCGCGGCTCCGTGTAAAATTCCAATTTTTGATCCGTTTGTTAATGGAGCGGCATGAAGATTACTATTTTTTGGGCCGCCAGCTTCAACACCAACGAACTCAGCATCTGTATCCATAAATTCGTTCCAAAATCCTATTGCTGAACTTCCGCCGCCCACACAATTAAGAAGCTTTATTTTTCTTGGAATTTTTCCAAATTCCTCCTTAACTTGGTTATAAAGTTCTCTAGATATCTGAGCGGTGCTCCATGCACAAATTTTAATGAATATGTTTGGACCAACTGTTGAACCTACACACATGTGTGTAGTATCGCAATTGGAAACCCAATACCTCATACATTCGCTGACTGCATCCACTAAAGTTTGACTTCCAGTTGTTACAGGCACAATTGTTGCTCCATTTTTTTTTATTGCTTCAACATTTGGCCTTTGTCTTTTAATGTCTTTTGCACCCATAAAAATTTTGCATTTAAGACCAAATTTTTTAGCTGCCATAGACAACATTTTTCCGGCGTATCCTGCTCCTGTGTCACCTACTATAAATTTTTTCCCTGCCTTTTTTGCGATAAGACAGTGCACTGTAGCATTATATATTTTATGGGCTCCACCATTAGCTTCAGATACTACTTTTGCATAAATTTGGGCGCCTTTGAGATAATCTGTTAGATTTTCTAATTTAATAAATGGAGTGGGCGAACCAACATATGATTTAAAATATTTATCTCTTTCTTTTAAGAATTTTTTGTCTTTTCTTAATTTTGCAAATAGTTTTGTAAGATCATCTATTGGTTTTTTAAGTGTTTCTGGTACAAAATTCCCACCAAATTTCCCGCCATACATGAAATTTTTATCATGTTGGTCTATAAGCAATTTACCTTTTTTAATTTTCATTATTAATTTTTTTTAAACACTTTACAAATTCTATTATCTTTTGAGTATCTTTTACTTTATTTGTTTCCAAAGCACCAGAGACATCGATGATATCAGCTAATTTTGATAAATTACCTAATTTATCTTTTGTTATATTGCCTGCTATCATTTTTTCTCCTTTAATTTGGATATCTTTAATCCAACTATGTTTCCAGCTTAAACTTTTTTCATATCCTGAACTATCCCACAGAATAATATCTGAAGCATCCTCTAGGTTTTTGTAGATTTCAATATCACTTTTACTTTTTACTTGTATTGTGGCTATAACTTTTTTTTTAAATTCATCTTTTATACTTTTTAAAGACTTATTATCGTACTGACCATATAATTGAAAATAATCTAAATTAAGTTGAGAAAATTTTTTTAACTCTTCTAAACTTGGCTGCACCAAAACGCCAACGAATTGAGTATTATTTTTATTTATACTTAAAAGATTTTTGGCTTTTTCATATGAGATATACCTATGACTTTTAGGATAATTCAAAATAAACCCACAAAAATTTACATTATTATTTATGCAAATTTCAACTTCATTAGGATTTGATAGTCCACAAACTTTTAATTTCATTAGTTTAGTTTAATGATTTTATTAATTTTTTGATATTATTTTTTATATTTCCATTAACCAAACTTCTTCCCATCACGATTGATGTTGCGCCACTTTTGAAAGCTTCTTCTGGTGACATTACTCTTTTTTGGTCGTTTGAATTTTCACTTTTAAATCTTATTCCCGGAGTGATAATTTCCATTTTTTTACAAACCTTTTTAATAAATTTTATTTCTTGAGCCGAACAAACTATTCCATCTAATTTAGCAGCTTTTGCAAGTAATGCCTGCTTTCGAACTAAATCTTTAATGGATTTTGTATGACCCACTTTTTTAATTGAAGAATTAGAAAAACTTGTAAGTACTGTCACACCTAAAATTTTTAATTTTTTATTATATTTTTTTGTTGTTCTTTTTATAGCTTTTAGCATTTGAAGACCTCCGCTCACATGAACAGTAATGTAAGAAATATTTTTTAAATCTTTAAGTGATTTTATAACAGCGGAACTTGTATTTGGTATGTCAAAAATTTTTACATCTAACCATATGTTTTTTACTTTTAATTTTTCTATGAACTTTCTTCCGCTTTTTGAGTAAAAGAACTCTAACCCAAATTTATAACCAATTTTGTAATTTTTGGATTTGATCTTTGAATTTTTGATAATTTTTTTTACTACTTGATTACTACTTGTATCGCACGCAATAAAAATGTTTTTCATTATTATTTATTTATTAGTTCTTTAAGTCTTTTACTAGCCCTAAATCTTATCTTATTTCTTTTTGGAACGTATATATTCTCTCCAGTTTTTGGATTTCTGGCCTGTTTTTTTTCTTTAATTTCTTTAATGAAGAAAGTTCCTAAAGATCTAATTTCAACAGATTTTTTATTTAATAATGAGTCTATTATTTCTTGCAAAAAAAGTTCAAATATTTTTTCTAAATCTTTATTATTAATATTAGGATTTTTAATCTTTAATTCTTTAATTATTTTTGGTTTCGACAATTACTTATCTTTTTTTTTGGTACTTTTTCTCCCTAAAGCTTTTTCAAATATACCTTTTAAAGTGGCACCAGATTTAGTTGCACCTTCACCAAATTTTGCAACAAGACTCTTTTCTTCATCAATTTGCGCAGCTTTAACACTTAATTTAATTCTTCTCTTTTCTAAATCTAGCTCAGTAATTTTTGCATCTAATGCATTTCCCGGCGAAAAAACTTCTGGTCTAGCATCAGCCGATGACTTTGCTAAATCAGATTTTCTAATAGAGACTATTATTTTTTTCTCATTATCTACAGATACTTTAACTCCTGTTTTCATAACCTCATGTATTCTTGTAGTGATAATATCTCCAACTTTTTTATTATTTTCTTTAAACCATTCAAGAGGATCTTTATCTAGAGCTCTTTTTGAAAATCTAATTTTTTCGTCTTTTACCTCTATAATTTTTACTTCCATTACATCATTTTTTTTATATTTAGTTAGATACTCTTGTTTCTCATCATAATTTATTTCCTTGTAGTGAAGCATTCCTACCAAACCAGAGTCTAATTCGCCAAAAATAGCCTTATCTGTAATATTTTTTATTTTGATTTTTACTTTTTGACCAACAGAATTTAGCACTTTTGCCCAAGGGTTATCCAGGGTTTCTTTATACGACAAAGAAATTCTTTTTGCGTCCTTATCTATGTTAATTATTTTAACTTTAACATTTTGAGAAGGTGACAGAACTTTGCTAGGCTGAACATTTCTATTCTGCCACGATAATTCACTATTGTGAATTAAACCTTCTATTCCTTCCTCAAGCTTAACAAAAACTCCATAGTCCATTAACTTGGTACAAGTTCCTTCATATATTTCACCAATTTTAAATTTTTTATATAAGTTTTCATAAGGATCTTCTGTCAATGCTTTAATTGAAGCTGAAACTCTATTGGTAACTTTATCAATTTTTGTAATTTTTACTTTGAGACTTTGGCCAATAGTTACTAAGTCAGATGGCTTTTTTACACGGCCATATGATAGATCACTTACATGAAGTAAAGCATCAATTCCATCGATATCCAAAAATATTCCCCAATCTGTAGTTGCTTTCACTTTTGCATTTTCAACTATGTCTCCTTCTTTTAGGTTTTTTAGAGCCTCTTTTAGTTCAGCATTTTTACTTTTTTCTAAAACAGCTCTTCTGCTAGTACAAACATTTCCTCTTTTTTTATCTATACGTGTTGCAACTACTTTGATAGGCGTATTCATTAAATGATCAACTTTTTTTAGAGGTCTAACATCAATTTGTGAAGAAGGCATAAAAGTTGGAAGGCCGTCAACTGTACATACATAACCACCTTTTACTTTCCCAGTTATAAAACCAGTTACTTCTTCTTGAGTTTCAAAAATTTTCTCCATACGTTTCCAAGCAACCATTCGCTTTGCCTTTTCTCTTGAGATAACGATTTCACCCTTAAAACTTTCTATTCTTTCTAAATATACCTCAACGGTAGAACCAACTTTTAGTTTGTCAAATTCCTTATCATGTTTGAATTCTTCAATGGGTATCATGCCTTCCATTTTAGCCTTACAGTCAACTACAACGAAATTTTTAGTTATCTCCGTCACTTCGGCTTTAATTATTTCATTCTCTTTAAGTTTTCTCTCTTTGAAATCGGCATCAAGTAAAGATTTGAATTCTTTATATTTTGGGTTGGATGTTAGTTGTTTTTGTTCTTGTTCAGAGGACATGTTAAATATTCATCACTTTTTCTATATGCTTTGTCATTTTTTCAATCATTCTTTTTTTGTTAAGTTTTCCAGTGTGGATTTCTAACGCATCTCTATGTTTGAGTAAAGGGCTATGTTTTCTATTTTTATCCCTCATATTTCTTAATTTTATCGACTTTTTAACTTCAGATAACTTTACTTTATGATTTTTCTTTTTAAGATCTTTAAATCTTCTTTTTGATGCATTCTTTAAATCACAAATAAAAAAAAACTTTATATCTGAAAAAGGTAATATTTCTGTAGATATGTCTCTACCTTCAATGATGCATTTGTTGTGTTTTTTTGAAAACGAAATTTGAAAAAATTTCAGTATATTTCTAATTTTTTTAATTTTTGCTATTTTCGAAGTATGTTCAGATATTAGAGGAGTATTAAGATCTAACATATTTACCTTATTTAAATTTATTTTTTTGAACTTTTTTTTAAGAAATACAATTTGATTTTTGGGTTTATTCTTTAGAATCAAATAGCTAGCGTACCTATACAACATTCCAGAAGATAGAAATTTAAGGCCATATTTTTTCGCAATAAGTCTTGCACCAGTTGTTTTTCCACTCGCAGCACCACCATCGCAACTAATAATTAAATTCTTATATATTTTTTTTGGCAAAAGACCCACCTAACTGTTTTATTATTTTTAAGAAACTTGGAGAGGAAGTGCCTACAGTTTCAAAATTATTAATTTTAATTTCATATCCTGTAAGCAGACCAAGAATAGCTGCAGACATGCAAATTCTGTGGTCGCCAAGATCTAAAACTTTTACCTTTTTAATTTCGTTTTTTTTAAAATTTTTACCTTTTATTAATAATTTTCCCTTTTTATAAGAAGAAAATACACCTATCTGTTTTAAAATTTTTTGCATTTCTTTAATTCTATCACTTTCTTTGTTTTGTAAATCTGATATCCCAGAAAAAAAGGAGCTCCCTTTAATAAAGGCTGAAATGATAAATAGAATTGGATATTCATCTGTAGTATTTAAATAATATTTAGCAGATGCATTTATTGGTTTAAGAACACTACTTTTAACAATTATATCTCCCACTTTTTCATTGTTTATCTTTCTTTTATTAACAAATTTTATTTTAGCTCCACTTTTTTTAAGGAGAGAGTAAAAACCAATTCTGGTTGGATTCAAGCCAACATTTGTAATTTTTAAAAATGAATTATTTTTAAGCAAAGTCAAAGCTGTAAAAAAAGCTGCTGATGAAGGATCCCCGGGAACTTTCAAAGAGAAATTTCCTAAACTTTTTTTTCCAAAAATCTTAATTTTTTTTGTTGGACCATCACTAATATGTATAGACTGTTTATTTTTTTTTAACATATTTTCTGTGTGATCCCTACTTTTTAAACTTTCTATTATTTTTGTATTTCCGTAAGAGTTTAAACCCGCAAGAATTACTGCACTCTTTAATTGTGCCGAAGTATCGGATTTGTAAGATATTCCAATAGGAAAATTAGAAGATGAAATACGTAGAGGAAAAAAATACTTATTTTTTGGAAAAAATTCTGCTCCAAATTTATTCATTAAAAGAATTAATTTTTTCATATTTCTTTTATTAAGCGATTTATCTCCAAAAATTTTTATATTAATATTTGGAGTTGATGCTAAAATTCCAGTTATTAATCTTGCTAGGGTACCAGAATTTCCAAAATTTAATTTCAATGAGTTTTTAGGTAGATATGAACCCAGTCCCCTTCCAAATATTTTATAAGTTTTATTACCAAGATATAAAATCTTAACTTTCAACTTTCGAAGGCAGTTAATTGTAGAGAATACATCCTCAGACTCTAAAACATTTTGCACTGATGAAACTCCTTCACTTATTGATCCTATTAAAAAAGATCTTATAGAAATTGACTTGTCGCTATCTACAGCAATTTTTTTATCAAAATTATCAATGGGTTTATTTATTACTAAAGAAAATTTTTTTGACACCATTAATTTGATGAATACTGATTACCAAAATAAAGTTGAATAGCTTTTGAAGATTTTAATATCTCACTCGGAGTACCATCAGCAATTATTGACTGTTCACCAAGTACATATGCTCTGTCAACTATATCAAAAAGATTTCTTACTTGGTGATCGGTTATCAAAATGGAACAGCCATAAGATTGTATTTTCAATATGTATTTTTGAATATCTTGAACCACAATAGGATCTAAAGCTGCCATTGGTTCATCTAATAAAATTACTTTTGGCTTATTGATCATAATTCTAGCCATCATCAATCTTCTTACCTCTCCTCCTGATAAAACATTACTATTTAAAGTTCTTAAGTGTTGAAGATTAAATTCATCCAAAAGTTTTTCAGTTGTTCTTCTTTGCTCTTCAGAATTTTTTATTGTTAACTGACAAATTCCTAAAAGATTATTATAAACTGACATATCAAAAACACTTCTTTGTTGGCTTAAATAGCCTAAACCTAAATTTGTTCTTTCATGTATAGGAATTTCTGAAATATCTTTGTTGTTAATAACTATTTTTCCTTTGTCCGCCATATGTTGACCAATTATAATGTTATATAAAGTAGATTTTCCAGACCCGTTAGGTCCTAATAATCCCACTATTTCACCAGGATACATCTCCATCGAAATTTTTTTTAAAATCGGTCTTCCGTCAAAAGATTTACTTATATCTTTTAATTCAAAAATAGGTTTATTTTTTTTAAATTTTATTATTCTAAAACCCTTTTTCATTTTCTTAAATTTATTTTTACCTGGTTATTATTATTCATCAAAAAGTCAACTGATTGATCGTCAATATTTAAGTTTAAGATATCTGAAGAAAAATTTCCATCTAAACTTTGGCCAACAACATTACCGTATATATTTATTAATCTTTTTAAATTAAAATAATCCAAATTATCAGCAGATATTTGGTTTTCGGCCTGAACCACTTTAACATCTTCTCTAAATTTCATATCGTTGGTTTTATTATTATATACACCTTTTTTACCTGAAACTTTTAAAATTGTACCATCTTTAAAATAAAATGAAGCATTCATTCCAACCATATTAACTAGTTCAGGCTTATCTTTGTTAAATGATGCAATTTGAGATTTTAATAAATACCTATTACCGTTTGCATCTATCCCTTTATACTCTACATTTTCAAAAAAATTGGTTTCGTTCAATTTTTCAATCTTTTTATTTTCAATTTTAATTTCTTCGGACGATTTATCATTGATATTTCCTTTGTAATAAAAAATATAAAGCAATAGTATAGCAACGGTTAATAGTGTTATTTGAATAAATATTAATTTTCTCTTTCTTGGGCTCATTTTATACCAAATTTTAATATAGAATGAATATGGACTATTCCAATTAGTTTCTTATTTTTTTTGTTTATATACTTTTCTGAAGTAACAAGAAGACTAGTAATTTTTTTCTTATTCATAATAGCTAAAGCTTTTGAGGCAGTAGAATTTTCTGAAATAAAAAATGGATTAGGTGTCATAATTTTTGTTAAATTTTGAGACATTAGATTATATCTTAGACTTCTCCTAGCATCACCGTCGGTTAAAATACCTGCAACAATATTTTTTTTCATTACAATAACTAAGCCTAATTTATATTTTGTAATCTTACTTGAAGCCTCTTTAATATTATTAGTTACTTTAATTTTTGGTATTTTTGAACCTGACACCATTATGTCTTTTACTAGTAAAAGTGTTTGACCGATATTTCCGCCAGGGTGAAATACTTTAAATCTCTCCTTAGAAAATTTAATTTTATTCATTAATGCCACAGCCAAGCAGTCGCCTAATAACAAAGTAATACTTGTACTTGAAGTGGGCACCATTCCCGTTGGATCTGCCTCTTTTACATTTGGAATTAAAATTTTTACATCGCTTGCTTTTATTAAAGCACTATCAGGTTTCGACGCAACACCTATTATCTTTATATTAAATCTATTTGCATATTTTAAGATACTTATAAGCTCTGTAGTATTTCCTGAATAAGAAAAAACCAAAAGCAAATCTTTCTTATCTATCTGACCAAGATCACCATGATTTGCCTCACTAGGACTTAAGAAAAAAGAGGAGATACCAACCGACGATAAAGTTGCTGAAACTTTTCTTGCAATTAAACCCGACTTCCCTATCCCGGCACAAATCACCTTACCACGACAATTGTAAATCAATTCTACTGCCTTAACAAAAGAGCTATTAAACACTTTATTAATTTTTTTTAATTCAGTTATTTGTTTAGCAGCAGATTTTTTTGCTATTTTTATATAATTTTTATTACTCATTAATGTTCAAAAATGTCAAATTTAAAACCACTCTGATCTAACTCAATTCTTGTATCTAAAAAACTTATACATCTTTTAAATAGATCCATTCTATTCTCTCTTACAAGCATCTTTTCTAATTGTGCTTTTATTTTATGTAAATAGATGACATCACCAGCTGCATACTCTAATTGTTTATCGGTTAACTCATTCAAGTCTTTGTTCCAATCTGAACTACCTTGTCTTTTGTCCAAATTTTTATTGCAAAATTCAAAAACCAGGTTTTTTAAACCGTGTTGATCGGTATAAGTTCTTACAACTTTTGATGCAATTTTAGTATCAAAAATATTTTTCATTTTACATTTTAAAAAATATTCTAAAGCATTTTTGTCAAATCTTAAGAAATGACCTATTTTTAAAATTTTTTCATTTTCTAATAAAGAAACTAAGTTTGGTGCTTTATAATTATTTCGATCAGGTTGAATGATATACACTTCACCTTCCTCGCCGCAAATTTGAATTAAACTTAACTTGTCTCTTTCTGGTATTTTCAGTCCAGTTGCTTCAGTATCAATTGCAATACTTCCTTTAAATGAACTAGCTATTTTGGGAGTAATGTCGCCTTTTAATCTATGAATTTTTACCATATTATCTAATTACCATGAACAATTACCCAATAGCAACAATCCTTGGCGGTGGTGGATTTATAGGACGATATCTTGTTCGAAATTTGACGAATAAACAGTTTAGATGCATCATTCCTACCAGAAAGGCCTTTCAAAAGGGTTATCTAAAGACACAAGCTCCTCCAGGATCAGTAGAGTTAATTGATTTTAATTCAAACAATTTTGATAAAATAGAAGACGCAATCAGTAATTCAGATGTAGTTATTAATTTAATAGGAATATTATTTGAAAACAGAAAGCAAAAATTTACAAAAATTCACTCAGATATCCCGGATATTATTTCAAGATTATGTGAAAAGCATAAAGTAAAAAAATATATTCATGTTTCTGCGATAGGAGCTAATAAAGATTCAAAATCTGCGTATCAAAGATCTAAATTTGCTGGAGAACAAAAATCTCTAATGAACTTTAAAAATACCGTAATTATAAGACCAAGTGTTGTATGTGGACCTGAAGATAACTTTACAAATTTATTTTCAAAATTAAGTTTTTCACCAGTAATTCCAATTGTGGGAATAGATTATAAATTTCAACCAATAATGGTAACAGATGTAGCTGATGCTATTGTTAAAGCCATACAAGCAAAAAAGAACGAGGGAAAAATTTATGAAATAGGTGGACCTACAGTAATAAGTTTCGGTGATATGGTAAAATCTATCATGAAAACTATTAATAAAAAAAGATTTGTTATAGAGATGCCTATGGCTATAGCCAAATTACAAAGCTCAATTTTAAGCTTATTACCGATCCCACCAGTTTTAACCAGAGATCAATGTGAAATTTTATCGGAAGCTGATAATGTTGTTTCAAATAAAGAGCTTACAATTAGTGATTTAGAGATAAAGCCAAAAGACGTTGAACAAGCTATGGAAAAATGGTTGTGGCGTTATCGTGATGGAGGGCAATTCGCAAAAGCAAAATGAAGAGTTTAAGTTTATTATCAGGGTATATTTTTTTAGTTTTAGCCATTGCTAGCGGGATACTTTCAAACGGTTTTTTAAAAACAACTGCAGGTTTTACTAAATTTAACCCAACTTTATTTTGCATCTTAAGCATAATTTTTTGTATTTTCTGTTTATCAAAAGCTATGTCAGTTATTCCTGTAGGATTTACTTATGCAACTTATGGAGCGCTCACTATCACAGCAGTAACGTTATTTGGTATTTTTAAATACCAACAAACTCCAAACATTTATGGAATACTAGGAATAGGATTTATTGTTGTTGGAGTTATTCTCTTAAACACTTTAGGAAAACTTAAATCATGATGACATTATTATTTTTATCGTTAGCTGTAATTATTGCAATCGTTGTTATTCTAGTTTCTGCAAAATTCATCAAAGCCGGATTTGATGCTAGAAGTGAAGTTAAAGATCAAATTAGGAATGAAAATATAAGTGAAGATGATGAAGAAATACTCGATAAATTAAAAAATGAAAATTTAACACAAGAAGAACTTAAAAAGATTTACGACGATCTTAAGAAAAAGAAATAATACTTTTTAATATAATCCTTTAGGGATAATGAAATAGTGAATTGCCAAAACTATCGCAACTGAAACACTTAGACCAAAAAACATTTTAACAAAGTCTTTACCAATTAGTGGGAAAACATATTTAAACTTATAATCTTTGTTCATGGTTGAAATGGCTAGTTCTCTACCACACAAAAGACCTACGAATACCCAAGTTGTTGACATCGGAAGATCATTTAATTCTTTAAAATAGAATAATACTGCAGCATAAATGACGTTTATTATTGTGGCTGATCTAGCGTATCTTGTACCTGTTTTTTCCAAAACTACCTTTTGTATTGGCCCACCATGTATATAAAAAATATAAAATAGAAGCGCAGTGAAGTAAGCCATAACAGTTAGCAGCAAAGTAATATCTAATTGTCTTGGCAAGAATACTGCAATATTTGCAACATCATGAGATAACCATACCCACCACAACCAACCACTTGTGACCCAGACTGCATTTCTCCAAAACTTTATCCAAAAATCTCCTTTTACCTCATCGAGTTTTTCATTAATAAATTTAGAAACCCCAATCCAGCATATGTAAGCCACAGTTGCTGCAATACCATAACCAACTATACTTTTTACCAACATTTTTTCTAAAACAACTGTTGATGCAAAAGCCGATAAAACCAAAAAAGTCGTTGAGACCGGAATTCCTATTCTTGTGAGCAATAAAAGAATTGCTGGAGCAACTGCATGATACCACTGAATTTCCTGATAAGGTATTCTAGTTAATCTTCCATAAGAAATGTCACCGTCGTAACTGTACCAACCCCATGCCAGAGCTATTATCATTACAGATGAAGCTGAACCTGCTAATATATACCAAGCGAACCATTTTTTCTTAGATGCAATGAATGTTCCAAGTGTTTGAATAGAATCGTTAGCTATTACACTGTAGCCTGCTAGTCCGAAACCAACGATTGTATATATTAATGTTAAGTCCATAAGATGACTCACTTATAGCTTTTTAGAAAATTGTGTCTAGGGGTTAAATTTAATTATTTTTTTTTTGTTCAGGGTATCGATCCTGTATAAAAATTTCAAAACTAAAATCAAACTATTTATGTGTTAATAAATTTTTTTTTAAGCTTTTGAGATAACATTTTATTACAAAAATATTTTATTTTTCACGCATTCATTTCACGGGATTATTTGTTTAAAATAATAATTGATAAAACCCAATTATAAATAAAGGTATTTGCAACCCAAAGTTTGTAAGTATTGCTTTATCTTTCGATAAAAAACCAGCTACAGTCCAGCCTACAACTCCAGCCCCGTGAAACATTATGTTAATTGGATACATATTTAAGTTAGTTAATAATATACCTGTTAAGACTAAAAAAGTGCTCAACCATTTAAGGTATTTTTTTATAAAATTCATATGGTTAAAATATTATTAACCTGCAGACTTAACTTTTTTCTCAATAAATTCTGGTACTTCATCATCCTTATCCAGAACATCCTCTTTTTGACCTTTAGGTTGAAATGCGTATAAAACATGTAATTTGCAATATGGAAAATCTTCTTCTGGTTTTCTACCGCAGAAATAAAAACTTTCCTCATTTGGATGACCTATAGGCCATTTGCATGTGTCTTCAGACAATTCTTCTAAAGATTTAGGGTTCTCAGGTTCAAAGTTTTTATCAAGTAATATTGATTGAAATTTTTGTTTTCTTGTAAGCGGTTGTTGAGAAGGTCTTCTTTGAATTTTATTTTGGCCTGAACTAGCTCCTGAAGTATGAGAACTTTTAGAAGGAGCTCTAGCTTCTAAATTTAATCTATGAGCTTTTCCAATTACCGCATTCCTTGTTGTATCCCCTAACATCTCTGCTATTTGACTAGCAGTATGGCCCTTTTTCCAAAGTTCCTTTAATTTTTGTACTTTTTCGTCAGTCCAGCTCATAATTCAACTTATACTATATATAGTAGATTAGTAAAATATAATTACAGTATTTAGTGTTTGTAGGGCTTTTTCAAACATAAAAAGCTTAAAGTCTGAGGGTAAGTAGAGTTTTACACAGTTTTTTCATAATTTAAAGTTATAAGACTATTGATGGTTGAAATATCTGGAAAATATAAAATTGGAACAAGAAGATTTGGCTCTATAAATTGGATTGGTGCTTGGACACTTTATAAAAAAGAAGTGTTAAGATTTCTTATTGTTTGGATACAAACTTTATTTTCTCCACTCATCACATCTCTTTTATTTCTATCAGTATTATCTTTAGCAATTGGTAATGATAGAGGAGACGTATTAGGAGTACCTTTTATTGTTTTTCTTGCGCCTGGCTTAATAGCGATGCAAATCATTCAACAGGCTTTTTCTCATTCATCATCTTCATTTATGATAGGGAAAATTCAAGGTAATATTGTAGATTTAGTTTATGCTCCTTTATCTGCTGGTGAAGTTACACTAGCTGTTACTCTTGCCTCAGTTACGAGAAGTGTATTAATTGCGGCTATTTCATTATTAGTATTTTACTTATTTATTGATCTTGAAATTAAAAATTTTATAACTTTAATAGCTTTTACTTTACTATCTGCTTTTTCTCTTGGAGCTCTTGGAATTATAGCAGGACTCTGGGCAGAAAAATTTGATCATATGGCTACAGTCACAAACTTTATTATTATTCCTTTATCTTTTTTATCTGGCACTTTTTATTCAATTGAGAGACTTCCAGAAATATTGCAAGTTATAAGTAAAGCAAATCCTTTTTTTTATATGATTGATGGATTTAGATTTAGCTTTTTAGGTCAATCAGATGGCTCTGTTATTTTTGGACTTGTTTATTTATCCATCTTAAGTTTGCTGATATGGTTTATTGCTTATATTTTGTATAAAAAAGGATATAAAATAAAATCTTAAAAATGAGCGCTATTTTAAAAACATACAATAGAAAAAAAATATCTTTTAAGAGAGGCAAAGGCTCTTTTCTTTACTCAAATAATGGAAAAAAATATTTAGATTTTGTTCAAGGTATTGCAGTAAATAGTTTAGGACATAGCCATCCTCATTTGATTAAAGCTGTAAATTCTCAAGTAAAGAAACTTTGGCATGTATCTAATGCCTTTAATATTCCTGAGCAGGAAAAACTTGCAAAAAGATTAACTCAGAAAACCTTTGCAAACTTTGTTGCGTTTCAAAATTCAGGAGCAGAAGCGACCGAACTAGCTATTAAAATTGCTAGAAAATATTTTCACTCTAAAGGAAAACCAAACAAAAATAGAATACTTTGCATAAATAATAGCTTTCATGGAAGAACTTTGGCTACAATTTTTGCAAGTAATAGTAAAAAAATGACAGAGGGTTTTGGCCCGAAAGTTGCTGGTTTCGATCACTTTACATTTGGAAATCATAAGGATTTAGAAAAAAAAATTACAAAAAAAACTGCAGCTATAATGGTTGAAACAATAATGGGTGAGGGCGGAATAAAAGTTATTCCAGATTTTTGCCTAAAGGGTCTTAGAAAACTTTGTAATAAGAAAAAAATACTTTTAATTTTAGATGAAGTTCAATGTGGAGTAGGAAGATCAGGTAAATTTTTTGCTTTTGAGTACGCAAACATAAAGCCAGATATAGTACCAATTGCTAAGGGCATAGGCGGTGGATTTCCAATTGGTGCATGTTTAGTAAACAAAAAAGTTGCGTCTACAATGAAACCAGGTTCTCATGGCACAACATTCGGGGGAAATCCTCTAGCTATGAGTGTTGGAAATGCTGTTTTAGACGTAATTTTTAAAAAGAATTTTTTAAAAAATGTCAGAAGTATTAGTAAATATTTCAAAACAAAATTAAATATTATTCACATTCAAAATCAAAAAGTTATAAAAGAGGTAAGAGGAACTGGTTTATTACTAGGATTACAGCTCAAAGTAAATCAAGCAAAATTTATAGAAAAATTAATGAAAGAAAAATTACTGACGATAAGAGCTGCAGAAAATGTCGTAAGAATATTGCCCCCATTGAACGTATCAAAAAAAGAAATTGATCAAGCAGTGACAATTATTAATAAAGTATGTAAAAGTTATAAATGAAAAACTTTTTAAATATTGCTGATCATTCTTCTTCTTTACTAAGAAATATAGTCGAAGAGGCAAAAGAAAGAAAACTCAAAAGAGAAGGTCAGAATAAATCTTCTATAGACGCAGACAAACCCTTAGATGGAAAATCAATGATAATGATTTTTGAAAAACCGTCGACAAGAACAAGAATATCTTTTGATTTGGCAATAAAACAATTAGGGGGTTCCTCTATGATTTTAAATCCTGACGGAATACATTATGGCAAAGGAGATGAAAGTTTAAAAGATACTGCCAGAGTTTTATCTGAATATGCAGATATCCTAATGATAAGAACTTCTTCTCACAAAAATCTTGAAGAATTTTCAAAGTACTCAAAGATACCTGTGATTAATGGATTATCGGATCAAAGTCACCCATGTCAGGTTATGTCAGATATTTTAACCTTTGAGGAAAATAACGGAAATATAGAGGGAAAAACTATCTCATGGATAGGTGATGGCAATAATAACATGTCTAACTCATTTATAGAGGCTGCTGTGAAATTTAAGTTTAATTTAAAAATTGGATGCCCAAAAAAATACAGTCCTAGTGACAAGATATTAAAATGGGCTTCAAAGAATAAATCTAAAATTTTTGTTACTAAAGATCCAAGAGAAGCTGCAAAAGATGCAGATTGTATTATGACCGATAAATGGGTTTCTATGAATGATAAAGTAAACAAAAAAGCAAAAAAGAAATCTCTAAAAGACTATCAAGTAAATAAAAACCTTTTTAAAGCTGCTAAAACTGATTGTATATTTATGCACTGTCTACCTGTTGGTAGAGGCGAAGAAGTTGCTGATGATATTATAGATGGAAATAAATCAGTCGTTTGGCAACAAGCCTATAATAGAGTTCACGCACAAAAAAGTATTATCAATTGGTGCTTAAATTAAGGTATCGCTTTTGGACTTGCACTCTTCGAATTCATATACAAAATAACTGAAGCTCTATCTTTTTCTTTTCTTAATCCCGCGAAAGCCATCTTAGTTCCTTTAATATAAGCTTGCGGTTTAATTAAATAAGAATTCATTTCTTCAAAAGTCCATTCTTTAGCATAAGCCGTCATAGCTTTTGAATAGTTATAGTCGTCTATTGCTCCAGCTGTTCTACCTATCACTCCCCAAAGATTAGGTCCGATTTTATTTTTACCGTCCGCTGCTATCATATGGCAAGCAGAACATTTTTTAAAAACTTTCTCACCATGAGCCACATCGCCCATAGCTAATAAAGTCTTGATATCTACGGCCTCAACCACTTTTGCAGTTTTAGTGGAAACTTCTTGAGTAGAACCAACATTATCAATTCCCTCAACTTTATAGGCAGACAATTTTGGTTTCTCGACATAAAAAAGGACGTCAACTATTTTGCCAATACCTATGACTATTAGTGCTGTAAGCAGTATAGCGGCAATGATTTTATTTATTTCAAAACTATCCATATCTTGATAAGTATTTCAAACGTATAACACGAGTTTAAATAAAAAACTCTATATTAAAATACTTTTTTGCGACTTTTTAGCCGCATAAATATATGACTGAAAACGTAATTATTATTCCAACCAGGCTTGAAGCTATAAGATTACCGAACAAGCCTTTAAAAAAAATAAACAATAAAGAAATGATACTTCATGTTTATGAGGCTGCAAAGAAAGCAAACATAGGGGAAGTTATAGTTGCATCGCCTAACCAACAAATTTATGAATTAGTAACTTCAGCAAAAGGAATTTGTGTAAAAACAAGACTCGATCATAAAACTGGTACAGATAGAATATTCGAAGTTTTTGATAAATTTTTAAATAGGAAACCTCAAACGATTATTAATTTACAAGGAGATATGCCCAATATAGATCCATCTGCTATCAAGATATTATCTAATTATATGAGTAAAAATTTATGTGATATAGCGACACTTGGAAGTAAATTTAAAGATAATAAAGAAATTGAAAACATCAACAATGTAAAGGTTGCAACTAAAAATGCTTTATCAGGAGATAAGTTTGATGAAGCAATAGATTTTTTTAGAGATAATGAAAATATAAAAGAAAGACATGTCTATCATCACATAGGAATTTATGCCTTTACTAAAGAAGCGTTATTGAGGTATGTAAGTTTAGATAGAACAAAAAAAGAATTAGATAGAAATTTGGAACAACTTAGAGCACTAGAAAATAATATGAAAATACATATTGGTTATACGCCTTCTTCACCTTTAAGCATAGATACTGAAGAAGATTTAACAAATGTTCAGGAGATAATGAGGAATGAAAAAAAATAAAGTAGCGTTTCAAGGCGAACTTGGAGCCTATTCTCATATTGCAATTAACGAACTTTTTGAAAATCCTGAAATTAAAACTTGTGCAACTTTCGAAGAGACGTTTAAAGTAGCATTTGAAAACGTTGACTATAAGATAGTTATACCTTTAGAAAATTCATTAGCAGGTAGGGTAGCAGATATTCATTATCTTTTACCAAAATATAAACTACAAATTCACGCAGAACATTTTCAAAAAGTAGAACACAATCTACTCGTTAAAGAAAGTGCGAAGCTAGAGGATATAAAATATGTACGAAGTCACTCTCAGGCGATAGGACAATGTCAAAAAATAATAATGGAAAAAAAATATAAAACAATAATTTCAGCTGATACTGCAGGGTCAGCCAAAGAACTTTCGGACGGAAAAGATAATTCAATAGCAGCAATTGCATCTAAACTTTCGGCTAAAATTTATAATCTTAAAATCCTTAAAGAAAATATTGAGGATGAGAAAGGAAATGTAACAAGATTTTTAATCATGGGTAAGAATGTTCAACAACCAGAATACGAAAAAGGAAAAAAATACATTACAACTTGTATATTTAGATTAAAAAGTGAGCCTGCTGCTCTTTACAAATCATTGGGAGGATTCGCAACCAACCAAGTAAATATGACTAAACTTGAGAGTTTTTCTGTAAAAAATACTTTTGCACAAACTAACTTTTATTTAGATTTTGAGGGCCACCTTGAAGAAAAATCTGTTCAAAATGCTATGGAAGAACTTGGTTTTCATACAGAAAGCTTAGATATTTTGGGCGTTTATGAAGCTTCTAATTTTAGGCAAAATTAGTCCACAAAAAAGAATTCTACTCTTGTAGTAATTAAAAATATCTTGATATAATCAATCGTGGTGGGCATCAGGTGGATGTTTCATTAACCCGGTCAGGTCTGAAAAGAAGCAGCCGTAGTGAAAACTATTCAGGTTGTTGCCTGCCTCTATAAAATGAAACATTATAAAATTTTAGCACTAAAATATAGACCTCAAGAATTTAAAGATTTAATAGGCCAACAGGTAATGGTTAAAACAATTACCAATGCCATTAAACTTGGAAAAACTCCAAATGCATATCTTCTCACAGGAATAAGAGGTGTTGGTAAAACCACAACCGCAAGATTAATTGCTAAAGCGTTAAACTGTACAAAAAACTTTTCTGAGGGAGAAAAATGTAAAAATAATGAAAACTGTCACTGTAAAGAAATTGTTAATTCAAGTCATATGGATGTTTTGGAAATGGATGCAGCATCTAAAACTGGAATAGATGACATAAGAGAACTTATAGAAAACTCAAAGTATAGTCCAACTAGCGCAAAATTTAAAATTTTTATAATTGATGAAGTTCACATGCTCTCTAAGCAGGCGTTTAATGGGTTGCTAAAAACTTTAGAAGAGCCCCCTCCAAGTTTAAAATTTATTCTTGCTACTACGGAAGTAAAAAAAATTCCCATAACCATACTTTCAAGATGTCAAAGATTTGACTTAAAAAGAGTTGGTATGAGTGAAATATTTAAACATTTAGAGGAAATAGCAAAAAAAGAAAAAGGAAATATTTCTTCAAAAGCACTGAGAATAATTGCCCAAGTTTCTGAAGGTTCAGTTAGGGATGGTATTTCTTTACTAGATAGAGCGATTACTTATCAGAATGTTGTCTCAAAAAATCAAGTAGACGCCGAAGATGTTAGGAGTATGCTGGGATTGGCTGACAAGACTAAAGTTATCAAACTCTTACAAGAGATTTTTAAAGGGAATTCAAATAATGCAATTAAAATTTTAAAAGAACTTTTTGAACAAGGTATTGATGCAAAATATTTTTTAAATGATATTCTTGAAATACTTAGTTTAATAAATAGAAAGATAAGTCTAGGGTCAATTGAAAACGACAAAATTTTGCCTGAAGAGGAAATAAATTTGATAAATGTAATCTCAGAAGGTATTAACGTTAGTGATATAGGTCTTTTTTGGCAACTTACTATAAAAACTATTGAAGATTTAAAAATTATAAATGACGAAGAAGTAACATTAGAAATGTATGTTATGCAGTTATTGCACTTAAAGGGAATCAAGACCCCATTAGTAGATGAGACGAGCGAAGTTGCTACTAGCATAGAACAAAAAGAAAAGAAAGTAACAGAAGAGGAAGAAAATTTTAAAGAAAACAACACACTTAAAACTAAAAGCCAACTTAAAAATACAGATCAAATTAAAACCAATTTGATGGAAAGACCAAAACCAACCAATGAAAAATCAATTAAAGCAAAAATTAATTCTTTTGAGGATATTGTAAAATTAGCTAATCAAGAGAATGAAATTGAGTTGAAATATGATTTAGAAAGAAATGTAAAATTAGTAAACTTTAGAAATGGTACAATTGATATAAGTTTTAATGAAAAACTGAACAAAAACTTTATTAAAATTTTGACCGAAAAACTTTACAGTTGGACAGGAGAAAGATGGATAATTTCTCTAAATAAAAAAATTGGTGACAAAACATTATTTGAAAAAAAAAATGAGTCAAAAAACAATCAGATTATTGAAGCAAAAAAAAATGATAATATAAAAAAGTTACTTGACGCATTTGATGACGCAGATTTAATTAATGTACAAAAGGATGATAATTGATGACGGACTTTAATGACATGCTCCAAAGAGCAAAACAAATGCAACAGAAAATGAAAGAAGCTCAGGATGAAATTAAAAACATACAAGTAGAAGGAGTTTCAGGTGGAAATTTGGTTAAAGTAATTTTAACTGGAGATTATGAACTTAAGTCTATTACTATTAGTGAAAATGCTAAAAAAGAAAGTCAAGAAATTATTAATGATTTAATAATTGCGGCTTATAACAATGCAAAAGAAAACTTAAAAAAAAAATCATCTGAACAAATATCAAAAATTACAGGAGGTATAAATTTACCTTTTGATATAAAATTTCCCTCATAATGGATAATAATATTATTGAAATAGAAGAGTTAATTAAACAATTTTCAAAATTACCAGGTTTAGGACCAAAATCTGCAAAGAGAATTATCTTAAAACTCATTAACAACAAAGATAACATGATTAAACCTCTAACAAAATCTTTGGCCAGTGTTTATAAAAAAGTTGTAAGATGTTCAATTTGTGGGAATTTAAAAATAGTTGATAAAACTTGTTTATGCGAAACCGATACCAATTATGATAAAATTTGTATCGTAGAAAACTTAGCAGATATGTGGGTGATTGATTCTGCAAATATTTATAAAGGTCATTACCACATACTTGGTGGTACTATAAATTCTCAAGATAATTCAGAAAATAAAAATAGTTTAGTTCAATCACTAATTAAAAGAGTAAAAAAAAATAATTTAAAGGAAGTGATAATTGCAACAAGTGCTACAATTGAGGGTCAAACTACAGCTCATTATATTGAGGATCTAATTAAAAATGACAAAATTAAAATTACAAAACTGGCTCAAGGATTACCTGTTGGGGGAGAAATAGAACAATTAGATGATGGAACACTTTTTTCAGCTTTTAAAAATAGAGTTCCTGTAACAGATAGTTAAGTTAAGCGCTTTTTCTCTCAAGTCTTTTTTGATGCAAAAGGGGTTCTGTATAACCAGATGGCTGAACTCTTCCTTTAAATACTAAATCACAAGCAGCTGAAAAGGCTATTGAATTTTCAAAGTCATCGGACATTTTTTTATAACTAGATCTTCCACTTCTTTTATAGGCAGGGTCCTTCTCATTTTGATTATCAACAATAGTAGCCATCTTTTTCATAACTTTCATAACCTGATCTTTTGTACATATTCCGTGATGCAGCCAGTTAGCTATATGTTGAGAGGAAATTCTTAAGGTTGCCCTATCTTCCATTAAACCAACATTGTTTATATCTGGTACTTTTGAACAACCTACTCCATGGTCAATCCATCTAACAACATATCCAAGTATACCTTGCGCGTTATTTTCTAATTCACGATTAATGTCTTCAACAGACCAATTAGGCCTATCAGCCCTTGGTATTTCTAAAAGTTTATCCAAGTTTGTTTTATTTCTAGTTTTAATTTTATCTTGTTCTTTAAAAACATCCACTTTGTGGTAATGCATCGAGTGTAAAGTTGCAGCAGTAGGAGAAGGAACCCAAGCACAGTTTGCACCTGATTTGGGGTGACCGATTTTCTGCTCCATCATATTTGCCATTTGATCTGGCATTGCCCACATACCTTTACCAATTTGAGCTTTTCCTGAAAATCCACAGCTCAATCCAATATCAACATTCCAATTCTCATAAGAGTTTAACCAAGTTGATTTTTTCATTTCACCTTTAAAGATCATTGGACCTGCTTCAAATGAAGTATGCATTTCATCACCAGTTCGGTCTAAAAATCCAGTATTAATAAAAACAATTCTATTTTTCACCTGTCTAATACATTCTTTTAAATTAACCGTAGTTCTTCTTTCTTCATCCATTATTCCAACTTTCATAGTAAACTTCTTTAAATCTAATGCTTCTTCTACTTGGCCAAATAATTTATCTGTAAAAGCAACCTCCTCTGGACCATGCATTTTAGGTTTTACTATATAGATAGAACCAGTTCTGGAGTTATTTTTATTTTTAAAATCATGCAAAGCACACATAGTAGACACAAACGCATCCATAATTCCTTCAGGAATTTCAGAGCCATCTTTTAGTATTATTGCAGGACTGGTCATCAAATGACCTACGTTACGATTAAGCAACAATGCTCTGCCATGTAATGCTATTTTTTTTCCTTCTTTTGATAAATAAGTTCGGTTTGGATTTAATTTTCTAACAAATTTCTTTCCATTTTTTTCCATATTTGCAGTTAAGTCTCCTTTCATAAGACCTAACCAGTTCCTGTAACAATTTACTTTATCTTCACCATCAACTGCTGCAACTGAGTCCTCATTATCTATAATTGTTGATATAGCTGACTCCACTATAAAGTCAGATATATTTGCTTTATCTCCTTTTCCAATTGGACTATCAGGATCTATAATTATATCAAAATGAAGGTTATTATTTTTTAATAATATGGAAGTTGGAGATGACTTTTCACCATTAAAACCTATAAATTGATTTTCATTTTTTAAGTTAATCTTTTCCTTATTAATATTTAAAACTAATTTATTATTTTCAATTTCAATTTTATCTATATTTTTCCAACTATCTTTTTTTAATGAAAAAATTTCATCTAGAAAATTTCTAACATATGCTATTACTTTTTGCGCTCGATCTTTATTAAATGAAGTACCCTTTTCGCCAGCAATTACGTCTGTACCATATAGAGAATCATACAAGCTTCCCCAACGAGCATTAGCTGCATTTAATGCGTATCTAGCATTATCTACTGGAACAACAAGTTGTGGACCTGCAATTTTTGCAATTTCCTCGTCTACATTTGTAGTATCAATTTTAAAATTGTCTCCTTCATTCACAATGTAAGAAATCGATTTAAGAAATTGAGTATATTTGTCTTTATCAAATTTTTCTTTAGAGTTACTTAAGTGCCAGTCGTCGATTTGTTTTTGTATTTTCTCTCTTTTTTCAATAAGTTTTTTGTTTATCGGTGCTAATTCATGAACTACTTTTGCAAATCTTTTCCAGAAATCATCTTGTTTTATGTCTGTGCCAGGCAACACCTCTTCATTTATAAAATTAAATAAAGTCTGATTTATTTTTAACTCGTTTTCATTTATAAATTTCATATAGCACCAATCTTACCCCCATCTGTATCGGTACCTGAGAGATTTACTCCTTCGGTGAGAACTTGTCTCTTTCCAGAATTTTACTTTTACGGTCCTTTTGCCTGAGAGTTTCCGGGGTGGTTGCTCCTTCGGCGCTACATTTAAGTAGTCTCTCCCGTTTTTTTTAATATTTTCTCCTAGTAAAACTTCAAAGTCAAATGATAATTGATCTCAGTTTATTGACAATTTATTGACTTATTTTAATTCTATTACTCAACAAATTATTATAAAATTGTTTATGAAAAATTATCTAGAATTCGAAAAGGATATAAAAACTCTTGAAGATGAGATGGAACTTCTCAAAAGTCCTGGTAATGAAAGTATTTCAGAGGTGGACACAAGCAAAATAAAATCAACTCAAGATCAAATTAACTCAAAATTAAAGAGTATTTACTCTAATCTCAATAGTTGGCAAAAAACCCAAGTCGCTAGACATGAAGATAGACCAAGAGCAAGTTTTTATATAAAAAAAATATTTAATAATTTTACTCCACTTGCTGGTGACAGATATTTTGGAGATGATCGATCTGTTACAACCGGTTTTGGATTAATTAACGAAAAATCTGTTTTAGTAATAGGTCAAGAAAAAGGAGAAGATCTAAATACAAGGATCGAAAAAAATTTTGGTATGATGAGCCCAGAAGGTTATAGAAAATGTATCAGATTAATGAAGTTAGCTGACAGATTTAAAATTCCAATAATTACTTTTATAGATACTCCTGGTGCCTATCCAGGAATAGGTGCTGAACAAAGAGGTCAAGCGTCTGCTATCGCACATTCGATTGAATGCTGCATGTCACTGAGGTCTCCTAATATCTCAGTAATAATCGGCGAGGGAGGATCTGGTGGTGCAATCGCTCTAGCATCCTCAAATAAAGTTATCATGTTGGAAAATTCAATTTATTCTGTAATATCCCCAGAAGGATGTGCTTCTATTTTGTGGAGAGATCCTGGTAAATCATTAGAGGCCGCAGAAGCAATGAAACTATCAGCACAAGATCTTTTAAATCTAGGAGTTATAGATGATATTATTACAGAGCCTTTAGGAGGCGCACACAGAAATCAAGATGAAATTGCTCAAAATATAAAAAATACTATTATAGAAAATCTTAATTTTTTTGAAAATATGAGTCCTAATGAAATTTTTGACCATAGAAAAAATAAATTCCTTAAAATCGGTAGAGGAGGGGGTTTTGCTAAACCATCTGAAAGTGGAGAAGCTGGATTAGAGTATAAAGAACCAATTTATCTCAAACTCAAAAGAATTTTTACTCAAAATAAATATATATTATCAGCTATAGGGCTGGTTATTATTGCCTCAATTGTAGCGCTGCTTAACTAAATATTGTTGTAAAATTGCAATTTTTACAAATAAATAACAATTTAAAGTCAAACAAATCTTGACAATTTTAATTTTAATCTATTAAAGGGGCGATGTTAGTAAATATACTAGCATTAGTTAAACAAATAAGGATAAGTAAACACAATGAGTACACTAAAAGGTAAAGTAAAGTGGTTCAATGGTACTAAAGGTTATGGTTTCATTGAAAGAGAAGACAAAGAAAAAGACGTGTTCGTTCACTCGTCAGCTGTAAGAGAAGCTGGTTTAAAATATTTAAACGAAGGTGATGAATTAACGTTTGAAGTGGAGAGCACGGAAAAAGGTCCTGCTGCAGTTAAATTGCAGAAAACATCTTAATTCTAAATTTTCCAAATCATAAATTAGCGGGACTGAAGCTTTTTAGCCAATGTCCCGTTAATTAATCCTTGAAAAAGACACATTTATTTCTTAAATAGACAAAAATGAATAGAAAAAAAATATACCAAATTTATTCACATTCTCACAGAATGCACGCTAGGCTATTGCTTAGCTAAATCATTACATATTTTAAAATACAAATTTATCAATAATTAATATAAAAAGGAATTATGCAGCAGTAGCTCAGTTGGTTAGAGCACTAGTTTGTGGAACTAGGGGTCGGTGGTTCGAATCCACCCTGCTGTACCACAAAATGAAGAAAAATAAAAAAAACAAACCCTCAAAAGATCCTCCGTTAGGATTTGTTGATAGACAAGAAAAAGAATTACTCGTTCGTGATTTTATAATCTCTAATATTAAGGAAGTCATGATTAAGTACGGTTTTCAGTATCTCGAAACCCCAAGTTTTGAGTATACGGATAGCATTGGAAAATTTCTACCTGACAAAGATAGACCGGATGAAGGTGTTTTTTCATTTCAAGATGAAAAAAATTGGCTTTCTCTTAGATATGATTTGACAGCACCACTAGCTAGATATGTTGCAAAAAATTACTTAGAGATTCCAAAACCATTTAAAAGATATCAACTTGGAACAGTATGGAGAAATGAGAAACCTGGACCAGGAAGATTTAGAGAATTTTTGCAATTTGATGCAGATTTCGTTGGTACAAAAAGTTTACAAGCTGATGCTGAGTTATGTGTTTTGATTTCGGAAATACTTGAGAATTGTGGGTTAAATAAAAAAGAATATATTATTAAAATTTCATCAAGAAAAATTACTGAGGAAATATTCAAAAAAATTAAAATAGATAGTGAAGAACAAAAATTAGCAACTCTAAGAGCCCTGGATAAAGTTGATAGACTTGGCTGGGATGGTGTCAAAAAATTGTTAGGAGAAGGTAGAAAAGATAAATCTGGAGATTTTACTAAAGGAGCAAATTTAAGTTTAAAAAATATAGATTTATTAGAAAAGGAATTAAATAATAACTCACCTGAAACAGAAGATTTAAAAGAAATATTAAAAATATTTAATGATTACAATTTTAGTAACTTTGAAGTTGATCCCTCTGTAATAAGAGGATTAGAATATTATACGGGTCCAATTTTCGAAGTGAAATTGAAATTTGATGTAAAAAATAATAAAGGACAGGTCGTACAATTTGGTTCTATAGGCGGCGGTGGAAGGTATGATAACCTTGTAAGTAATTTTGGTAATTATGATGCGCCCGCAACTGGTATCTCAATAGGATTAGATAGGTTAGTTTACGCGTTGATGCAAAAAAAAGAATTTAAAGTCAAGCAAACAAAACCTATTGTTATTTGTATTTTCGAAAAAAGCTCAATGAAAGAATATATTAGCTTACAAACAATTTTAAGATCTGAAGGAATTAGCGTTGAAATTTATCCCGGGGAAGGAAAGCTAAAAAAACAAATGGAATATGCAAATAAGATAAAATCACCAGCTGTTATTCTTTATGGTGAAAATGAAATCAAAACAGGTAAACCAACATTACGAAATCTAGTTTCAGGAAATGAAAAATCAACAACAATTGAAGAGTTAGCCAATGAGATCAAAAAAATTATCTGAACAAATTATAAAAACATTTAAAAACAATGGATTTGAGTTATCTGAACCAGATGTATTATTAAATTCTGAGTTTATTATTGAAAGATCTGGTGAAAAATTTAGAAGTTCAATGCTTACGTTTGAGAGTAAGGATGGTAAGATTATGTGTTTAAGACCAGATCTTACAGTAGCATCTTCTCTAAATTATTTACAAAAGAAAACTAAATCAAAAATTTATTACTCGGGCCAAGCTTATAGAAGATCAGAGAAGAAGAATTCTGATTTTGTTAATGATCAGTTAGGAATTGAAATTTTCGGATCCAAAAATCAAATACAAGATGATTTTAAAGTTATCTCAACAATTTTAAACTCTGCCAAGAAAATTAAAAGTAAAAAAATCCAAATTAAAGTTGGAGATGTAAGTTTATTTAAAAGTTTAATTAATTCACTTGATATGCCTGAAAGATGGAAATTAAGATTAATAAGACACTTCTGGAGACCAAGATATTTTGAAGATCTTTTAAAAAGATTGGAGAAAAATTCAGATATTGATGCTGAAACTTTTGATACAGATAAGAAACGATTTTATGAAATGAAAAGGATGGACAAAGACAGAGTAATTGCGGGAAGATCGACATTAGAAATATTAAATAGATTTAATAAAAAAATAAAAGACCCAAGACCATTTAATGAAGGAAAAAAGATTGTTAAAATTATAAGATCTTTTCTTAAAATAAATTGTGAATTATCTCAATTAGAAAAAAAACTTTTTGAATTTACAAAAAAAAACAATCTTAAAAAAAATATTTTTAATGAATTTAGATCAATTCAAAACTTAAAAAAACTTAAAGAAGATGTAAATTTTATTTCTAATTTTGGAAGAGATATAGAGTATTACACAGGTATTGTATTTGAAATTTTCACGGGACAGAAAGAATTTGCAAGAGGTGGAAGATATGATGATTTATTAAAAAGTTTAGGTGCAAAAAAGAATATTCCTGCAGTGGGTGCAGCAATTAATCTTAAAAACATATGAAAAACTTAATTACCATAGGTTTACCAAGCAAAGGTCGATTAAAAGATAAAGCAATATCTTTCTTCGAAGATAAGGGTTTTAAAATATTACAAAATAACAAAGAGAGAAATTATTTTGCAACTATTGAAAATAAACCTAATTTAAAAATAATTTATCTTCATGCTAAGGAAATCATACAAAGGATGGGCGATGGTACTCTAGATCTTGGAATTTCAGGCTTAGATCTCTTAAATGAGTCTGAAAAAAATTTGCGAGATAAGATTATAATTAAAAATAAACTTAATTTTGGAAAAGCTAATTTAGTCGTTGCAGTTCCAGATGATTGGATTGATGTCCAAACAATTGCTGATCTTGAGGAAGTATCTTTCGATATTAGATCCAAAAGAAATACAAGGTTAAGAGTAGCAACAAAATATCCTAACTTAACTAACGATTTCTTGCTTTCTAAAGGAGTAACTCAATATAAGTTGATACCAAGTCTTGGTGCTACTGAAACTTATCCTTTTATAGGATCTTCGGAAATTATAACAGATATTACATCTACAGGTAAAACTTTGCTTGATAATAATCTTAGGGTACTTAAGGATGGACAGATTTTAAACTCGACTGCATGTTTATTTGTTGCAAAAAAAAAGGCCGCAAGTTTGCAGCCTTTTTTAAATTCATTGGGTTAAGCGAAATTACATTCCCATTCCACCCATACCACCCATACCACCCATACCGCCACCCATTGGAGGCATAGCTGGAGCTGAGTCTTTTTCTTCTGGTTTATCTGCAATCATAGCTTCAGTTGTAATTAGTAAGCCAGCAATTGATGCAGCGTCTTGAAGAGCAGATCTAACTACTTTAGTGGGATCAATAATTCCTTTTGCAAACATATCTACATATTCTTCATTTTGAGCGTCAAAACCTTGAGAAGATTTTTTTCCTTCCAAAAGTTTTCCAACAACCACAGAACCATCAACTCCTGCATTGGCAGTAATTTGTCTTACTGGAGCTTGAAGAGCTTTTTTAACAATGTCCACACCGGCTTTTTGATCATCACCTTTTACTTTAAGATTGTCTAAATCTTGTGCGGCGTAAAGTAGAGCACAACCGCCACCGATTACCACGCCCTCTTCAACAGCAGCTCTAGTTGCATTAAGAGCATCTTCAACTCTATCTTTTCTCTCTTTAACCTCAACCTCAGTTGCTCCACCCACTTTAATTACAGCAACACCACCAGCAAGTTTAGCTAATCTTTCTTGTAATTTTTCTTTATCATAGTCAGATGTAGTTTCGTTAATTTCAGATCTAATCTGATTACATCTAGCTTCGATGTCTGATTTTTTTCCTTCTCCTGCAACAATTGTACTATTCTCTTTATCAATTTTTACTTTTTTACAAGAACCTAGATCTCCGATTTTAACATTTTCAATCTTAATACCAAGATCTTCAGATATCACTTGTCCACCAGTTAAAATTGCAATGTCCTCTAACATAGCTTTTCTTCTGTCACCGAAACCTGGAGCTTTAACTGCAACTACTTTCAAACCACCTCTTAATTTATTAACCACCAAAGTTGCTAAGGCTTCACCCTCTACATCCTCAGAAATTATCATTAAAGGTCTGTTAGCTTGAACAACAGACTCTAAAAGAGGGACCATTGGTTGCAGATTAGTCAATTTTTTTTCCACCAAAAGAACTAAAGGATTTTCTAATTCAGTTGTCATCTTTTCGGTATTTGTAACAAAGTAAGGGGACAAATATCCTCGGTCAAATTGCATTCCCTCAACTACATCAAGTTCAGTTTCTACACCTTTTGCCTCTTCAACTGTTATAACTCCCTCATTCCCTACTTTTTGCATAGCTTTTGAAATCATATCACCGATGGATTTTTCACCATTAGCAGAAATAGTTCCTACTTGAGCTACTTCTTCATTGGCTTTAACTTTTTTTGAAGAAGATTTTAACTTATTAATTACATGCTCAACAGCTTTATCAATACCTCTTTTGATATCCATAGGATTCATTCCTGCTGTTACATATTTTAAACCTTCATTTACAATTGACTGTGTAAGAATAGTTGCTGTTGTTGTTCCATCACCAGCATTATCATTAGTTTTGCTAGCAACTTCCTTAACCATCTGTGCGCCCATATTTTCAAACTTGTCCTCTAATTCTATTTCCTTAGCAACAGATACACCATCTTTTGTTGTTCTTGGAGCACCGTAAGACTTATCCATAACCACATTTCGTCCTTTTGGACCTAAAGTTACTTTAACTGCGTTAGCCAAAGTATTAACGCCTGTTAGCATTTTTGATCTAGCTTCAGTGTCAAATTTAATTATTTTTGCCATTTTTTCTCCCTTTATTTAGATTATTTTTTACCTTTTGAAATTCCCATTATGTCCGACTCTTTCATAATGCTATACTCTTTTCCGTCAATTTTCACTTCTGTTCCAGACCATTTTCCGAATAAAACAATATCGCCAACTTTTACATCCATTGGTGTAAGTTTTCCGTTTTCATTTTTTGATCCTGGACCAACGGCTACAACTTCTCCCTCTTGTGGTTTTTCTTTTGCTGTATCTGGTATTATTATCCCGCCGGCAGTTTTTTCCTCACTGTCTAGCACTTTAATTAAAACTCGGTCGTGTAAAGGTCTAAATTTCATTTTAATCTCCTATTTGTACAAGCTGATATGGTGAGTTTTATTGAAATTTCAAGAGAAGAAGACATAATTTAGCTAAAAGTCTTGATATTGCTATATTTTATTAACTTTTTTATAAGGTATTAAAAGGACAATTTAATTTGAAAAAACTAGATCATTTAAAGAACATTTTTAACAATTACGATCATTTCATAATCGATCTTTGGGGAGTAGTCCATAATGGGATTAAGCCTTATGAAGGAGCAATTAAAACAATTGAAGAGCTATATAATAACAAAAAAAATTATGTCTTTTTGTCAAATGCCCCCAGGCCAGTTTACGACGTTAGAAAATTTCTAATTGAAAAAATGCAAATAAATAAAAAATTTTTGAATAATATACTTACATCAGGTGAAGCTGCTATAAATTCAATTAAAAACTTCAGTTACGGTAAACTTTTTTTTCATCTAGGCCCTGAAAGAGATAGTAAGATTTTTGAAGGTTTGGAAAATCATAAAACAGAGCTAGCTAAATGTGACTATATTTTATGTACAGGTCTCTATGATAGTGAAATGGATAAATTAGATTTTTATGAAAAATTACTTGAAAACAGTACAGATAAAAAAATGATCTGTACAAATCCTGATTTAATTGTAGATAGAGGAAATACCCAAGAATATTGTGCTGGAAGTATAGCTAAATTATTTGAAAAGATAGGAGGAAAAGTAGTTTATTTCGGCAAACCGTATAAAGAAATTTATAATTCAATTTTAAAAGAAAAAGATAAAGCTTTAGTAATTGGAGATAATTTGAGAACAGATATAAAAGGAGCCAATTTGATTAAACAAGACTCTCTTTTTATAACGAATGGGATACATAAAAATGAAATTAAAGGGTTAGATAACTTAAGCAATATTTTAAAAAGATATAATGTTGAAACAAATTTTATACAAGAAAAATTACTCTGGTAAAAATGAAAATATTTAAAAGTACATCTATAAGTAATAATTACAAAAATTCTGTAATTGCTGTTGGAAATTTTGATGGAATACATATTGGGCACAAAAAAGTTTTAAGATCCGCCTATAAAAAAGCAAAAAAAATGAAAAAAAAGTTTGGACTTTTAACTTTTGAACCTGTTCCAGTTATGTTTTTTAATAAAAAAATAATTAATCATAGACTTGATATACTACCTCAAAAAATTTCTAATTTAAAAAAAGAAAGATTAGACTTTATTATTATTCAAAAATTTAATAAAAAATTTTCAAAATTAACTTATAAAGATTTTATTTATAAAATATTATTTCATAAAATTAAATGTAAATATTTATATGTGAGCAAAAACTTTAAATTTGGAAATAAGAGAGAGGGTGATGTTTCTAAATTAAAGAAATTTGAAAAAAAATTTTTTTATAAAACAATTATAACACCTCCTTTAAAAAAAAGGAAAAAAACTATCTCTTCAACAATAATTAGAAAATTATTAAAAAGTGGTGAAGTAAAAAAAGCTAATTACTTACTGAATAGAAAATGGGAAATTATTGGCAAAGTTATTAAAGGTTCTCAAAGAGGAAGAAAAATTGGATTTCCTACATGTAATATTTTGTTAAAAAAATACATAATACCCAAGTTTGGTGTTTACGCTGTTAATGTAAAAATTAACAATATATCCAAAAAAGGTATAGCAAACATTGGTTATAGACCAACATTTAATGGAAAAAAACTTTTATTAGAGGTAAATATTTTTGGAATTAAAAAAAACCTATATAATAAAACTATCAATGTGATATTTAATAAATTTATAAGACCTGAAAAAAAATTTAACAATATAATAGAATTAAAAAATCAAATTAAAAAAGATATAAAACAAGCAAAATAAAATGTCTAAAGAAAGTTTACAACTTCCCAAAACAGCTTTTTCAATGAAAGCAAATTTACCAAATAAAGAGCCAGGTATAATTCAACATTGGGAAAAAATTGATCTTTATAAAAAGTTAAGAGAAAAATCTAAAGGAAAAGAAAAATTTGTACTTCACGATGGGCCACCATATGCGAATGGTCATATACACATGGGAACCGCTTTAAATAAAATTTTAAAAGATATGATAACTAGGTTTCATCAAATGAACGGCAAAGACTCTATTTACGTTCCAGGTTGGGATTGCCATGGACTCCCGATTGAGTGGAAAATTGAAGAACAGTATAAAAAAAAGAAAAAAAACAAAGATGAAGTACCTATTAAAGATTTTAGGCAAGAGTGTAGAGAGTTCGCTGAAAGCTGGATCGATGTTCACATTAAAGAGTTCAAAAGATTGGGCGTAGTTGGAGATTTTGATAATTATTATTCTACAATGAGTTATGGAGCAGAAGCTCAGATAGTTCGGGAATTAGGTAAATTTCTTCTGGATGGAAGTTTGTATCAAGGTTTCAAGCCAGTTCTTTGGTCGACTGTAGAAAAGACCGCATTAGCAGACGCAGAAGTGGAATATATGGATCACACGTCAAATACAATATATGTTGGTTTTAAGGTTAAGGAAACGGATAAAGATTTTTTAAAAGATACCAGCATTATTATATGGACAACTACACCATGGACAATACCAGCAAATAAAGCTTTAGCCTTTAATAGTAATATTGATTATTCAGTATTAGAAATAGGAAATCTTCAAAATTTTAAAGAAAAAAAAATTGTAGTTGCAACAAATCTAATAAAAGAAATCATTAATGTTTGTGAAATTAAAAGTTATAAAGAGTTAAAAAAATTTAAAGGTTCAGAATTTAAAAATACAATTTGTAGCCATCCATTTTTAAAAATGAAATTTGATTATAACGTTCCTATGTTAGATGCACAATTTGTTAATCTTGAGCAAGGAACAGGAATTGTCCACTGCGCACCAAGTCACGGCCCAGATGATTTTAATTTGTGTTTAAAAAATAATATTCCTTCTCTTTACACTGTAGATGACTCAGGACTTTATACTAAAGAAATTCCTTTTTTTGAAAAGATACATGTTTTCAAAGCTGACAATATCGTAATAGAAAAACTAAAAGAGCAAGAAAAATTATTAAAAAATGATAAGCTAAATCATACTTATCCGCACTCTTGGAGATCTAAAGCACCACTAATTTATAGAGCCACACCACAATGGTTTATATCTATGCAGAAAAATGATTTAAGAAAAAAAGCAATCAAATCAATAAATGAAACTGACTTTTTTCCTAAGAAAGGAAAAGATAGATTATTGTCCATGATAGAGGGAAGACCAGATTGGTGTGTTTCAAGGCAAAGAGTATGGGGCGTCCCTTTGCCAATTTTTATAAATAAAAAAACTAAAGAACCTTTAAGAGACCAAAAGGTTATAGATAGAATTGCAACAATATACGAAAAACAAGGTTCAGATTGTTGGTTTACTGATGATCCGAAAGTTTTTTTAGGAGATAATTATGATCCAAATGATTATGAAAAATTAAATGATATAGTTGAGGTATGGTTTGATAGTGGTTCAACACATAGCTTTGTTTTAGAAAAAAGAAAAGATTTAAAATGGCCTGCAGATATGTATTTAGAAGGCTCTGACCAGCATAGAGGCTGGTTCCATTCATCACTATTAGAGTCATGCGGAACTAGGGGAAAAGCACCTTTTAAAAGTATTCTTTCTCATGGTTTTGTTGTTGATGGCAAAGGTATGAAAATGTCAAAATCTATGGGAAACGTTATTTCTCCAGAGGACATATTAAAAAACTATGGCGCGGACATTCTTAGAGTGTGGGCTTCAGCATCTGACTATTCTGAAGATTTAAGAATAGATAAAAATATTTTAATACAGCACGCAGAGTCATATAGAAAAATAAGAAATACCTTTCGATTTATACTTGGGAATTTGAAAGATAATTTTGAAAAACAAGATTTTGAAAAAATTAATTTAGCTGAATTCGATGAGTTAGAGAAACATATATTACATAAATTATTTGTGATAAGTAATTCTGTTTCTGAAAATTTAAAAAGTTATAATTTTCATAAATTATATAAAGAGCTATTAAGTTTTTGCACTCTAGATCTTTCTTCTTTTTATTTTGATATAAGAAAAGACGTACTTTATTGTGATGATCTTAATTCCAAAAAAAGAAAAAACTGCGTAACAGTCCTTAATATTATTTTAGAAAGTTTGTTAAAGTGGTTTGCGCCTATTTTAGTTTTCACAACTGAGGAAATATACAGTTTAATTAATGGTAAAAATGAAAGTATACATGAAAATAATTTCGTAAAGATCCCCTCAGATTGGAAAAATGATAAACTGGATCAAAAAATGTCAGAGTTATTTAAGATTAAGCAACAAGCAAATATTGCTATAGAGGAAAAAAGAATTAGTAAAGAAATAGGATCCAGTTTAGAGGCAGAGTTAAAACTTAGCACTAATGATGAAAAATTAGCATTATTAAATAATTTGGATTTAGCAGAGTATTTTATTGTCTCAAAGGCAGAAAAAAAACTATCTAATAAATACGAAATTGAAATTAGTGTAAATAAAGCTAGTGGAAAAAAATGCGAAAGGTGTTGGAAAATTTTAGAAAACAAATGTGGCAGAAAAAATTGTCCAATAAAATAGGAATTAGATACACTGACTAATTTTAATGAAATAAAAAGTAAAATCTTTAAAAAAAAAAATATTTACTTTTTGTTACTTATATCAATTATTTTTTTTCTAGATAGATATTCAAAAAATTTAATATTAAATCTCTTAGAGAACGAAAAATATTTATTTATTAATAATTATTTAAATTTAAATTTAGTTTTTAACACAGGTATAGGTTTTGGACTCTTTAGTTTAAATGCTGGAATATATTACAATATGATATCAGTTTTAATTTTTATCATAATAATAATTTTATTTTATTTAATGTTCAAATCCAAAACAAGTGAAAAGATATTTTTTTCCTTTATAATTGGAGGAGCGATAGGAAATTTATATGACAGGATCATTTACAAAGCTGTGCCAGACTTTATAGATTTTCATATTAAAGAATTTCATTGGTTCACTTTTAATATAGCTGACATTTTTATATCATTAGGTATTATACTCATGATATTAAACGAGTTAATATTTAACAAACAAAAAAATGAAAATTAAATACCTATTATTGTTTATCTTTTTAGTATCATGCGGAGCATTTAGTGAAGCTGGAAAAGCTTTGAGAAATGAGAAGACAAGAACGACAGATGAATTTTTAATTGAAAAAAGAGGTCCACTATCCCTTCCGCCTAAAATGGGTGAATTACCGAAACCAAATTCTAGTGGAGAGGCAAAAAAAGAGAATAAAAATGTTTTAGGATCTGTTAGTGAAGGTGTAAAGTCAGATGAAAAATCTGAATTAGAAAATATATTTCTAGAGGAGATTAGAAAAAACTAATGTCTAGTCAACAGAGTATTAATTTTGAAAGTTTTATTCCAAAAGAAAAATTTAAAACATTTAATAATTCAAATAAAAAATCATTTTATAAATCAATAAAAAAAACTCAATTAAGCATCAAAGAAAAAAAAAATGTATTTCATTCATTTTCACAAGATTTTAAATTTAACTTTAGTCTCTCAGAGTTGAAAAAGTATAAAAAATTTAAAAGAATTGTAACTATTGGTTTGGGTGGATCAATATTAGGAGCTCAAGCAATTAATTTTTTCTTAAAAAAAAAAATTAACAAAGAGTTAATTTTTATAAATAATCTTGAACCAAACCAGCTGAATAAATTAAAAAGAATTAAAAATTTAAAAAATTCACTTTTTATTATAATATCTAAATCTGGAAATACTATCGAGGTTTTATCAATAATAAATTCCTTAAAAAATAAAGCAAATTTCAATAAGGATAATTCTTTAGTAATAACTTCAAATAAAAAAAGTCATCTCAGTTCATTTGCTAAAAAGTTTAAGATTAAAATTATTTTCCACAGACATTATATAGGAGGAAGATACTCAGTTTTTTCAGAAACAGCTTTAGTTCCTTGCTATTTTATGAATATAAATATATCAAAACTAAAAAAAAATATTTTAAATTTTCTTAATAAAAAAAAATCTATTTTAATCAATAATTTAAATAACCTTTCAAAGGTGTATAAATCACGAAAAATTCACTCTTTAGTTTTGTTGAATTATTGTGAAGGCTTAGAACACTTTTTATTATGGTGCCAACAATTAATTGCTGAAAGTTTAGGTAAAAAGGGAAAAGGGATAATACCACTTATTTCTATAGGACCGCGTGATCATCACAGTCTTCTACAGCTTTATCTGGAAGGCCCACAAGATAGTTTTTTTTATATTTTTTCATTAAATAACAAAAATAAATTAAGTAAGAATAAAGGAATTTTCGTTGAAGCATTAAATAATAAAGACACCCAAGAAGTGATAGAGAATCAAAAAAAAGCTATGATAACTTTACTTAAAAATAAAAAAATACCTTTCTTGTCAATAGAAATAAAAAAAAGAAATGAAGAATCACTAGGCGAACTATTTTCTTATTTTATTCTCGAAACGGTATTTATGGGCGAAAATTTGAACATCAATCCTTTTAATCAGCCAGCAGTTGAACAATTAAAAATATTAACTAAACAAAATTTATTTAAAAAGATCCGAAAATAATTTTAGATCTACCATATTTTTTTTCTAAATCTACTTTTAAATAATCATTAAATACTTCTTCACAACTACGCTCTCTATGAATTATTATTTTATGGTTTTTATTAAATATTTTTTTTTCTTTTATTAGAGCAATAACACTCAGAAAAGATATATCATTATAGGGTGGATCTAAGAATATTAAATCAAATTTATCTTCATAATTAAATTTATTTAAATAATTTTTTGTGTCCTGAGATATTATTTTTACTCTTTTCGTTAATTTCAAATTAATAATATTTTTTTTTAAATTTAAAGAGGCCAAAGGGTCTTTCTCAACAAATACAACATTACATAAATATCTTGATAAACACTCAATTCCAAACGAACCCACTCCTGAGTATAAATCTAAAATATTTGCCTTTTCCAAATTAAATTTTAATTTTTTTCTATGATCAATGATATTGAAAATATTTTCTTTAACATAATCCCGAAGCGGACGTGTTTCTGATGAACTAATAAATGATATTTTTTTTCCCTTAAATTTTCCACTTATTATTCTCATAATTTATCTATAACTCTCCAACCAATATCTTTTCTAAAAAAACCGTTTCTCCAATTTATTTTTTTTATTAATTTAATTATTTTTTTTCTTATTTCAACATAGCTCTGACCTTTACTAACAATATTTAAAACTCTTCCTCCTGTAGAATAAATATTTCCATTATTTAACTTAGTTCCAGCGTGAAAAATAAATAAATTTTTTTTACTTTTAATTTTTTTGATTCTAATAATTTTTCCTTTTTTATAATTACCTGGATATCCTTTTGAGCATAAAACTATCGTCATACACTTTTTTTTTTCCCATTTTAAATTTAATTTTTTTATTTGATTTTTTAGTGAATAATTTATTATTTTGAATAAATCAGTTTTTAATCTAGGCATAATTACTTGACATTCTGGATCTCCCATTCTGACATTATATTCAATCAAATACGGATCTTTATTTTTTATCATCAGACCAACATAAAGAAAGCCTCTATAAAATTGTTTTTTGTCTTTTAAGGCTTGCAAAGTAGGTTTAACAATTCTTGAAATAATTTTTTTTTCTAAATTTTTATCAATAATCGGTGCTGGTGAGTATGCGCCCATGCCACCAGTATTTGGACCTTTTTCCCTCTCAAATACTTTTTTATGATCTTGAGCTGTTCCAAAGTTTACAAAACTTTTTTTATCAACAATTAAAAAATAGCTAGCTTCCTCTCCTTTTAAAAATTCCTCTAACACAACTTTTTTTGAACTCTTGAATTTGCCTTTGAAAATCTTTTTAGAAATTTCAAAAGCTTGTTTTTTTGTTTTGCAAATTACTACACCCTTTCCTGCCGCTAAGCCATCTGCCTTTACTACTATTGGTAAATTAAATTTATTTATCGATTTCTTAAATTCTTTCTGATTGTGACAAACCTTAAAGTATGCAGTTGGAATATTATATTTTTTACAAATTGATTTCATAAATGCTTTTGAGCCCTCAAGTTGAGACGCATACTTATTAGGGCCAAATACTTTAACTCTATTTTTTTCAAGAAAATTTACTACTCCTTTAACCAGCGGTTCTTCAGGTCCTACAATTACCATTTTAATTTTGTGAGCTTTAAGAGTTTTGAGCAGTTTCTTGAAATCAAGAAAGTTTACTTCGAGGTTGGTCGCAACTTGAGCAGTGCCCGCATTTCCTGGTATACAAAAAATTTGATTGATATTTTTAGATTCTTTAAGCTTTCTACATAATGCGTCTTCACGACCACCACTACCTATTAAAGCAATATTCATATTAAAAGATTTGTTATATATATTACTTAAATTATGAGTGGAATAAAAGCAAAGTTAAAATTTTTAGCTAACACCTTTGAGATAATTGAGAAGGGCGATTACGTTGAGTGTGCTGTTTCAAAAAAAAAAATTCCTCTCGAAAATTTAAATTACTGGAACGTTGATCTTCAAGAGGCTTATTTTTCACCAGAAGAAGCAAAACAAAGACACGAAAAATTAAAATAAGCCAACTTGATAAAAATTATTTCCATCTATTATGAGTTAAAATCCATTGACTGGGATCTTTTAATATTAACTTTTCCATAGCTGAGTTAATTTTTTTTGTAATTAACTCTTTATCTTTTTTTTCACCATCTGAAATTAAAATTGGATCTAATATTTCCATTTCAAATCTATCATCCTGGGTTCTTGAAATATAGATAGGGACTATATCACAATCAAATCGATAAGATAATTGTGCAGGCAATGTGGTTGTGTGCGCACCAGTATTGAAAAAATCTATTCTTGGACCCTCACTTACTCTTTGGTCTACCATTAAAGCAATACTATAGCCTTTTTTCATGTATTCTAAAGATTCTTTAACTCCATTTAACCCTTTTTTTATCTGATTTTCGCATACAAATTTTTTCCTTAAATATTCCATGAATGGATTTAAAAAAATATTATTTAGAGGCCTATAAATTATAGCTAGTTTAGCTTTAGCCTTAATCAGTTCCATAGACATCAACTCATAATTTGCAAAATGTCCAGATATGAATACTACAGGTTTATTTTTTTTTAATATTTCATCAATAGCTTTTTTATTTTTTATATCAATATGATCCGTTTTTTTTTTGAAAGTACTAAGGAAAATATACTCTATAAATGTTTTCCCATAGTTAGACCACATTTTACTGACAATTATATCTTTTTCTAAATTACTTATTTTAGGACTGATTCTATTCAGATTATTTATTATAATTTTTTTTGATTTAAAAAAATTTCCAACTTTTTTAAAAACAAATGAGAAAATTACTCTACTTAATTTTAGACCAATTATTTTACATATAGAATATAAAAGATATATAATTATTGATTGAAGAAAATGAAATATTTTTTTTTTCATAAATGTTTAAATAATACTTTTTCAAAACTTTTATTATTAAAAATTTTCAAATTTACAGATACATAGTTTATTTTTTTGAAAACTGATCGATTAATTCTAAAAAAATCTTTTTCCGTAGTTAATAATATTAAATCTTCTTTTTTTGCTTTTAAAATCAATTTTTCAATCTCTTTTTTCGTATAATTATAATGATCTGGAAATGAAATTTCTCGTTTAACTTTTAAACCATTTTCCCTCAATAAATTAAAAAAGTTTTCAGGACTACCTATCCCTGCAAAAGCTAAGATTTTCTTACCTCTTAATTTTTTTAAGCCTTTAATCATATATTTTGACTGATAAATTTCTATATTATTAGATATGGATTTTAATTTTTTTTCAAAAGTAATATTACGTTTTCCGTTAATAACTGCTATTTGACAATGTTTAACATTGTTTAATCTTTCTCTTAGGGGTCCAGCTGGTAACAGAAAACCATTTCCAATAAGATCTGAACTATTAAAACAAATTATATTTAAATCTTTTATTATTGAAACATCTTGAAGACCATCATCCATAACTATAACGTTACTTTTTTGAGACTCTGCTTTGGAAATCGATGAAACTCTTTTCTTTTCATAAAAAAACTTTTTCACTTTACTTTTTGTAAAATTTATTTCATCTAAGTGGGAATTGTAATATTTTCTTATAATCGCAGGACTAAAACTTCTTTTTTTTAGTAAGTTATAAATATAAATACTTAGAGGGGTTTTACCTGTTCCTCCAATAAAAATGTTACCAACGCAAATAACTGGGATGTTAGATCTAATACCTTTTATAAAGTGTGTTTTAAAAATATTAATTATTATTGTAATTAAAGATAACGGAAATAAACATATAGATAAAAAATTTATATCATTCCAAAACTTAGGTTTTTTAAATTTCATTTACTTAATCTTAAAATCTCTTTTGTTGTTAAATTCAATATTTGTTCCCCATATAAATTTATTTCTTCTATATTTCTTTTATTCTTTACATTTTTATTATTAAAGTCCTCAATTAAATTTTGAGATAAATCAATTTCATTAGTAATTTCACATGTAATTTTTTTCTTTCTTAAAAATCCATATATTTCTTTAAAGTTGGATACATAAGGACCGTGATAAATTTTACATCCACATTTAGCTGGTTCTATTGGATTTTGACCTCCAACTTTTATTAATTTTTCTGATAACGATTTTCCCATAAATATACTTTCACAATTTTGAAAATAGTTAATCATTTCTCCGATTGAATTAATAATTAAGATTTCTGAGTTTTTAGATATATCCTCAAAATTATTTATTATTTGACTTTTCAAATTAAAGTCGTTGCTAATTTTATTAATTTCATACGATCGGTTAATGTGGCGAGGAATAATTATTGTAATAATTTTTATACCTTTCTTTTTTAATAAATTATGTGTTTTTAAAATTATTTCCTCCTCATCTGGATGAGTGCTTGCTGCACACCAAATATTATGTTTGTTAAAAATGGACTTCAAATTTATATATTCTTTTTCACTATCTATGCTTGTACAAAATTTTAAATTACCAAAAAATTTAACATTTTTTGCACCTAAAGATTTTAAATTTTTTTCGGACTCCATACTTGATGAAAGACATAAGTCGTATAAACTAAATAATTTTAATGACAAGAAAGATGCTAATTTCCATCTTTTAAATGTTTTCATTGTAATTCGACCGTTAAGTAATATTAAAGGTATTTTTCTTTTAGATATCTCAAACAAGTAATTTGGCCAAATTTCAGAGTCAACGAATATCACTAAATTAGGCTGCCAATGGTTTATAAATTTTTTAACTAAAAATTGAACATCTAAGGGGAAGAAACGGTGTTGAATATTATTTTCATTGAATTTTTTTCTCTCTATAAGCTGACTGGAACTCAACGTTGTTGAAGTAAGTAAAATAAATACGTCATTATTATCCTTTGTCAGCTTTGAGATTAAAGGAAATACACTATTTGTTTCACCTATGCTTGCAGCGTGAATCCATATAATTTTTTTATTATTTGGAAAATAAGAGTCATTAATTGATATCTTTTCTTTAAATCTTTTTTTATCTTCTTTGTTGAAATATCTTCTAAAAAAAATAATTAAAGCAAAAACCGGGAACAAAAAAAAAGTTAATATTCTATAGAAAAAAATCATAAATCCTTATTTTAATTGTTTTTCATATAGTAATTTATAATAGTCACAATTTTTAATTAGCTCTCCGTGAGTACCCGAATCTATTAAATTTCCTTTTTTAATTACAAAAATTTTATCTGCATTATGTATAGTTGATAATCTATGAGCTATTACAAGCGTTGTTTTATTTTTTGTTAAATTTTTTATAGCGCTTTGAACGACTTCTTCTGACTCCGCGTCCAATGATGAAGTTGCTTCATCCAGAAGAATAATTGGGGATTTTTTAAGAATGGCTCTAGCAATTGAAAGTCTTTGTTTTTGACCACCAGAAAGTCTTATGCCATTTTCACCTATTAAAGTATCGTGTTTTTGAGGCAAATCTTTTATAAATTCGTCAGCTGCAGCAAATTTACAAGATTCAAAAAACTCTTCCTCCGAGGCATCTTTATTGGCATATAAAATATTTTCTCTAACTGAATTATCAAAAAGTATTACATCTTGGCTAACAAGTGAAATTGATTTTCTTAAAGATTTTAAGTTTACGGACTTAGTGTTTTGCCCATCAATATAAATTTCACCATTTTGAGGATCATAAAATCTCGGTAGCAGGTTTATTATTGTGCTTTTACCCGCACCGCTATGACCCACTAATGCAGCCATCTTACCGCCTACAATATCAATATTAATATCTTTGATCGCTTTATCATTTGAATTTTCATATTTAAAATTTACATTTGAAAATTTTATATTTCCGGTAGATGGTTTTAAATCAGGAAGATCTTGATCGTTATTAATTGTAATTGGTTGATCAATTACTTTGTAAATTCTTTTAGCTCCTGCAGCGCCAGAAAAAACCACCATATTAATTGTAGCTAATGATCGAATAGGTTGATAAGCAAGCATCATTGCAGCTAAAAATGAAAAAAATTGATTAACTTGTAATTCACCAGAGGAAATTAACGATCCTGAAAAAAATATAAACCCAGCAATCATAAATCCAGTTAATATTTCCATTAATGGTGTTGCTCTAACAATAATTGAAGATATTTTTGCACCTTTATTAACCATTTCAAAAATAATATTTTTTGACTTTTGAAATTCGGCTTCTTCTTTTTGATAAATTCTAATCATTTTCGATGCTTTTAAAATTTCAGATAAATGAGCAGTTAACCTTCCAGAAATCTCCCCAGCCTCGGAAACAGCTTTACCTATTCGTTTACCAAGGGATTTAGCTAACCCTGCTGCTAAAGGCATCATTATCAATGCAAACAAGGTAAGCTTCCAGTTTTGATAAAGCATTACACCAACTAAAGCTAATAATGTCATGGAGTCTTTCATTGCATTAAGAATACCAGTGCTACATAAAGAATTCACCTGCCCAGCATCAAAATTTATATTTGAAATAAATTTACCCGAATGTTTTTTTTCAATTGTTGCGATATCAGTATTTAAAATATACTTAGCAACTTTTGTTTGAAGCTCACCTGAAATTTCTTGGCCAGTTTTTATAAGCAAAATTCTTGCTAAGTATAGACAAATACCTTTGGATGAAAACGCTATTATTATTGCTACAGGAATGACCCATGCAAAAGTTTGATTATTTTCAATAAATATTTTTTTTACAGCTGGATCTAATAACCAGGCAATAGCTGAAGTACTTAGAGAGACTATTAAAGACAAAAAAAGTGATAAGAAAATACGATTTAAATATCTATTTATATGATCTTTATAAAGTCTTTTTAAAATAATTTTTAATTCTTCAAATTTCATTTTACAAAGAAAAAGTTAAAAATGTTAAAAATAAATAAAATCCTGAAAAATTATTTACCCTAAATGCTTGCATACATGTCACAGGTTTTTTTTTATTAAAAATATAAATTTGGTAAAATAAAGTTGCAGAAAAACCAAATAATGGAAATAAAAAGTAAATCGAATTCATATTTGAATAAAAAAATATAAAGAGAATAAGTAAACTAATCGTGTAACATGAAAAAACAAATTTTTTTAACATTGATTTAAACTTAATTGATGTTGACTTAACTCCTATAATTTCATCATCTATAATGTCCTGAGCTCCGTAAATAGTGTCATATCCCAATGTCCAAAATATGGCCGCTAAATAAACTAAAAATATCTCTATAGTTAAAAAATCAGTTATAGAGGCCCAAGCCATTATTATTCCCCAATTAAATGTCAAACCTAAAAAAAGTTGTGGCCAATACGTAATTCTTTTCATGAAAGGATAACTAAAGGCAAGTGTCATAGAGGCAAGTCCTAAACAAATTGTTAACAAATTAAATTGAATTAATATACAAAATGCTAAACCACAAAGTACAATTATATATATAAATGCTCTTTCAACAGATATTAAATTTGCAGCCAATGGTCTGTATCTTGTTCTCCTAACTTTCTTATCTAGCTTTCTATCAACTATATCATTTACAATACATCCAGCACTTCTCATTAAAACTGCACCAAAAAAAAATAAAACAATATAAAATAAAAAAGTTTCTATATTTTTATTTAAAGAGTAGGCATAAGCTAATCCCCAACTGCAAGGCCAAAATAATAGTAAATAACCTATTGGTCTATTTAATCTGGTCAGATTAATGAATATTTTTAAATCTTTCATCTAAATATGACTTGTAAATATCAAACGTAATATACATAATCAATTTGATTCGTATGGATATTGATTACACAGTAGCAGCTTTGATGTTTCCAGCAATTCCTTTAATGATGACAATGTATAGTAATCGTTTTCACACACTTAGCGCACTTATCAGAAAAATACATGATCAGTATACTTTTGAAAAAAAAATACCCCCTGAATGGGAAAATCAACTTCACGTTCTTAATAAAAGAACTAACTATTTGAAATACGTAATGGGTTTTTCAGCATTTGGATTTCTTTTTAATATGCTTACAGTTTTGTTACTTTATTTGGATCTAATCTTTTATGCTAGACTTAGCTTTGCATTCTGCTGCTTATGTATGATTTGTTCCATTTTTTTATTTTTACAAGAGATTAGACTGTCAAATGAAGCATTAAAATTTCATCTTAGTGATATGGACTCTATGAAAAAAGATTTATAATTTTTTATTTAATAAATTTTTTTTAAAAAGTGAAATTCCATTTCTAATTTTATGATCGTAAGATTCTTTAAAAGTTTCTAACTGCCATCCTTTCATTCTAGAGATAATAATTTCTAAGTTTTTTGATTTCCAATTATTATCTGTTTTTTCATCCTTCCACAATTTTTTTTCCTCATCAGTCCTTGCACAACCATAACAATATCCTGTAACAGGATCAGTTTTACATATACTTACACACGGAGAAATTATCTTTTTATTCATTAAGGAATTAATATTGCCGGACCTAATAATTTTCTAGCTTCTAAGTCAGCATGCGCTTGTTTAGCTTCTGCTAACTTATATTTTTTTGATATCCTAATTTTTATTTTCCCAAATTTTATTTTTTCAAATATTGAATCCGCTCCATCTTGAAGCTCTTTTCTATTTGTAAAATATTGTGCTATGGAAGGTCTAGTCAAATAAAGCCCTTTTGGTTGAATATCTTTTGGAACATTTACAGGGTCCAGAGGTCCAGAAGCGTTTCCAAAACTTATCATCATACCTCTAGTTTTTAGACACTTCAAAGATCCGTAAAATGTTTTTTTGCCCACACCATCAAATACCGCAGGCACACCATCATTATTTGTAATTTTTAAAACTTCTTTTGCAAAATCTTCTTTAGTATAATTTATAACGTGTGAATAACCATTTTCTTCAGCAACCTTTATCTTATCGTCTGATCCTACTGTACCAATTACTTTTGCTCCAACGCTGTTAGCCCATTGAGCAAAAATTTGGCCTACACCACCAGCTGCAGCATGAAATAAAACCAACTCACCAGCTTTCAATCGGTAAGTTTTAGTTAATAAATAGTTTGTTGTTAAACCTTTTGTAATTAAAGTAGCAGCAATTTCGTGAGTGATACCATCTGGAACTTTTATAGCAATTTTTGCGGGAATTATTCTTTGTTGAGCGTAAGCTCCGAGAGGAATAGAAGCATATGCTATGTTATCTCCTTTATTAAACTCAGTAACATTATTCCCAACTTCATCAACTTTTCCGGCAGCTTCTAATCCAATACCACTTGGAAGCTTGATAGGGTACAAACCCGATCTATGATATGTATCAATGTAATTTAAACCAATTGCATGATTAGTTACTTTAATTTCATCTGGACCAGGTGAACCTACATTTACATCTTGAAGTTCTAAAACCTCAGGGCCACCATTTTTTTTCATAATAATTGATTTTGGCATGTGAGGAGGAACGTACTTGAACTTTTAATATTTAGCAAATGTTCCGTTATTATAATCTTGTATAGCCTCAAGTATTTCTGCTTTTGTATTCATTACAAAAGGTCCACCTCTAGCGATTGGCTCACCAATTGGCTTACCAGCAATAAATAAAAACTCAGAATTTTTTGTTGCCTTAACATTAAGCTTATTACCTCTCTCAAGTAAAATTAAATTGGAGTCAGAAGTTTTCTCATGGTCCTTATCACCTATTTTCAATTCACCCTTAAGCAAGTATATAAAGCTGTTGTGTCCAACTGGAACTTCACAATTAAATTCTTTACCTTCATTTAAAACTACATGAAAATAAATTGGTTCAACATTGTGATTTTTTTCAGGTCCTTCGGCATTCTCATATTTTCCAGCAATTACTTTTACGATTTTGTCATTGTCTTTGTGAGTTCCAAGTTCTTTTCCTTTTATATAAAGATACTCAGGTTTATTTCTTTTAAGTTTTGCAGGCATGTTAATCCATAGTTGGAAGCCTAGCAACTTACCTTCTTTCATAGCAGGCATTTCTGAATGTATAATTCCTCTACCAGTTTTCATCCATTGCACATCACCAGATTCCATTAATCCTTTTGCACCAGTGCTGTCCTTGTGTTCAAACTCACCCTTCAACATGTACGTTACAGTTTCAATACCTCTATGTGGGTGAGGAGGAAATCCAGCTAAATAATCGTCTTTGTTGTCTGAACCAAATTCATCCAGCATTAAAAATGGATCTATGTAGTCAGCTTCGGGAGTACCGATACTCCTTTTTAGTTTAACTCCAGCTCCATCTGAAGCGTTTAAGGCTTTAATTGTTTTTTTAATTTCGATTTGAGACATTCCACAAATATATCTAAACTTTATACAATATCAAGTAGCTGCGTTAAGTTGCCAATTTCATTTTTTGGAAGATAATCGAGATTATCAAAATGTGATTTATTTCTATTTACCCAAACAGAATTATATCCGTAGTTTCCACCTCCAGATACATCCCAAGTATTTGCGCTTAGAAAGACTATTTCATTTGGTTTAATATTATACTTTTTGACTGGAAGATCATAGACTTTAGAATCCGGTTTATATATTTTTACTTCCTCTATAGAAAAAAGATCATCAAATAAATTATTCAAATTATTTTTTTTAACCAGTTCCTCAAGAAGCTCAGGAGTTCCATTTGAAAGAATTGCGAGCTTAAATTTTTTTTCTTTAAGATCTGTCAAAACTTTTTTTACTTCAGGGTATGGTGATAAAATTTTATAAAGAGTTAATAACTCATTTTTCAAACTATTTTCGATATTAAAAACTTTCATTGACTTACTTAAACTATCTTCTGTTACTTGCCAAAAATCTTTGTGTTTTTTCATTAAACTTCTTAGCCAAGTATATTCAAGTTGAGTAGTTCTCCAATAATTTGCAAAACTTTCCCATTTATCTCCTATTTTACTTTTGCATTTTTCTGCTGCTGAGTTGACGTTGAAAAGAGTACCGTATGCATCAAATACAATGGCTTTTGGTTTCATATATTATTTTAAGTTGTGCGATCCATCACACAACGGTTGATCCTTAGTTTGTTTACAAGTACAGAAAAAAACTTTTTTAGATTGTTCAGCCTTAAAAATAAATGGTGAAAATTCTGTTCCTTTATGTGATCCATCACAAAAAGGCTGCTTTAAACTTTTTCCACATGTGCACCAGAAGTATGATTTTCCCTCTATCACATCAACCCCTATCGGGTTTTCTCCTGCCCTTAGTGCTTTAGTCATAAAGTTTATCCTTTTATTAATTCAAATTTGTTTTTAGTATATAAATTAATAATGAATATTAGATTATATCATCCTTATAGTATAGTTGAAAACTCCACAAATTTATTATCAAAAGAGCACACCCATTATGTTGTAAATGTTATGAGATTAAAACGAGGATCTATTATAAATTTTTTTAATATTGAGGGTGAATGGGAAAGTGAAATAGTTTTCTTAGAAAAAGAAAGAGTAGAAGTAAAATTTTTAAAAAAAGTAAAAGAACCTCAAAAAAAAAATAAAATTGAACTCGCCATCTGTTTAGTTAAAAAAACACCTATGGAAATGATTTTGCAAAAAGCAACAGAACTTGGTGTAAGTAAGATAATTCCAATAATTTCAGAAAGAACTGAAGTAAAAGAATTAAATTATGATCGAGCAAAAAAAATAATTATTGAGGCCACAGAACAATCCAATCAAATGTTTCCACCTGAAATTTTAGAGGCGATAAAATTAAAAGATTTTTTAAAAAATTTAAAAGAAACTACTAAACTTTTATTTGCTGATGTTAATTCAAATGATAATTTGAGTGTTGAGAAACTTAAAAATTTTAAATCCTTATGTGTTTTAATTGGTCCAGAGGGTGACTTTTCTCCGCCAGAAAGACAGTTTATTTTATCATTTTCTAAAGTTGTACCTTTTACAATATCAAAAAATATACTGAGATCAGATACCGCTGCTATAAGCGCTATTTCTCTAGTTAATTTTATCAATAATTATCCTTAATTGTCGCATTTATTGAATTTGTTAAAGTATTAAAAAGTTGTATAAAAATTAAAATGTTAAAACTTACACAATTAATAATATTCTTGTTTGCTCCGATTACTCTTTTTGCTAACGAGCCTAAAGATTGGCAACTAGGTTTTCAGAAAGCAGGCTCTGGACATATGAAGGATATAGTTTGGTTCCATGACTATATGTTACTTCCAATAATCACAGGTATTACAGTTTTTGTTTTGTTTTTAGTTATTTATGCCTGTATAAGATTTAGAGCCTCAAGAAATCCAGTTGCCTCAAGAACTACACACAATACATTTATAGAAGTTATTTGGACCCTTGTTCCTTGTTTAATATTAATCGCAATTGCAGTGCCATCCTTTAAAGTTTTGTATGAGCAAGATGAAATTCCACCAGCAGATGTAACTATAAAAGCAGTAGGATATCAATGGTATTGGGGTTATGAGTATCCTGATGAAAATATAATTTTTGACTCTTACATGATAGAAGATAAAGACTTGCAACCTGGACAACCAAGACTTTTAACAGTTGATAATGAAATATTTGTTCCAGTAAATAAAGTTGTAAAAGTTTTAATTACTGCTAATGATGTACTTCATGCTTGGGCATTACCATCTTTTGGTGTTAAAAGAGATGCTGTGCCAGGGAGAATTAACGAAACCTGGTTTAAAGCAGATCGCACTGGAACATTTTACGGCCAGTGCTCAGAATTATGCGGTGTAAAACATGCATTTATGCCTATAACTGTTAATGTAGTTTCTCAAGATGAGTATGATGCATGGTTAGTTGAAGCAAAACAAAAATTTGCTAAAGAGGAATTAAATTTAAATAACAAAGTAGTAAGTAAAATTACAAAAGGAAAAATTAAATAATGTCATCTATAACTGCAGACACTCATTCACACACTCCTACAGGTTGGAAGAGATGGGCTTATTCTACTAATCATAAAGATATTGGCACAATGTATCTGATATTTGCCATTATAGCTGGTCTAATAGGATCTGCTTTTTCTATATTGATGAGAATTGAGCTTATGTATCCAGGTGATGGGATTCTTGGAGGGGATCATCACTTATATAATGTCTTGGTAACAGGTCACGGCTTAATCATGATTTTTTTTATGGTTATGCCGGCAATGATAGGTGGATTTGGTAATTGGTTTGTTCCAATTATGATAGGCGCTCCTGATATGGCATTTCCAAGAATGAATAATATTTCTTTTTGGCTTTTACCAGTATCTTTGATTTTATTACTAGCCTCAATATTTGTTGATGGGCCTCCAGGTCAAACTGGAGTAGGTGGCGGATGGACTATTTACCCACCACTATCATCTAAAACAGGTCAACCTGGACCAGCTATGGACCTAGCAATTTTAAGTTTACACATAGCAGGGGCCTCTTCAATCTTAGGAGCAATAAATTTTATTACAACAATTTTGAACATGAGAACACCAGGAATGACATTACATAAAATGCCTTTATTTGCTTGGTCAATTTTAGTTACTGCATTTCTTCTTCTATTATCTTTACCGGTATTAGCTGGAGCAATAACTATGTTATTGACGGACAGAAATTTCGGCACCGCATTTTTTGAAGCTCAGACCGGGGGAGACCCAGTATTATTTCAACATTTATTTTGGTTCTTTGGTCATCCAGAAGTTTACATATTAATATTACCAGGTTTTGGAATGATAAGTCACATAGTTTCAACTTTTTCAAAGAAACCAGTTTTTGGATATCTAGGAATGGCATATGCTATGGTAGCAATAGGAGTTGTAGGTTTTGTTGTTTGGGCTCACCATATGTACACAGTTGGATTAGATACAGACACAAAAGCATATTTCTTAGCAGCTACGATGATTATTGCGGTGCCAACTGGAATAAAAGTTTTTTCATGGGTGGCTACAATGTGGGGTGGATCTATTAGTTTTAAAACACCAATGCTTTGGGCGATAGGATTTATAGTTTTATTTACTTTAGGTGGAGTTACTGGTGTAGTTCTAGCTAACGCAGGTGTGGACACTGCTTTACATGATACTTACTATGTAGTGGCTCATTTTCATTACGTTTTATCAATGGGTGCACTATTTGCTATTTTTGCTGGCTTTTATTATTGGTTTAGCAAAATGTCAGGGTACGAGTATTCAGAGTTTTTAGGAAAACTACATTTTTGGTTAACTTTTATTGGCGTTAATTTACTTTTTTTCCCACAACATTTTTTGGGATTAGCAGGTATGCCAAGAAGATATGCAGACTATCCGGATGCTTTTGCGGGATGGAATTATGTCTCGTCAATAGGATCTTATATTTCTTTAATTGGGGTAGGAGTATTTCTAATAAATTTACTTTACTCCTTTATTAAAAAAAGAGCAGCTGCTCAAAACCCATGGGGAGACGGTGCTACAACACTAGAGTGGACAGTTTCTTCACCTCCACCTTTCCATACATTTGAAGAACTACCGAAGGTAAAATAATTTGATACAATTAGAAATAAGAGGAAAAAATTTAAAAGGATCTAGTTTTTACATAGACTCATTTTTCAACCTAATGAAGCCTAGAGTAATGTCTTTAGTTTTATTTACTTGCATGGTCGGATTGGTCATAGCTCCAAAAGAGGTAAGTATTTTAAATTCAATATTTTCTCTAATAGCCGTAGCACTGGGTGCTGGAGCAGCTGGGACACTTAACATGTGGTATGAATCTGACTTGGACGCCCTGATGTCTAGAACGTGCTTAAGACCTATACCCGCAGGCCAGGTAACTAAAAACCAAGCTTTTTTGTTTGGAGTATTACTTTCAGTGATTTCAGTAACATTGTTGTATTTCTCATCTAATTTGATGTCCGCAATACTTCTTTTGTTTACAATTTTTTTCTACTTTTTTATTTACACGGTTTGGCTAAAAAGAAGAACACCTCAAAATATAGTTATTGGAGGTGCAGCAGGCGCTTTACCCCCAGCTATAGGCTGGACTATTGCAACAGGCGCTTTGACTATTGAACCTATTGTTTTATTTTTGATTATTTTCTTTTGGACGCCCTCACACTTTTGGGCATTAAGCATATATAAGTCTGACGATTATAAAAAGGCAAACATTCCAATGCTACCAAACATATACGGAGTAGGTACAACGAAGAAAAATATTTTTATTTATTCTTTACTAATGTTACCAGTGATATCGCTTCCGTATATCTTAAATTTTCTTTCTGCATTCTATTTTTTACCCACACTAGCCTTAACAATTTATTATATATATTTATGCGGAACTCTTTTAAGATCAAAAAACAAAACTGGCAATAATCTAATAGCTAGAAAAATATTTTTATATTCAATTTTTTATTTGTTTTTCATTTTTTTATTAATATTGCTTGATTATTTTATTGTTAATTTTTATGGATAAAAGAAAAAGAAATATAATTACAGCTGTTTTACTT
>CACEOY010000008.1 GCA_902561155.1 uncultured Pelagibacteraceae bacterium
AAAACCTGTATGAGATAAGAAACTTGGTAAGTTGTAATATGATTTAGTTTTTGAATTTATTATAAAGTCCTTAAGTGAGTGTAAAATTAAAAACAGAGACGAAATTATAATTAAATTTGATAATAAATTATAACTTTTTAAAAAAGAGAAAATCAAAAAATTAATAGTACACGATAAAATTAAAATGAAAATTAAAGATTTAAAATCATTATATTTTTGTTTAATCCAGCTTATTCTTGGTCCGATTGCCATCATTATTAGAAATGGAATGATTATCGGTGCAATTACAGAATTGTAAAAAGGTGGCCCAACTGAAATTTTAGTATCGTAAAGAACTTGAGTAAAAATCGGATAAATTGTGCCTATAAATACAGTTGCTAAATAAAACATCATAAACCAATTATTGCTCAGAATAAAAGTTTCTTTACTGATTGGCTCAAGATAAAAATTATCAATAATTTTTCTTTTAAAAAAAATTACGAAGGAAAAAAATATCATTAAAGATAAAAATATTAAAATATACATTCCCCGAGCCGGGTCATTTGCAAAAGTATGAACAGAATTTAATATCCCAGATCTAACTAAAAAGGTTCCGGTGACACTAGAAATAAAAGTAATAATTGATAATATTAAAACCCAATTATAAAGGTAGTTTCTTTTTTGTAAAACTAATACTGAGTGAACTAATGCGGTCATACAAAACCATGGTATTAGAGATGCATTCTCAACAGGATCCCAAAACCAAAATCCACCCCAACCTAATTCATAGTAAGCCCAAATAGAGCCAACAATTATACCTAATGATTGAAAACTCCAGGAGATTAATACCCAAATTTTTATTGAAGAGGCAAAATTTTTGCCGTTACTATTAGAAAGTATTGCGGCCATTGCTGCAGAAAAATAAATTGATGATCCGACAAACCCTAAATACAATAATGGTGGATGAATAGCTAAAGCAGGGTCTTGTAAAATTGGATTTAATCCTAAGCCTTCTAATGGAACAGGTAAAATCTTGAAAAATGGATTAGAATTAGAAATTAAAAATACTAAGAAACCAAGTATCAAAATATTCTGTACTAACAAAGTGTAAAGACTATAGCTTTTGTTAAACTTACTATTAAATAAAAAAAATAAAAAAGAAAAGATTACCATAATGTTTACCCATAGGAGTAGACTGCCCTCATGGTTACCCCAAACACCTGCTATTTTATAAAAAATAGGTTTTGCTGTGTGAGAGTTTTGATAAACAGCAAGAAGTGAAAAATCTGAAAAAACAAATGCAAAAATTAATAATAAAAATGATGTAATAATAAATGTTATTTGGAAAAAAGAGAGATAAACTAAGTTTTTTCCAATTAGGAAATTTTTTTCTTTAATATTTTGATAAGCAAAATAAATTATTGATAATGTAATAAAAATACTTCCAAAAAGTAAAATATTTCCTAGGTTACTTAGCATTTTCCTTTAATATTTTTTTCATTTGTGGAGGCATATAATTCTCATCGTGTTTAGCCAAAATTCTATCGGCTATTAAATATTTTTTATCATTAAGAATGCCTTCAACTACTGCTCCTTGATCCTCAGAGAATAAATTTGGAACAGTACCACTATAAACAACAATTAACTCTCTTTCGTAATCTGTTAAGATAAATCTTATTTCATCATTATTCTGTAAAATAGAGTCTTTTTTTACCATCCCGCCTACTCTAATCATAGAGTTTCTCTCTATTTGATTATTCATAAATATTTCAGATGGGGTTTTAAAATATAATATGTTTTGCTTAAGATTAAAATAAATAAAAATTAAAAAAAATACAGTGATAAAGACAATTGAGATGAGAAATAAAAGTCTTGTTTTAATTTTTTTTGTAAGCATTCAAGATGCTTTAGCTTAATTTGTTTTGCGATGCTAAAATACTGCTAATGACTTTAGATGATTTGGCAATTCTTTTTTTGTGTTTTGCTGGTAATTTTTCTAATTCCTTAGCAAATTCTTTTTCATATTTTTTTAATGTTTTTTTTAGTTCTGTAAAAAAGTAAAAAGCAAAAAGTAAAAACTAATAGAAAGGATGACCAGACATAAAACCCATATCCTCCCATTTTTAAAAATTCAATAATCATAATCTTTTAATGTTCCGTTTCTTTATTTTAATGATTTCTGTTTTGTATTTCATTAGAAAAATTAACGCACAATACAGCAATAAAACCAATAACATCAAGAATAATGGAATCAACATGCTAGAATGAATGCTAGATGTACCCAAAAATTTAATACTAGCTGGCTGATGTAGAGTCGACCACCACTCAACTGAATATTTAATAATTGGAATATTAATTATTCCTAGAATGGATAAAAATGACAAAATTTTTGTTAAATTTTCATTATTCTTAAAATACTTTAAAGAAAGAATAAATAAAACGTAGAATAACATTAATACTAACATAGAAGTAAGTCTTGCATCCCAGGCCCACCAGGTTCCCCAGGTTGGTTTTCCCCATAAAGATCCGGTAACGATAGAGAGGCATGTAAATAACAAACCTATTGGTGCTAAGCTTTTTACAAATAGAAATAAGTTTTTTATTTTAAATATAAAATTTAACATTGTACTTACTGCAATCAGTGAAAAAATTGAGAGCCCAATCCACGCTGAGGGTACATGAACGTACATAATTCTTACAGAGTCACCTTGTAAGTAATCGACAGGAGAAATAATTAAAGCAAAAGAAATTCCAATTATTAAAATCACAAAAAAAATTGAATTGATGAATTTAATAAATTTGTCGATATAGACTATTATATTTCCGAAAGAAAAAAATTCCATTAACAGCTAATTACTACAGTATTTTTTTTAAGGGAAGGTGCATTTTTGCCTAATTGAGAATTGAGAGGGAGTAAGAAGTATGAGTAATCCCCAATTAGGCTCAAACATTGAAAATTTATATAAATTTTTTGGCCGAGTTTTGAACCAAAAATGTTTTATTTATGGCGGTAGTGTTTAATTTGAAGGTTTAAGGTAACTAGTTCCTTTTTTTCCTACAAATATTTCCTCTATTAAAGGATGCTTTACTGGCTCGTTAGAGTCGTCTATTAATAGATTTTGCTCTGAAACATAAGCTTCATAGGTTACGTCATTACTTTCAGCAAGAAGATGGTAAAAGGGTTGATTTTTCCTCGGTCTAACATCTTTAGGAATGGACTGATACCACTCTTCAGAATTATTAAATTCAAAATCAACGTCATAGATAACCCCTCTAAAATCAAAATGACGATGCTTTACAACTTCTCCAATTGAAAATTTTGCTATGTTTGTAGACATATTTAATACTTAATAATTTTTAATCTAAAATCAATATATAAATTTAATATTAAAATAATTTATGTTAGAGTTTTAATGTGAATAAGTCCTTATTGAAATTTGTCACAGACTTTGGGCCTTTATTAATATTTTTTTACTTTTATAAGACGAGCGGCAATAATTTAAGTATTGCCATACCACCGCTCATAATATCAACAATATTAGCAGTAATTATAGTTTATGTAATTGAACGGAAGGTTCCCTATGTCCCTCTTTTAGGTGCAGCGCTAATATCATTGTTTGGTGGATTGACACTCTATTTTAACAATCCAATTTTTATATACTTGAAACCAACAATTATTAATTTAATATTTGCGGCTGCTTTGCTAATAAGTGACACTCTTCTTAAAAAAAATCTTTTAAAATTATTTCTTAACAATGCTTTCAAATTAAATGATTTTGGTTGGACATTGCTTAACAAAAGGTGGGCTTATTTTTTTATTTTTTTAGCAATTTTAAACGAGATTGTTTGGAGATCTTTCGCTCCTGAAAGAGAATATATTTGGGTAAATTTTAAAGTTTGGGGAATTTTACCTTTAACTTTAATATTTACAGCGTTACAATTACCGTTAATTAATAAATATAAGAATGATGAAAAATATTAGATTAATTATAGATAATGATCGCAAGTCAAAGCAACCTTATTTTATCAAAAAAGAACTGCAAACTATTTTAAATTTATATGCAAAAATGGTTTCAAATGGAACTTGGAAAGATTATAGCCTTTATACAGGAAATAAAGAAATATCATTTAATATATATAAAAGAGCATCAGAAAAACCAATCTTAAGAATTCTAAAAAATTTAAAACCTAACTATAAAAATGAGAAGTATTTAATTAAAGATAAAAATGGTAAAGTTATTCAAAAATCAGAAAATTTAAAATTGCTCATTGATAGAACCAGTTTGGGAAAAATAAAATTAATTAAGTAGACTATCTTCTTTGGCCAAAAAGTCTTAAAAGCATTATAAAAAGATTTATAAAATCAAGATAAAGTGTAAGAGCACCCATCACAGCTTTTTTGCCCATTAGTTCTCCGCTGTCACTTGCTAAATACATATTTTTAATCTTTTGAGTATCGTAAGCAGTTAGACCTACAAATACTAAAACACCAATTATTGAAATCACAAAGTACATCATTGAAGATTTTAAGAATATATTTACTAAAGATGCGATAATGATTCCAATTAAGCCCATCATCAAAAATGAACCTAATTTTGTTAAATCTCTTTTAGTTGTGTAACCGTAGATACTCATTGCTCCAAAAGTACCAGCTGTAATAAAAAAGACCCTAGTGATACTAGTGCCTGTATAAGCAAGAAAAATAGAAGATAGTGAAGCTCCCATTAATGCTGCAAAAATCCAAAAAACTGTTTGAGCTTTAGATGCGCTCATTTTTGCTATCCCAAAACTCATATAAAAAACCACACCAAGTGGTGCTAGCATTACAACCCAAGCTAAACCTGAGTTATATAAAGTGTTACCTAGTTGTGTAAGTCCTAAGATTTCACCGTTCGGACCACTGACTACTGCCATCTTAAACAAAAGCAAAGCTACAAAACCTGTAAGAGCCACTCCTGAGGCCATATAGTTATAAACTTTAAGCATATAAGCTCTTAAGCCCTGATCAATTATTGCCTCAGATGCTGAAGATCTTGTTGCTGAACTTTGCTTATTAAAAACCATGAGGTTAATATAAGAAATTTTATTGACTTTTCAATAGGCAAATTTTCCTTTAAAAAAACATCACAGTTATTATGAAATTCAAAAAATTAGGCAATACCGATCTAGAAGTGAGCCTTATTTGTCTAGGAACAATGACCTGGGGTACTCAAAACACTGAGAAGGAAGCTTTTGAGCAAATGGATTACGCGCTTCAAAATGGAGTAAATTTTTTTGATACCGCAGAACTCTATTCAGTTCCACCAACACCAGATTCATACGGAAAAACTGAGATAATGATAGGAAACTGGTTTAAGAAAAGAAACAACAGAGATAAAATAATTTTGGCAACAAAAGTTGCAGGACCTGGTTGTGACTGGATAAGAGGAGGTGGAAACAATTTCTCCGAAAAAAAAATAGGCTTAGCTATAGACGACAGTCTAAAAAGGTTAAAAACAGATTATATAGATCTTTATCAATTGCATTGGCCAGAGAGATCTACAAACTGTTTTGGCAGAAGAGAATTTTCTATTAATGAAAATGAGGGAGACTGGAATGACTTTGAGTCTATTCTAAAAGCGTTAGATAAATTTATTAAAAGTGGAAAAATTAGATATATTGGAATGTCTAATGAAACTCCTTACGGTCTATCAAAATATTTAGAATTATCAAAAAATAAAAACCTTCCAAGAATGATGTCAGTTCAAAATCCATATAGTCTGGTAAATAGGACATATGAAGTTGGTATGTCAGAAATATCGATTAGAGAAAAATGTGGTTTGCTAGTTTATTATCCTTTGGCTGCAGGTGCGCTTTCTGGAAAATACATGAATGGCCAAATGCCAAAAAATGCGAGAATGAGTTTATTTAAAGGATGGGAAAGAATGATTAATCCTTTAGCTATGAAGGCATATGAAGAGTATTCTAAATTAGCAAAGGAAAATAATATTACTATGGTCCAACTTGCACAGGCTTTTGTTAATTCAAGGCCATTTGTAACTAGTAACATAATTGGAGCTACATCTATGAACCAATTAAAAGAAAATATTGGGAGTATTAATATTAAACTAAATCAAGATACGCTAGATAAAATCAATTTAATTCACAATAATAATCCAAATCCAGCACCATAATACAAACCATTGAATTAGATTTTTTTTAGTATAAAAAAGCACTTATGAAATTAAAAACTATAATATATTTTTTATTATTTTATTTTATAGCTTCAAATAGTTTTGCTAATACACCTAAATCCTCCGGTAAGTATAAGAACTGGGAAAGTTTTACGATGATGACTGATAAAGGAAAAGTTTGTTTTGCACAAACAAAGCCAGTAAAAAGAGCTCCTGCAGCGATAAAGAGAAAAGAATCTAGGATATTCGTAACATTCAGACCATACGAAAATGTTAAAGACGAAATAAGTATTACAAGTGGTCATAACTATAAAAACTCAACTGTTTCTGCAAAATCAGGAAAAAGTAACTTTTCTTTTTTTTCACAAGGAGACTTTGCATGGTTGCTTGATGAAAATGAAGAAAAAAAATTTATAAAGTTAATGAAAAGAGCAACAGATTTGATGATTAAAGGTAAAACAAAAGATGGTGCTGAAACAACAGACCACTATTCAATGATGGGATTTACTAAGGCTTACAACACAGCCAAAAAAGTTTGTAGTTAATGAAAAAAATTATTTTAGCTTACTCTGGGGGTTTAGATACCTCAATAATTCTTAAATGGTTACAAATAAATTATAAAGCTGAAGTCATCGCTTATACTTCAAATATAGGTCAAGATTTAAATAAGAAGAAAATAATTCAAAATGCAAAAAGACTGGGTGTTAAGAGAATTATAATTGAGGATTTAAAAAATATTTTTGTTAAAGACTATGTTTTTCCGATGATAAGGGCTCATGCTGTTTATGAGGGTGTTTATTTGCTTGGAACCTCAATAGCAAGACCTTTAATAGCTAAAAGACAAATTGAAATTGCAAAAAAATTTAAAGCATTTGCTGTTTCACACGGTGCTACTGGAAAAGGAAACGATCAAATTAGATTTGAACTTGGATATTCTTTTTTTGGTAAAGAAATAAAAGTGATAGCACCTTGGAGAGAGTGGAGGCTACAGTCTAGATCAGATTTAATTAAATATGCAAAAAAATATAAAATTCCAATTCCAAAAGACAAAAAAGGGGCTCCCCCGTTTTCAGTTGACGATAATTTATTTCATGTTTCGACTGAAGGTAAAGTGCTAGAAAATCCGAGAAACGCGCCTCCAGAATTCATTTTTCAAAAAACTATTTCACCAGAAAAAGCAAAAAATAAAGCCGTTAAAATAAAAATAGGTTTTAAAAATAGCGATCCAGTCTCAATTAATGGAAAGAAATATAAACCAGAGTTTTTATTAGAGAAATTAAATAACATTGGAGGAGCAAATGGCATTGGTAGAGTCGATCTTGTGGAAAACAGATTCATTGGTATAAAATCCAGAGGGGTTTATGAAACGCCTGGTGGAACTATATTGTATTTTGCGCACAGAGCAATTGAGTCTGTAACTTTAGATAAGGCTACAATGCATGCTAAAGAAAGAATAATGCCATTGTATGCTGAATTAGTTTATAATGGCTATTGGTTTTCAAAAAAAAGACTGAGTCTTCAAAAAATAATTGATAAAAAAAGAAATCAAGTAAATGGGGAAGTAATCCTTAAAATTTATAAGGGCAATATTACTATTGTATCAAGAAGATCAAAAAACAAAGCTTATTCGTTAAAAAAAGTTTCTTTTGAAGAAAACAAAACATTCAAAAAATCTAAAATTGAGAAATTCATTAAATTTCATTCAAAACAATTACATAAACAATAAAAATTTGTTAAAAGAGTAGATATGAATGCAACGATTCGGAATATTCAGTTAGTAGCAGTATTAATCGTTCTAGCTGCAACAGTTATTGCTTTCTTTCTTGAAATTCATGAAATGTATCAGAACAGGAATATAAGTTTAGCTGATCTGCTTCTTATGTTTATCTATATTGAGGTTATTGGATTAGTAAGATCTTATTGGGAGACAAGATCGGTTAGAATAACTTATCCTATGATCATCGCTATAACTGCTTTAGCTCGATTTATAATTCTTCAAGACAAAGACCAAGATCCAACAAATTTAATTTATATATCTCTTGCAATTTTAATTGTAGCAGCAGCAACTGTCATTATAAGATTTAGAAATAGTAAAATATTAAAACTTGACTCTTCAAAATCTAACGAACTTTAAAACATTCTAAAGTATTACTTAGTAAACATGCTATTGTCATAGGTCCTACTCCACCAGGCACTGGTGTGATTGCTTTTGCCTTACTTTTTACTTCATCAAATTTGACATCACCTACAATTTGACTACCTAGTTTATTAATTCCAACATCAATTACAATGCAATCTTTTTTCACCCAATCAGATTTTACTAAATTCGCCATTCCTACGGCAGCAACTAATATATCAGCTCTTTTACATTCTTCTTTTATATCTCTAGACTTAGAATGAAGTATAGTGACCGTACAATTTTCTCTTAATAAAAGTTGAGCCATCGGTTTTCCATTTAAATTAGATCTACCAATTATTGTAGCGTGCAAACCTTTAAGATCTTCTTGAACAGATTTTATAAGTTTAATACATCCTAATGGTGTACACGGCACAATGGCATCGTAACCCGAGGCTAAGTTTCCAACATTTAAAGGATTAAAACCATCAACATCTTTTTTAGGATGAATTGAATTTATTATTTTTTTCTGACTAATTTGTTTTGGTAATGGTAACTGAACCAATATACCAGTAACCTCTTTATCATTGTTAAGAGATTTTATCTTATCCAATACTTCTTTTTCTGAAACTGTTTCAGGATACTTTATAACTTCAGATTTTATACCCACCTCTTTGGCCTTCTTTTGTTTATTCTTTACGTATATCTGACTTGGTAAATAATCACCTATTAATATTACGCTTAGCTTTGGAACATCTTTTGTATTTCTGCATATTTTTGTTATTTCATCTTTGATTTTTTTTCTTAATTTTTCAGAGTGTGATTTACCATCTATAATCATATTAAAATAAACTAGGAGCTAAATATTCAAAAACTAGGTTTCTAAAAAACATCAATGCTAATATTAATACTACGGGTGAAATATCTATCGATCCTAAATTTGGCATGTATCTTCTAATGAAATTTAAAGGCGGTGCAGTGAGTCTATATGATACATCAAGGATTGCATAAACAAATCTATTACCTGTATTAAGTATATTAAATGCAACCAACCAACTTAAAACAGCATTAATTATTAAAATCCAAATATAAAGTGTAACAATATTATCAAACAAAATTAATGCGGACTTCATCAGTTTTTCTCCACATAAATTGATGTACTTGGAAATGCAAATGATGCTCCATTGCTCTCTACAATTTTTTTAACTTCCACAGCTAATCTTTCTTTTACTTTGAGCCATTCGCCCCATTCATTAGTTTTTGTAAAACATCTGACATAGAGATCTATTGAGCTATCGGAAAATTTATCAATCCTAACTGCGTGTTCAGTGTTATCTCCAATTTTAAAATCTTTATTGTTCTCAATATATTTCTCAATTTGATCTCTTATATTTTTTAATTGATCTATTGTAGAGTTGTACTGGAGTGTAATTATCCAACTTATTCTCCAATTGGTGGTCTCGCTAATATTAACCACTGCATTTTCAGCGAACGAGGAATTGGGAATTGTTGCAATTGATTTATCAAATTTTCTTATTACCGTTGATCTAAAGCCAATTCTCTCAACAATACCCTCTGTAATTCCTTCAACATAAATCCAATCACCAATTTTAAATCTTTTTTCTACTAAAACTAAAACTCCTGAAATTAAATTTTTAAATAAATCTTGGGCGCCTAAAGCGACTGCAACACCAAATAAACCTAATCCCGCAATTATGGGTGCAATTTTTATGCCCCAAATATCCAATGTTGCTGCAAAACCAAAAAAAATAATTAAAATCTTGTTAGCTTTTACAACCCAATTTAACAAGTCTTTAGATAAAAGTTCCTCTACCCTTCTTATTAAATAAGTCAGTGGTTCAACAATTTGGTGAATAAGCCAAAATATTAAAATTGTTATTAGAGAACGATTGATGTTATCTACAAAAATCAACATTTTTCCATCAAATTCCATATAAGAACTTGCAACGAAAATTCCTAAAACAATCGGAAGAAATTTAATTGGCCCGGTAGAAGCTTTAACTAAAGCATCATCAAACTTGTTAGTCGTTTTGTCGACATAGTTTTGCAGCCTTTTTAAAATGAAATTTGAAATTAAACCTCTTAATAAAAGGAATAATAATAAAATTACTATGCCTACGCCTATCTGTGTAAAATTAATTCCAGCTATTCCTTGCTGCCAAATTTCAATAAATAAGTTTTTAAAGTTTTCCAGTACATTCATTTTATTTTTTCAAGTTCTATAATTTCATTTCCAGGATTAAAAATTTTGTTATTTTTCCACCCGGCTTTATTAAAAAACTCTACAATTTTTTTACTTATACACATAACAACTGATTGTGTCATCATTGGAGCTAAAGAATAATTAGCGACAATACTATTAAAACTCTCTGCACTTCTTAAGGAATAAACAAATATTACGTCAGGTGGATATTTTTTGATTAAATCAATATTAGCATCATTTAAAGTGGTTATTTTCTCTGAAAAATAGTTAATGATTTTATTTACTTTAAATCCCTCTCTTCCAAGTTCCTTATCAAGCTCTAAAGTTATTTGATCCCCACAAATATATGCTAATTTGTCATTTTTCTTGAGCTCTTTAGAATTAATAATTAAATTTTTTAAAGCGTTAACATTTCCACTTGCTGATATTGTTTTTGTAAATCCACTTAATCTTGCAATTTTTTCAGTAACTGAACCTACACAAAAACATATAATGTTTTTTTTTTCTCCGTTAATATTTAAATTTCTCACTGCATTAGAGCTTGTAAAAACCAGTGCTTTATAATCTTCTATATTGATTTTTTCTACATTTGCTTTTTTGATTTTTAAAGTTGGTACATGCATAATTTTGTATCCTAAACTAAAAAGTTCTTGCATCAAATTTTCAGTATCATTCAATGGTCTTGTTAAAATTATATTCATCTTTTTTTTTTATATTTGCCCTCAGATTGTTTTAATAAATCTTTGCCAGCAGAAATTCCAAGTTGTGCTGGAAATTTTTTATCTCCACTTTTTTTTACCGAAAATGATTTAAGACCATCATCTGAAAACAATTGTGATATTATAGTAATATTGTTTTTATCTATATTTGCATAAACCCCCACTGCTGTGTGGCAATCTCCTCCAATAGTCTTTAATAAACTTCTTTCTGTTAGCGCACAAATTTTTGTATTTTCATCATTCATTTTTTCTAAAATTTTTAGATTTTCAAAATCATCTTTTCTACATTGGACAGCTATCACTCCCTGACCAGCTGAAGGAATGATTTTTTTCTCTGAAAATATTTCTTCTATTTCCTCCTCAAGATTTAATGTTTTAATACCAGCTAAGGCTAGAATAATACCATCATACTCACCTTTTTTTACTTTCGAGATTCTACTATCAATATTTCCTCTTATATTTTTGCAGTTTATATTTTTGAAGAGTAATTTGAATTGAAGTTCTCTTCTTTTTGAACTTGAACCAATTGTAAGCTTATCACTATAGAGTGACTTATCTTTTTTGAGAACTATAACATCTCTTGGATCGTTTCTCTTTAAATATGCACCTATAATTAAATTATTTTCCTCAAAAGAGTCCATGTCTTTTAATGAATGTACCGCAATATCAATTTTTTTTTCAGATAATTGTCTTTCGATTTCTTTACAAAAGATATTTTTACCCCCAATATTAGAAATCTTTTTATCATGAAATATATCTCCAGAAGTTTTGATGGTTTGAATATCAATTTCCATTTTTTTATCTGACACTGAAGAAAACAACTTTTTTACTGTTTCAGCGTAAGAAATTGAAAGTTTACTGCCGCGTGCACCAATTATGATTTTTTTATCCATTTAAGTATTTTAAAGTTTATTTTATAATATCTAATCTTATGGGAAAAAAACTAATTTTTTTAGGTATTGAAACTAGCTGTGACGAAACAGCGGCCTCAATAGTTCAAGAAAATTTAGATGGTACTGCAAAAGTTTTGTCGTCTATTGTCTCGAGTCAAATAAAGGAGCATGAAAAATTCGGAGGTATAGTGCCAGAGCTGGCAGCCAGATCTCATGTTGAAAATATTGATTTTATAATTTCAAAAGCTCTTAAAGATGCTAAAATAAATTTTGAGCTAATTGATGGTATTGCTGCTACAGCTGGACCAGGTCTAATTGTCTGTTTAACGGTTGGATTAAATATTGGTAAGGCTATAGCAGGATTTAGTGAAAAGCCATTTGTGGCTGTTAATCATCTTGAGGGACATGCTCTGAGCCCAGCATTAAGTAATAAAATTAAATTTCCTTATTTGTTACTATTAATTTCTGGAGGTCATTCTCAATACTTAATTGTTGAAAATGTAAACGAGTATAAACAAATAGGTACCACAATAGACGATGCTTTAGGCGAAGCTTTTGATAAAACAGCAAAGATGTTAAATCTTGGATATCCTGGCGGTCCGGCTGTTGAAAAATTTGCAAAACAAGGAGATAAAAATTTTTATAAATTACCGGAACCCATAATAAATAAAGCGGGATGCAATTTATCTTTTGCAGGATTAAAAACAGCTGTTTTAATTCAGTCAAAGAAAATTAAAAATGATAAAAAACTTAAATTAAATTTAGCAGCCTCGTTTCAAGAAACTATAATTAAGATTCTTCAGAAAAAAACTGAGGTTGCGTTTAAAGAATTTAAAAAATTTTCTAAAAAAGAAAAAAATATATTTGTAGTTGCTGGCGGTGTTGCTGCTAACCAAAACATCCGAAGAAGTTTGGAACAATTGTCAAAAAAAAATAATTTTGAGCCAATTTTTTCTGATCTTAAGTTTTGCGGGGATAATGCGGCTATGATCGCTTGGGCAGGAATACAAAGATATAAAAGAAAATTAATAGACAATCTAAATGTAGAGCCAAAATCAAGATGGCCACTGGATAAATTTGCTCCTTATATGAAAGGGCCAGGACTAAAACTTTGAAAAATTACTGGTTAATAAAATCTGAGCCATATGTTTGGTCTATTGATCAACAAAAAAAAGCTGGTAATAAAGGAGCTACTTGGGATGGTGTTAGAAATTATCAAGCTGCAAATAATTTAAGAAAAATGAAAATTGGAGATGAATGTTTTTTCTATCATTCAAATGAAGGGAAGGAAATTGTAGGAGTAGTGTCGGTCATTAAAAGGGCTTTTATTGATAAAACTGATAAGAAAAAAAAATTTGTTGCTGTTCAGGTTAGGTTTAAAAAAAAGTTAAAAACTCCAGTTTCATTGGAAAATATAAAAAAAACAAAGCAAATTTCGCATTTACCTTTAATAAAACAAAGCAGATTATCAGTAATGCCTATTGATTTTAAAAGCTGGAAAATAATTTGTAAGATGGGTAGAATCTGAGAAAAAAATAAAAAAGGTTTATCGTGGCTAGAAGATCAAAAAAAAAGAATAAACAGAAAAAGACTAGATCGAAAAAAAAATCTAGAAGAATAAAAAGACTTAAAAAAAAAGTAAGAAAAATTAGGTCTTCAAAGTCTAGAGGTGGAAGATCTAAAAAAAGTATTGTTGTAAAAGATGAAGAGGGAAATTCAGTTATAAAAGTTTCAGAAGCCTGGTCTAATCAAGCTTTAATAAATAGTTCTAAATACAAAAAAAAATATAATTTATCAGTAAAGGAAAATGAAAAATTTTGGAGAAAAGAGGGAAAAAGAATTACCTGGATTAAGCCATACACTAGAATTAAGGATGTGAAATATAGTAAAGATGAAGTAAAGATTAAATGGTTTTACGATGGCACTTTAAATGTTTCAGCAAATTGTATTGACAGGCATTTAAAAAAGAATGGTAAGAAAACTGCAATAATTTGGGTAGGAGATGATCCCGCAGATACCAAAAAAATTACTTATAAAGAATTGCATAAAAATGTTAGCAAAGCTGCAAATGCTCTTAAAAGCATTGGAATACAAAAAGGTGACAGAGTAACTATTTATTTAACAATGATACCTGAGCTTGCATATACAATGCTTGCATGTGCAAGAATTGGGGCAGTTCATTCAATAATTTTTGGTGGTTTCTCACCAGACTCAATTGCAACAAGGATTAATGATTGCGAGTCTGATTATTTAATTACTGCGGATGAAGGTGTAAGAGGAGGAAAAATAATTCCTCTTAAAAAAATAGCTGATGAAGCTTTATCTCAGTGTCCTAATGTAAAAAAATGTATAGTAGTTAAAAGAACTGGAAATCAAGTAAGTTGGAATGATGAGCGAGATGTTTCTTATGAAGAGCTAATTAACAAAGTGTCAGCTAAATGTGACCCGGAAGAAATGAGCGCTGAAGATCCACTATTTATTTTATACACTTCGGGTTCTACAGGAAAACCTAAAGGTGTGCTTCATACTTCAGGAGGTTATTTGGTTTATGCATCAATGACCCATCAATATATATTTGATTATAAACCTAAAGATATTTATTGGTGTACAGCTGATATAGGTTGGGTAACTGGACACAGTTATATAATTTATGGACCTTTATCTAATGGAGCTACAACAATTATGTTTGAGGGTGTTCCAAATTATCCAGACAGCTCAAGGTGGTGGCAAATCGTGGACAAATACAAAGTAAACATTTTTTATACGGCTCCTACAGCCATCAGAGCTTTAATGAGAGAAGGTGATCAACCAGTGAAAAAAACTAGCAGAAAATCATTAAAATTACTTGGTACAGTTGGAGAGCCTATCAATCCGGAGGCTTGGATGTGGTACTACAAAACAGTAGGCGATGGACGTTGTCCAATTGTCGACACTTGGTGGCAAACTGAAACAGGAGGAATATTGATTGCTCCTCAACCCGGTGCGATTGACCTTAAACCAGGATCAGCGACGAAACCATTTTATGGAATTAAACCGGTAATCGTGGATGAGGCTGGAAAGGTTCTTAAAGGAGCATGTAAGGGAAGATTATGTATGTCTGCTTCATGGCCAGGGCAAATGCGAACAGTTTACGGTGATCATAAAAGATTCATAGACACATATTTTTCTCAATTCGATGGGAAATATTTTACTGGAGATGGCTGCAGAAGAGATAAAGACGGTTATTATTGGATAACTGGGAGAGTTGATGATGTTATAATAGTTTCCGGACATAATTTAGGGACAGCTGAAATAGAAAGCGCTTTTGTAGCTCACCCTAAAGTAGCAGAAGCTGCAGTTGTAGGTTACCCTCATGATATTAAAGGAAATGGTTTGTATTGTTACGTTACATTAAATGCTGGCGAACAACCTGATGGTGACCTAGAAAGAGAGCTTAAACTTTGGGTGAGAAAACAAATCGGACCTATAGCTACACCAGATTTAATTCAGTTTGCTCCTGGTTTACCAAAAACAAGATCGGGTAAAATAATGAGAAGAATTTTAAGGAAGATTGCAGCTAATGAGCATAATGAATTAGGTGACACAACTACCCTTGCAGACCCGTCTGTTGTAGAGTCTTTAGTAGAAAACAGGCAAAACAAAGATTAATTATTTTAGATTTACTGGAATTTTTTCAAAATCAGCAACTACTAACATCCATTTATTTTTAATAGAATTAATTACAATTTCTTTATCCAATTCTTTTAATTCATCAGCTATTGGTGCCCAATGAAATAAAGCGTTACAACTATTAGAAAAGGGCTTATCGCTACAATATTCTTTTATATTAAAACTATTTAATTTTTCTTTAAATTTTAACTTGTATTTTTCACACATTTCATCTGGCAAACCATTTATAATTTCGTTATCTAAAATAGTTTGATAAATTTTACTTGGATCCAAAATATCGATATTGTGTTTTTTATTCAAATATGAGACAGCAAAAAAAGTTAAATCTGTTACAGCCTCAGAAAAAATGTTCCATTTGGCTTTATTTACAGATTCGATAAAGATATCATCGGTAAACATCATGTTCTGTTTTAAGCCCATCCTAGTTTTTAAATAACCATAAAGCGTTGATTGAGTTACAAAAGCTGATTTTTCTTTTATAAAATTTATCAAATCACTTTCATTATTAATTTTTAGAAATTTTTTGCTTATTTTTTCATATGGAAACAGATAATCTTTTACTGCTGACAAGACCTCAGATATCGTTTTTAGATTCAATTTCAAGTTGTATGCTTTTTTGTCTCTTTTTTTTCCTTTATTTTTAGGGATTTATAGCACTTCAAAATAGGTTTTTTAACTTTTAATTACCGTCAAAATGGGTAGGATCACAACCATTAAGTTACGTTAACGTAAATATAGGGGGAAATATGTCAAATAAAGAAAAACATTGGCAGAAAACCAAAGGTCATATGATAATGACTCTATGTCTTTGGGCTTTCTTTTCAATGGTGATTTTCCTTTTCGGATATGAAATCAACGGAATGAGCTTTTTAGGATATCCTTTAGCTTATTACATGACGGCTCAAGGATCACTTCTTGCGTTCGTTATCATTATTTTCTGGTTTGCAAACAAACAAGAGAAAATTGATGAAGAGTTTGGTTTCGGAGAGAAGGAGGATTAATGTTTAAAGGTGGATTTATACAAAACCTTCCTAAGATTTATGGTTTGTATACCGGTGGCTTCTTGGTTTTCATCTTAATGATGGCAATAGCTGAGCAAGCTGGTGTAACAGCAAAAACAATTGGTATTTTGTTTGTTGCATTTACCGTAGCGATATATGCCTTAATTGGTTATTTATCCAGAACGATACAGGTAGACGCATATTATCTTGCAGGAAGACAAGTCCCAACAGTGTTTAATGGAATGGCGACAGCGGCTGACTGGATGTCAGGTGCTTCGTTCGTAGCATTAGCAGGTGGTGTTTACTTTGGTGGCTATAGTTATATGGCTTTCTTAGTTGGTTGGACAGGCGGTTATGTGCTTGTATCAACTTTATTAGCACCATACCTAAGAAAATTTGGATGTTACACAGTGCCAGATTTTATAGGAACAAGATACGGTGGAAACGGAGTACGTTTCTGTGCAGTGTTAGTTCTTGTATTAGCTTCTTTCACTTACGTGACAGCTCAGATAAATGCTACAGGAACTATTGCTGCTAGAGCATTAGGTATTCCTTTTGAAGCAGGTGTATGGGTAGGTTTAGTTAGTATCTTACTTTGTTCAATGTTAGGTGGAATGAGAGCTGTAACATGGACACAGGTCGCACAATATATCGTATTGATTGTTGCTTACTTAATACCAGTATTCTGGATTAGTAACAAAATCGGTGCAGGTGTATTCCCACACTTAATGTTAGGTGATGAAGTGCAAAGAATAACTGACCTTGAAAGTCAATTCGGTTTAGTCAAAAACAGTGCCGCTGACGTAAAAGCAGCAGGTGTTCCTGGTGGATTAAAATCTATTGCAGTAGCACATGCTGGTGTAGGTGCAGGTGGAATGGCAGTATGGAAATACATATCGTTAGCTATCTGTATGATGGTAGGAACTGCGTCGTTACCTCATATCTTAATGAGATACTTCACAACTCCTTCAGTAAAATCAGCTAGAAAATCAGTAGCTTGGTCGCTATTCTTTATTTTCTTGCTTTACTCTTCAGCGCCAATGCTTGCAACTTTGTCTAAAATATCATTGATGGATCCAAACTTACCGACAGGTATTATTGGGAAATCTATTGCTGATGTACAAAGTATAGAGTGGGTCAAACAATGGTCTTCTCAGAAGCAAGTGTTTATTGCTGACTTTAACGGTGACGGCATACTACAGTTAAACGAATGGTTCATGAGAACAGGTGTAGTAGTACTTGCAACTCCTGAAGTTGCAGGATTACCTTACGTAATCTCTGGACTGGTTGCTGCCGGAGGTATGGCTGCAGCGATGTCAACTGCTGATGGATTAGTACTTGCGATTTCAAACGCGTTATCGCACGATGTTTACTACAACATGATTGATCCAAAAGCGGATGTTAGAAAACGATTAATAGTAGCACGTGTTCTATTAGTTGTTGTAGGTGCGGCTGGTGCATACATTGCATCAATGCGTATCACTAGTATCCTTGGAGCAGTTGCATGGGCGTTTGACTTTGCGATGTCAGGCTTATTCTTCCCACTTGTACTTGGAGTATGGTGGAAGAGAGCTACTAGAGAAGGTGCGATAGCAGGTATGTTATCTGGTCTCGCAGCTGGAACAGCTTATCTAATCTATGTGTATCCTAAGTTTATGGGTAACCCAGCTTGGTTAGGTATTGACCATTTAAGATTTGGTCTAATTGGTGCTCCAGTATGTTTAGTAGTAATGGTTGTTGTAAGTTTAATGACCAAAGCTCCTGATGCTGCAACGCAAAGAATGGTTGATGAAGTTAGGGTTCCTAGCGGAAAATCTATTCTTGGTAGAGCGCACTAAGTTAAAATATTAAATGATTTAAAGGGGCGATTTATTCGCCCCTTTTTTTTTATCTCAATAATGATAATGTAAATTATGCCTATTTGGGTTTACATATTAGACTATATTTTAGGGATAGTGATGTACACTTTAATTGGAAGGGCGGCTATGAACATCTTTCAAAGAGAAGACTCAAATTTTTTCTTTATGAGAATTTTCGTAAAGTTTACAAATCCAGTACTCAAAGCTTTTGATAAAATTACACCTGAGTTTTTAGCTAGACCAATTGTTCCATTATATGTTGCATTTTATTTCTATTTAATAAGATTTTATTTAATGCCATGGTTATTAGGGTATGGGTCTATGGGAATGTTGTCTTTTCCAATAGATCATGAATTCTCGAGAGAACTATACAGAATATTTAGCCCAGACAAATAATTTTTTTGACAAGATTATTATATAAAATATAAATAAAATATATGCCATCTAACATAAAGATTTCACCTTCAATCTTATCAGCTGATTTTAGCAAATTAGGGGAAGAAATAATTTCATTAGACAAAGCTGGAGCTGATTACATACATGTTGATGTAATGGATGGACACTTTGTTCCTAACATTACCATTGGACCAGAAATTATAAAAAAATTAAGACCTGTAACTAAAAAAACCTTTGATGTTCATTTAATGATAGAGCCGGTAGATAAGTATATTAAAGACTTTGCTAACGCAGGAGCAGATATCATTACATTTCATCCAGAAGCAACACCAAGTACAGAAGAAACAATTAATTTAATAAAAAAATTTAATAAAAAAGTTGGTGTATCTTTAAAACCAAAGTCTGACATTAGTCTTATTGAAAAATATCTCAAAAAAATAGATTTAATATTAGTCATGAGTGTAGAGCCAGGATTTGCTGGTCAAAAATTTATGCCAGATGTTTTACCAAAATTAAAAAAGCTTAAAGAGATAGTTACAAATGAAAATTTAATAATAGACCTTGAAATAGATGGGGGTATAAATTTTGAAAATTCTAAGGATGCGATTAATGCCGGTGCTAACGTTTTAGTTTCAGGTTCCACTATTTTTAAACAAAATAACGGGGATTTAAAAAAAAACATTAGTTTATTAAGATCGAGTTAACAATGATCAGTCCTAGAACTGCTTATTATTATATTCTTGCAATTAAAATTAATATAATTAAGATTTTAAAGAAGATTTATTTCAAAACAGGATTTTATAAAAAATCTTTAATATCAAAAGTACCAAGCCAATTTTTTTTCTTCCCAAATCCTTTTTTAATGTCTTGTTTCTCAAATTACAGAAAATTTGCCTTTCAAATTAATGATCTGGATCCAAATAAATTTTGGAAACAGAATTATTCATATAAAGAAAAAAGTGAACTTCACAATTTTCTTTGGTTAAGTTCAATCGATCGTAAAGATGATTCTTATACTCTCAGAAAAATTATAACATTGTGGAATCTTGATAATCTTAGATATAAATCTCACATCTGGGAAACAAGTGTAATCAGTAAAAGAGTAATGAGTTGGATTTTAAATGCTGATATAATTCTTAAAAATTCTAATTTTGAATTCAAAAGGAAATTTATCGAGTCAATTATTATTCAAACAAATCATTTAAAAAAAAATTTTAAATATGAGATTAACCATCAAAAAAAAATTGAGGTTATTGCCGTTTTAATTTTATCTGGATTAGTTTTTAAAGAGTATGAAGAAAATTTTCAAGTTGGCTTAAAAGAGCTGGAAAAGCTAATTGAAACGTTTTTTGATGATAATGGTTTCCCTTTAACTAGAAGTCCAGACGATTTATTAATTTGTTCAAAATATTTTTTATTGATTAAAGAAGTTATAAAAGATGCTCAAAAATATGTTCCAAATACTTTAGAAAATACACTTGAAAAAAATTTAGAATGTTTAAAACAGATAACCACGCCAGCCAACTCACTCCCATTATTTAACGGTTCAATAGAGGAAGATTTAACTAATTTTTACAATTATATTAGTCACTTTAAAATTAAAATTAAAAAACCAAAAATTAATGCAGGGAATATTTACGTTATCAAAAATAAAAAAGACACCATTTTTTTTGAAGCGGGAGATCCTCCAAAGAAAAAATACTCATCTTGTTATCAGTCTGGACCTTTGTCATTTGAATATTTTTTTGATGATCAAAAAATAATTACTAATAGTGGGTTTGGAGTAAACATTTCTAATAAGGCCAGACTTTTGAGTCGATTTACATCTTCTCAATCAGCATTATGTTTAAATGACACATCCATTGTAAGTTTTGAAAAAAATATCTTAATGAATAAAGCTTATGGATTTTTAATTAAAAGAGATTTTAAAATTTTTAATTTAGAAAATACGAACGACTTCAATGAGATTCGAATTCAAGCCGGACATGACGCTTATCTTAAAAATTTTGGCTGCTTGCACAGTAGAACAATTAGTATTGATAAAATTAGTAATAAAATTATTGGTCAAGATAAGCTAACACGAAAGAACTTAAATTCAATAATTAAGTACGATATACGTTTTCACCTGTGCCCAGGTCTCACAGCTGTTCAGACTATAGGTAGAAGTGCTTTACTTATTCAAATTAATAAAAATAAAGCTTTGTTATTCTCTTCAAATGAAAAAAACTTAAAAATTGAAAAAAGTATTTTTTTTGGAGCCCAGAAAGTGTTAGATAACTATTGTATACTGATTTCTGGGATCATGGAAAATAATGAAAAAAACATTAACTGGGAAATAAATAAAAAAATATAAAATGAGTAAAATTAAAAACGCTCTAATATCAGTTTCTGATAAAGAAAAACTTAAAATTGTTTTAAAAACTTTAAAAAAAAATAATATAAATATAATTAGTTCTGGTGGGACATTTAAATCAATAAGAAAATTTGGTTTTAAATGTAAAGAAGTTTCAGAATATACTGGATTTGAAGAAATGTTGGATGGAAGAGTTAAGACCTTACACCCAAAAATTCACTCTGGAATTCTTTTCAAGAGAGAAAAGAAAATTCACAAAAAACAAATGCGAAAAAAACAATTTGAGCCTATAGATCTGGTGATAGTTAATTTTTACCCATTCGAAAAAATAATCAAGGGAAGTGCAAACAGAGACAGAATTATAGAAAATATTGATATAGGAGGGCCCAGTATGGTTAGGTCAGCTGCTAAAAATTCGAAAGATGTCACAGTTATCACTGATATTGAAGACTATTCTGAATTAATTAAAGAACTAAATAAGTTTAAGGGTAAAACAACATTTGATTTTAGAAAGAGAATGGCAAGTAAAGCTTTTAGTTTAACCGCTTATTATGATGCAATTGTTTCGGAATGGTTTAACAGAGATATTGGATTAAAGTTTCCTGATAGAAAGACTTTTTTTGGAAAAAAAATTAGTCAATTAAGATATGGTGAAAATCCGCATCAGAGAAGTTCTATTTATATTAGCAGTCTTAAGAAAAACGACATTGATTTGCAACAGTTGAGCGGTAAAAATTTAAGTTACAACAATTATAATGATTTGTTTGCAGGGCTAGATATATTGATTTCTAATTTAGACTCTCCGTCAACAGTAATTATTAAACACGCTAATCCGTGTGGAATATCTTCAAATAAATCTGCGCTTGTATCTTTTTTAAATGCTCAAGCTAGCGATCCTATAAGTGCATTTGGAGGGATTGTAGCTTGCAATTATAAGATAAACAATAAAATTGCAAAAGAGATTAATAAAACATTTTTTGAGGTAATTTTAGCAAAAGGTTTTGATCAAGGGGCTTTAAGAATATTTAAGAAAAAGAAAAATATGAGAGTTATTGATATTTCAAAATATGATAACGAAGCTAAAACGACAGTTAAATTTTTTGATAACTCTTTTCTTTTACAAGAGAAAGATGAAATAGTTTTTGATAAAAAAGAGTTAAAATGTGTAACAAAAAATAAACCATCCAGAGAAGAATTTAAAGATATAGAATTTGCATTTAGAGTATGTAAGTATGTTAAATCTAATGCGATTGTAATTGTTAAGAATAGTTCAACTATCGGTATTGGTGCTGGACAACAAAATAGACTAGATAGTTGTAGGATAGCTACTCAAAAAGCAAGAAAATTTCAGCCTAAAAATCTTAATAATTCAATAGCTGCATCTGATGCCTTTTTCCCCTTTGCTGATGGAATTAAAACTTTAATAAATGCTGGAGTAAAAATCATTGTTCAACCAGGTGGTTCAATAAGAGATAAAGAAGTTATAGAGGCCGCAGATAAAGCTAAAATTAAAATGGTGTTTACTGGAATAAGACATTTTAATCATTAATTAAATTTTATCAATTTTAGCTGCTAAAATGAAATCACTTTCTGCCAAACCTTTTATGGCGTGTGTTGAAATTTTAATTTTAGCATACCCCCAACCAAAAGTAATATCTGGGTGATGACCTTCAATTTCTGCAATTTTACCAACATTAGTTACAAATTTTTCACTTTCAACGTAATTGTTAAATTTAAAATTTTTTTCAATGTAATAATTTTTTTCTTTATCTTTTAATACATCCCATCCATCTACTTTTTTTAAATATTTGTGTATTTCATTGATATCGAAAGCTGGAATTCCTCCCTCACAAGCTACACATTTTTTTTCTGCTAAATCTTCCATGACTGTTTTTAAACTTTTATTAGTTTTTATACCATGTTTTATTTGGAGCGGGCAAAGGGACTTGAACCCTCGACCTTCTCGTTGGCAACGAGACGCTCTACCACTGAGCTATGCCCGCTTCTTCTATTAACATTGAAAGTATTAGCTTTTTTGAAATTTAGCAAGTGACAAAATATTATTGGCTCAGACAAATACTTTTCTGCCGCAAAAAGAGCTTCTGCAAAGATTAAGCCGTTTTAAAGATAGAACTCGACATATTATTACAAATTGACAGTTCTATTTTATTAATCTTATAATTAATAGATGGATAAAAAATTTCCAAAACAAATACCTGTTTTTCCTTTAAGTGGTGTAATTTACTTTCCAAAAACTAATTTACCATTAAATATTTTCGAAGAAAGATATTTAGAGTTGGTTAATGATTGTTTTAGAAGCAATAAACTAATGGGTATGGTCCAATCAAAAAAAGAAAATAGCTCGGTTTACAAGGTTGGCTGTTTAGGTAAAATAAGTGACTACCAAGAAACTTCTGATGGCAGAGTATTAATAAATTTGACTGGAATAACTAGATTTGAAATTACAAAAGAGATAGCCAATCAAAAGAAATATAGAGAGTTCGAAGTTGATTACAAAAAATTTCATAGAGATGTACTTGACTCTGAAAAAATTGCTCTTGTTTATGATGATTTCAAATTTATGGAAAAAATTAAAAAATTTTTCGAAAAAAACGGCCTTATGATAAATTGGAAAGAATTTGAAAAACTAGATGAAGCACAAAAGATAAATACACTGTCTATGATTGCCCCGATTTCAAACGAAGAAAAGCAAAAACTACTTGAAACAATAAGCTTAGGTGAAAAGACAAATACTCTATTAAATATTATTGAGTTTTACTCTTATGAAAATTCATCAGACAATGAAACAATACAATAAGTGAAAAACTTATAAAATTAATTTGATTTATTCATTGAATTAAAGAAATCCGAATTATTTTTAGTGTCTTTAATTTTTGATATTAAAAATTCAATACCGTCCATAGTGCCCATAGGACTTATGATTCTTCTTAAAACATTCATTTTTGACAAATCATCTTTTTCAAATAAAAGCTCTTCTCTTCTTGTTCCAGATCTTGTTACATCTAACGCTGGGTAAATTCTTTTATCTGCAACTTTTCTGTCTAATATTAATTCTGAATTTCCAGTTCCCTTAAATTCTTCAAAAATAACTTCGTCCATTCTACTTCCTGTGTCTATTAAAGCGGTCGAGATAATCGTAAGTGATCCTCCCTGTTCGACATTCCTTGCTGCTCCAAAAAATCTCTTCGGTCTCTGTAAAGCATTAGCGTCTACACCACCAGTTAGAACTTTTCCTGAGCTTGGCACCACTGCGTTATATGCTCTACCAAGTCTTGTAATTGAGTCCAACAATATGACCACGTCTTTCTTGTGTTCTACAAGTCTCTTGGCTTTTTCTATTACCATTTCAGCAACTGCAACGTGTCTTGAAGCTGGTTCGTCAAAAGTGGATGAGACCACTTCACCTTTTACAGATCTTTGCATGTCTGTAACCTCTTCGGGTCTCTCATCAATTAATAACACCATTAAATAAATCTCGGGATGGTTAGCGGTGATTGATTGCGCAATATTTTGTAAAATTATAGTTTTGCCAGCTCTAGGAGGTGAAACTATCAAAGATCTTTGTCCTTTACCTATTGGACTTACTAAATCTATTAATCTTGCGGTATTGTCAGGTTTTTTCTCTACCTTAGTGCTTTCAACTTCTAATTTAATTCTTTTATTAGGATATAAAGGTGTCAGGTTATCAAAAGCTATTTTATTTCTACCTTTCTCTGGTTCATCAAAATTAATTTTATTTACTTTAAGCAAAGCGAAATATCTTTCTGCGTCCTTAGGAGCCCGCACTTCCCCTTCGACTGTGTCGCCAGTTCTTAATCCAAATCTTCTTATTTGACTTGGGCTCACATATATATCGTCTGGGCCAGGCAAATAATTCGACTCTATTGCTCTTAAAAAACCAAAGCCATCTTGTAAAACTTCAAGTACACCTGAGGCGCTGATCTGCTCGTTTTTCTCTGCTAGTTTCTTTAGTATAGCGAAAAGAATCTCTTGCTTTCTTAGGGTACTAGGGTTTTCAATTCCAAGTTTTTCCGCTTGAGAAATTAAATCAGCTGGGCTTTGTTTTTTTAATTCTTGTAAGTTCATTTGATTGGTTGAATTTGAGGTAAGTTAAGTAAATATAAGACTTTTTGATAAAATTTCAAGTATTATAATGGTTTAAAAATTACAACAAATATGATGATAATTAACAAAATTGTAGGAACTTCATTAATAATTCTAAAAAATTTTGAGCTTTTCGTATTGTTATCAATCTGAAAGTCTTTTAAAACAGCAAGTAAATAAAAGTGATACCCAGTCAAAATTATAACTAGCCCAAGTTTAATTTTCATCCATAAAAAACTAAGACTTGTTACACCTTGAGAGTGAATTAAAAGTATTCCAAAAACCCAAGACAAAATCATCGCAGGGTTCATAATATAAAAATACAATCTTTTTTCCATTAATTTGAAAGTTTCTGATTGACCTTTATTTTCTCTAGTCTCTGCGTGATAAACAAAAATTCTAGGTAAATACAATAGTCCCGCCATCCAAGAAATAACTGCTATAAGGTGTAAAGCTTTAAACGTTAGGTATGCATTCATTTATAAATATTTTTTTGTTAGTTGTTCAAATAAGTTTATGTGATCCTCGCTATCATTTAAACAAGGAACTACATCAAAATTGTTTCCCCCAGAATTTATAAAGCTTTCTTTGCCTTGAATAGATATTTCTTCGAGAGTTTCAACGCAGTCCGAAGAGAAGCCTGGGCAGATTACAACTATATTTTTTTTCCCTTCTTTTGGCAAGTTTTCTAAAGTAACATCAGTATAAGGCTTCAACCAAGCTTCAGGACCAAATCTAGATTGAAATGAAGTCCTAATCTCAACAGTTTTAAATGTTTCTGAAAGCAGTCTAGAAGTTTTATGGCAGTAACAATGATAAGGATCCCCTTTATCAAAATATTTTTGAGGGATGCCGTGATATGAGGCTAAAATTAAATCAGGTTTCCATTCTAACTCTGAGATTTTAATTTTCAAACTATTAGAAAGCGCTTGAATATATAGAGGTTCTGACTCGTAGTGAGGTATTATTTGAAGACTCGGCTGCCATCTCATTTCCATTAGAACTCTATAAACCTCATCGCATACTGTCGCTGTTGTTGCAGCGGCATACTGCGGATAAAGAGGTAAAACTATAAGTTTTTCACAACCGGCTTCGTGTAGTTTAAATATTTTACTTTTTATACTTGGATTCCCATATCTCATAGCATAATCAACCATGACGTCCTTGCTGCCAATCCTATCTAATAGCTTTTTTGTTTGCATTATAGTGAAATATCTTAATGGAGACATGTCTTCTTTTTCCATCCATATCTCTTTATATGCTTTAGCAGTTTTAGACGGCCGTAAATTTAAAATAAACAGATTAAGAATAATTTTCCATAAAAATGGATTTACTTCTATTACTCTTCTGTCAGACAAAAATTCTTTTAAATATTTTCTTATATCTAGCCATTTAGTGGAATCCGGAGTTCCAAGATTTACAAGTAGCACGCCTGTTTTGCCAAAGTTTATTTTTGGGTGATCATTGTTCATCTTTTTATTAAATTAACTCTATCTACAATTTTTTTTATTATACTAGGGTTTGTCTCTGGCAGAATACCGTGCCCAAGATTAAATATGTAGGGGTTGTTCTTAAATATCTCTAAATATTTTTCCATTTCTTTCAATGCTATTTTTTCGTCTTCGAGAAGAATATTGGGATTCATTCCTCCTTGTATACAAACTTTTCCAAAATTGTTTTTTGCCCATGAAGGATCTATGTCATAATCAATGTTTATTGCATTTGGTTTCACTTTTTCTAAGAAACTTTTATAATTTTCTTTCAAGCCCTTAGGAAAACAAATTGATGGTATCTTGTTTTCTTTACAAAAATTAACCAGGCTTTTATTGGGTTTATAACAATATTCATCTAAATCTTCATCTTTGATTAGTCCAGCCCAAGAATCAAATATTTGTATTATATCCGCACCAGCTTGTTTTTGATTAATTATATGAATTTTTAAGAATTCATCTAATTTTTTTATAACTGATTTTATTTCGTTTTTATCTTTTGTTATTATTTTATTATCAAGTTTATTCTGTTCTTTAAAATTATATAAATAAATCATTAATGTCCAAGGAGCGCCAACAAATGCAATTAATGATTTGTCTTTGTTTAATATAGTTTTAGTTTTATTTATGGCTTTATATATGGGTTCGAGAGTAGAGAGAAAGCTTTTTTCATTTGTATCTAAAAATTTATTAATGTTTAATTTTGAATTTCTCGGTCCATCTTTCTTCCCAAATTCTATAGGTTGGCCTAGAGCATAAGGAATTACTAATATATCTGAAAAAATTATTGCGGCATCAAGATTAAATCTTTTCATTGGCTGCAATGTAATTTCTGAAGCTAGATCGCTATTTAAACATAGTTTTAAAAAATTTGGATTTTGGGATCTTAATTGTTTAAATTCAGGTAAATATCTACCTGCTTGTCTCATAAACCAGATAGGTACACAAGTAATATCTTTATTTATTAAACAATTTAACAATTTACTCATAAATTAAATATTATATTAATAAGGGTAGTTTTTGTAATAGGTCATGTTAGTATCGATTATATTTATTTATACCTTGTTTTAAACATTTTATACCCACTAAGCAGTCTAAATTCGCTTTAATTTGAATTATTGATAGAATTATACTCACAGTTTATAGTTTTAATGTATAAAACAATTCACATCGAACAAAATGTATAAAATATGTTAATTAATGTGAGCAATTTTTTTTTACCAGGGACTTTAGAATATAACATAAAGTTATACGATTATTATTAACAGGATTATGAACGAAAAATACAATGTATATCTTATCTCAGATTCCACGGGGGAAACTTTGGACAGAATATTTTTATCTTTACAATCGCAATTTAAAAACTTCAGATATGAGAAAAAAGAGTTCTTTTTTGTCAGAACCGAACAACAAGTTGATAAAATAATCGAAGAGGCAACAGGGGTAGATAATCCCATTGTTCTTTACACAATTGTAGAAACAAAACTTGCTAAATATTTATCAAGAAAAAGTGAGCTGTCAAACATTCCATGTTTTGGTGTCTTAGGGAGTTTAATTTTAGCTTTTTCAAAACTTCTAAATCAAAAAGCAATTCATAAACCAAGCGCTCAACATGTTTTAGATGATGATTATTACAAAAGAATTGAGGCAATTCAATTTACGATGTCCCATGATGATGGAAAAATAACAAAAGACTTGTCAGAGTCAGACGTGATTTTATTGGGAGTTAGCAGAACGAGCAAAACACCAACATCGATTTACCTAGCAAATAGAGGTTATAAGACGACAAACATACCTTTAGTGCCAAACCAAGAAATACCCGAAGACTTAAAAAATAAAGATTTTAAATCTTGCATAATTGGGCTTTATGCGGACCCAGGCAGATTATCAGATATAAGACGCAACCGAGTAGCCTTGATGCAAGAAAACAGATCCTCTAATTACACGGATGTTGGTGCTATAAAAAAAGAATTGGAAGATTCTAAAAATTTGTTTAAAAAATATAGTTGGCCAACCATTGATGTAACAAGAAAATCAGTCGAAGAAACTGCAGCTTCAATTATCAAAATTATTGAAATTAAAAGAAAAAAATGAGAATTGTTTTAGCTTCCAAAAGTGGTGTTAGAAAAGAAATATTGGATAAATATGGAGTCGAGTCAATTGTTTCTCCCTCTAATGTGGACGAGGATCAAGTCAAAGAATCTTTGTTAGAAAAAGGCGCTGACCCAGAAATTATTTCAAAGAACCTAGCAGAATTGAAATCAGTTAAAGTTAGCTTAAAATATCCTGACAAACTTGTTCTAGGCGCAGACAGCGTTATATCACTTGATCTTAAATTAATAAACAAACCTAGTTCGAGAGACGAAGCATACAATATTCTAAAATTATTAAATGGTAACAAACATTATTTAATCAGCTCTGTTTGTATTTCTAAAAATGGATCAATGATTTGGAATTACACTGATAAATCTGAATTAAAAATGAAAAATCTATCTGATAAAGAACTGAAAACATATCTTGAAGGGATAAAAACCGAAACATTACTAGCTTATGGAGTTTATCAAATAGAAGCTGGTGGCTTAAATTTATTTGAGTATATAAAAGGAGATAAAGATTCTATAATGGGATTGCCGATTAAACAAATTAAGGAGTATATAAATAACTACAAGATATGATAAAAAAGAAATTTGCGATAATAGGTAGTCCCGTATCTCACTCACTTTCACCGATTATGCATAATTACTGGTTTAAAAAATATAATATTGACGCTGAGTATGTCTTTTTAGATATTGACAAAAGTGAAATTCAAAGTGTGATAGATAAGATTAAAAATAAAGAAATTAAAGGAATAAATGTTACTTTGCCATACAAAACATCAGTTATATCTTTTTTGAGCAAGACTATAAATGACGCCAACGAAACTCACTCAGTTAATACTGTTATGCTTGATGAAAAAGATAATCTGATAGGAGAAAATACTGATGTTTTTGGATTTCAGGCAGCTTATTTAAAATCTATTCCTAATCAAGAAAAAAAGAATAAAAAAGTATTAGTTCTCGGAGCGGGTGGGGTTGCGCCCTCAATTATATTAGCTCTATTAAAATCAAAAATACATAATATTACTTTGAGCAATAGAACATATGAAAAATCGTTATTTCTTAAAAAGAATTTTAAAAATGTAAACATTATTAAATGGAATGATTTTTCAAGAGAGGTAAATAAATTTGACATTATTATAAATGCAACAAGTATAGGTTTAAATTCTAGCGATGAATTTAATAAGGATTTTAGTAATTTTAAAAAAAATTTGGTTTATATAGATACAATATACAACCCACCGGAGACTAAAATGATTAAGTATTTTAAATCAAACCAAATAAGAACATATAATGGATTGAATATGCTTATTTATCAGGGACAAAAAGCTTTTTATTTATGGAATAAAATTAATCCAGAGGTTGACGACGAATTACTAAAATTATTGGAATCAAAACTAGATTAATGAAAATAGGTATTACAGGCTCTTTATCTTCGGGAAAATCATCAGTAGCAAAAATCTTATCAAAAAAAAATGATTTGCTATTCAGTGCAGATAAAATAGTAAAAAATTTATATTCTAACGACCAATTTAAAAAAAAGATAAAAAAAAAATTTAAAATTAGAAAAAAGAATATTAAAAATGAAGTAAGATTTAAATTATTAAATAAAGAATTGGATTTAAAAGAATTAGGTAAATTAATTCATCCTTTCGTAAGAGAAAAAATGAAAGAATTTTCGAGGAAAAACAGAAAAAAAGATATTATTTTTTTCGAAATACCATTGCTAATAGAAAGTAATTTAATGAATTTTTTTGATTTCATTATATTGGTGGTGGCTCCTAAAAAAAATAGACTTAATCGTTACATAAAAAGTGGGGGTAAAAAAGAAATGTTCAATCTTCTAGACAATAATCAAATATCGCCAAAGAAAAAAATTAAATATTGTGATTATTTAATTGTTAACAACAAATCTAAAAATATTTTAAAACAAAAGGTACATGATATAATTTTGGATGACTGAAATTTTCTTAGATATTGAAACTACTGGATTATCTTTCAAAGACAATCACAGAATTGTTGAAGTGGCATGTATTGAAACTAAAGAGCTTATTCCAACAAAAAGAATTTTCCACAAAATAATTAACCCTGAACGTAACGTGCCAGATGAGGCATTTAAAATTCATGGTTTTTCAACTGAATTTTTAAGAGACAAACCCAAGTTTAAAGAAATAGCAGATGAACTCACTAATTTTATAAACGGAAATGATTTAATCATACATAATGCACCATTTGATTTACCTTTTATTAATCATGAACTAAAAATTTTAAAAAAGGATATTTTAAGTAAAAATAAAGTTATAGATACTCTTGAACTAGCCAGAGGAAAATATCCTGGAGTGTCAAACTCTCTTGATGCACTTTGTAAAAGATTTAACATAGATTTATCGAGAAGAATAAAGCATAACGCGATTTTAGACTGTGAGTTGTTACGAGAAGTTTATATCTACCTTCTAGATGCTAAAGAACCTAAATTATCATTTGATTCGAAAGTTGAGCAAAAAAAAAGTAGCAAGAAAATTTTAAACTATTCAACCAAAGTAGTAAATCCTTCAGAGGAAGAATTAAAAAATCACGATAAATTTTTAAAATCAGAGCTAAAAAAAAATTATTTCTAGTTTCGTCTCGATAAATATAATTTTTTAAAATCTACTTCCTGGTCAATCTTGATTTCTTTGAAACCCGAGTTCTCAAAAATAAAAATAAAAACCTTTCTAAGTTCTGGATATATTTTGTTTGGTATTTCTACTAGTATAATTTCCTCTAATTTTTTTTTATCGGTTAGGTTTTTATCCAACTCAACCATAGTAGAGTAGGTAGCAAGCGCGTTAATTTTATCTAAATTTTCATCTTTTGACTCCAAAACCAGCGTGGTTTGTACTTCTATAATATTATCTTTGAAATTATTACTTTTAATGTCTATTTTAAATTTATAATTTGAGATATCTTTAGTAAGTGAAAAAAACTTATCTGGTCTGGAAATATCAAAGTCGAGTTTTTTTATATATCTAGCGATTATTTTATAGCTCATCTTTTTTTTCTTCGATTATTTCAGCTTCAATTGTTTTATCCTCTTTTGTTTGGTTTTTATTTTTTTTTATAATTGGATAAAGAAAAAGTTTTCTGGTCACTGGAATTAATAATAAAAAACCCATTGTATCAGTAAAAAATCCTGGAATAATTAGTAACACAGCTGCTATTGCGATCGATGCTCCAGACAGCATCTCGTAAATAGGTAGTTTGTTTTGATAAATGTTTATAAATCCGGACTTTATAGTCTTTACACCCTCAATTCTTGCAAAATAAACACCAACTATGGCCGTAAAAATTATTAATAAAATCGTATTTATTGCCCCAATATTCTCCCCAATTTTAATAAATAGCAATATTTCTATTATTGGTATGGCTATAATTGATATTAGTATTGTGTTCATTTGTCTGATACAAAAATATATTAATAATGTATATTTAGCAAATTATGAGTAGTAACTTTGGGTATATAGATATTATTTTACTGGCTATGATAGCTGGTTTTATTATCCTAAGATTGAGAAGTATCTTAGGTAGAAAAACTGGCCATGAAGATAAAGTTTACCCTAGATTTTCTGAAAAAAAATTTGAAGAATTTCGAAATCAGCAAGAAGTTAAATTTAAAAAGAAAAATTCCAATGAATTAGAAGGCGAAGAAAAAGAAAAATTCATTAAAGGCGCTGAAATTGCTTACGAAACCATTATTACAGCTTTTGCAAAAGGTGACAAAAAGAGTTTAAAAGGTCTCTTAACGCCAAGAATGGCCACAAATTTTAATCAAGCTATTTCTGATAGAGAAGATAAAGGCATAAAGTCAGAGTTAACATTTATAGGCATGAAAGAGTCTAACCTTGAGAAATTTGAGAAGGTTCAAGATAATATTTTTGCTACAGTTAAATTCGTATCTGATATAATCTCAGTTAAAAAAGATAAAAGCAATAATGTTCTAGAAGGAAATCCTGATCGAATAAAAACTGTAACCGATCATTGGAAGTTTTCTAAGAAAGAGACAAGTGACAGTCCTAATTGGTACTTAGCCGAAATATTGCCTAAGTGAAGAAAAAAAAACATCTATCAAAAAAAGATAAAGAAGATTGGCAAAACTTTTTAAGAGACACATCTCATGTGCCCGACAAAGATCAAAAAAATAGAGCTGATACGGTAACCAGTAAATTTCGATTTGATTTACACGGTTTTACTTTAGACGAAGCTAATAAAAAAGTTAAAGAAATCATTAAATCGTGTTGCGAAAGAAATTTTAGAGAAATACTTTTAATTACAGGCAAAGGATTGCATTCAAATCAAGACGATGTTTATAAATCTTCAGACTTAAGTAAATTAAGATTCTCTGTTCCGGAATTCATTAATTCAGACCCAGAAATTTCTAAATTAATTCAATCAATTGTTAATCCTCCACAAAATGAAGGTGGCGAAGGCGCACTACTCATCAAGTTGAAAAAGTTATAAAATAAATTTTGAGAGATCTGTATCTTTTACAAGGTTCCCTAAGTTTTTTTGAACGAATTCTTTATCAACTATTATTTTTTCTCCAGCTCTATCAGTAGCGTTGAAGCTAATATCATCTAAAACTTTTTCAATAATTGTGTGTAATCTTCTTGCTCCGATATTCTCTATTGAGGAATTTACCTCAGTAGAAATCTTGGCAAGCATCTCAATACCGTCATCTTTAAATTCCAGATTTACATTTTCTGTTTTTAAAAGAGCTTTATACTGTTTAATCAAACTGTTATCTGGCTCTTTTAATATTCTAATAAAGTCTTTTTCATTTAAAGCACTTAATTCGACTCTAATTGGTAGTCTACCTTGTAATTCTGGTAACAAGTCAGAAGGCTTCGCAAGTTGAAAAGCTCCAGAAGCAATAAATAGAATATGATCTGTTTTTATTGGACCATGTTTTGTATTTACAGTTGTTCCTTCTATAAGTGGAAGAAGGTCTCTTTGTACGCCTTCTCTTGAAACGTCTCCTCCAACTCTATCACCTCTAGCAGAAACTTTATCAATTTCATCAAGAAAAACTATACCATTATCTTCTGTTGATTTTTTTGCCTCTTGTACAATCTTATCCTCTTCAATCATTTTATCAGACTCTTGAGCGACTAAAATTTCATGGGACTCTTTTACAGTCATCCTCTTTTTCTTACCTTTTTTGTTACCCATTGACTTACCTAAAATGTCCCCGATATTTACCATTCCAACATTTGCACCTGGCATTCCCGGGATTTCAAAACTAGGCATTGATGAAGTATTGTCCATTACTTCGATTTCAATTTGATTATTATCCAAGTCACCACTTCTCAGTCTTTTTCTGAAGCTTTCTCTAGTAGCAACAGAAGCTTTATTCCCAACCAGCGCATCCAAAACTTTATCTTCTGCCAATAATTGAGCTTTTGCGTTAACCTCTTTTCTTTTTTTCTCTCGCTCCATCGCTATCGCAATTTCGACTAGATCCCTGATAATCTGTTCTACATCTCTTCCAACGTACCCTACTTCAGTAAATCTAGTTGCCTCCACTTTAATAAATGGAGCTTCCGCTAATTTTGATAATCTTCTAGAAATTTCAGTTTTTCCGACTCCAGTTGGACCTATCATTAGTATATTTTTAGGCAAAACTTCGTCCTTCATTTCATCTGATAGCGCTTGTCTTCTCCATCTGTTTCTTAAGGCAACCGCAACAGCTTTTTTAGCTTCCTTTTGACCGATAACGTACCTATCCAATTCAGAAACTATTTCACGAGGAGATAAAGCACTTACTCTACTTTGTTCTGCTTTTCCTTTATCTTTAACAAGATTTAAGTTTGTAACTTTTTTTGATCCAGACATCTTATAATCTTTCCATTGTAATATTATTATTTGTAAAAACGCAAATTTCCGATGCAACTTTAATGGCTTTCTTCGCAATTTCTTCTGCGCTCAAATCTGTTTCCATCAATACTTTTGCAGCTGCTAAAGCATAATTTCCCCCTGAACCGATTCCAATAATTCCATCCTCTGGTTCTAAAACATCCCCTGTACCTGAAATTATAAAGCTTTTTTCCTTATCAGCTACCGCCATTAACGCTTCTAATCTTCTTAAGTATTTGTCACTTCTCCAATCCTTAGCTAACTCCACAGCCGCTCTAGAAAGATTTCCCGCATGTTTCTCAAGTTTAGCCTCCAATCTTTCAAACAATGTAAGTGCATCAGCAGTAGAGCCTGCGAAACCTGCAATCACATTTCGTTTCTCAATCTTTCTGACTTTTTTTGCCTTGCTTTTAAGTACAGTATTACCGAGGCTTACTTGACCATCTCCTACCACAATAGTTTCATTGTTCTTCCTCAAAAGAACAATCGTGGTTCCATGCCATTTTTCAGCTGTATTCATGTTATTCTATGTGGAGATTAATTTTATTTCTTCAATAGACATTTCGTGTTTATTGATAAAAAGTCCAATTATATATATATCATAAGGTTAATCTGCTATTTTTATGAAAAGAAAAGCAAAAATATTACGAAAAACTAAAGAAACAAGCATCTCAGTAGAAGCCAACATCGACGGCAAGGGTAAATACAATATAAAAACAGGGATAGGGTTTTTAGACCACATGCTTGAACAATTATCAAAACATTCTTTGATCGATTTGAATATTAAAGCGAAAGGAGATACGCATATAGATCTCCACCACACAACAGAAGATAGCGGTATAGCCATAGGTGAAGCAATAAAAAAAGCTGCAGGTAATTTAAAAGGCATAAAAAGATATGCTTCGACCATGATACCAATGGACGAAACTTTAAGTAGAGTTTCTTTAGATGTATCAAATAGACCGTATTTAATTTGGAAAGTTGATCTTAAAGTAGAGAAACTCGGTGAAATGGATACAGAGCTTTTTAAAGAATGGTTTCAAGCCTTTTCTCAGTCAGCCGGGATAACACTTCACGTAGAAAATCTTTATGGCGATAATAGCCATCATAAAATTGAGTCATGCTTTAAAGGATTAGCAAGGTCTCTAAAGGAAGCTTTTACAATCGATAAAAGAATAAAATCCTCTATCCCTTCCACGAAGGGTACATTGTAAGCTCGTTTAAATATGAACATATTTCCAGCTATTGATCTTAGAAATCAAAAATGTGTAAGATTAACTAAAGGAAAATTTTCAAGCGAAAAAGTTTACAATGAAGACCCAATTCACCAAGCAGAAATATTTTACGAAAATGGTTTAAAATATTTACATATCGTTGATTTAGATGGTGCATTAGCAGGCGAACTAAAGAATTTAAATATTATTAAAACCATAATAAAAAAATTTAAATTAAAAGTTCAAGTTGGGGGTGGAATCAGAAATGAAGAAAGTATAAAAAAATTGGTTGATATTGGTGCCGATAAAATTATCTTAGGCACAGCTGCAATAAAAAACGACAATTTTTTAAAAAGGAGCTGTGAAAAATACACAAATTCTATAGCTTTAGCTTTAGACGTAAGATTTAATAAGATCGCTATATCTGGATGGACAGACCAAACAGATCTTAACGTGGTTGATTATTTAGAAAAAGTTAAAAATTACGGTATTGCTAGAGTAATTTATACAGATATCAATAAAGATGGCACAAACGAAGGGCCTAATTTTGTAGATACTTATAAACTTGCTGAAAGATTTAATATTCCTTTTATAATTTCTGGAGGTATCAGCTCAATGGATGATATTAAAAGATTAATAAAAGAAAAAAAAATTGAGGGAATAATAATTGGCAAAGCAATTTATGAAAATAAAATTGATCTCTCAATGTTAGGAAAAATTTAATGTCTAATATAAGAATTATACCCTGTTTGGATGTAGATAATGGCAGAGTTGTAAAAGGAGTGAATTTTGTTGACCTTACTGATGCTGGAGATCCAGTAGAGCAGGCCAAACTTTATTATGAGGGTGGAGCTGATGAAATATGTTTCTTAGATATAACCGCTTCTCACGAAAAAAGAAAAGCAATGCTCGAAGTTATAAAAAAAACCACTCAAAATTGTTTTATCCCAATTACTGTTGGAGGAGGAGTAAGTAATTTAGAAGATATAAACAATTTACTTTTATCTGGCGCAGATAAGGTATCAATTAATACCGCGGCTGTAAAAAATATGAACTTTATTAAAGAAGCATCAAAAAAGTTTGGTGCACAATGCATAGTTGTTGCGGTTGATGCAAAAAAAGTATCAGAGAAAAAATGGGAAATTTTTACCCATGGAGGAAGAAAAAAAACTGGTCTAGATGCTATAGAATATGCAAAAACAGCCCAAGCCAATGGTGCTGGTGAAATTTTACTTACCTCAATGGATAAAGATGGCACCAAGTCAGGGTATGATCTTAGTTTGCTTAAAGAAATTACATCTTCTTTATCAATACCAGTAATCGCTTCGGGAGGAGTTGGAAATTTAAATCATCTATACGAAGGAGTAAAAAAAGGCGGAGCTAGCGCGTTATTAGCAGCTTCTATTTTCCATTTTGGGGAATTATCTATAAGAGAAGTAAAGGATTATTTAAAATCAAAGAATATTCCAGTAAGGTTATAATATGCTTAAAAATTTGGAAGATTTAATAAAAACAATCAGAGATCGAAAAAATTCATCGCCCGATAAATCGTATACGAATAAACTATTAAATGATAAAAATTTATCTGTTTCAAAAGTAAAAGAAGAATTTGCTGAGCTAATTGAGGCTGTGGAAAAAAATACAAATAAAATTCACGAAAGTGCTGATGTGATATATCATCTTTTGGTATACTTAGAAGCTAATAACATTAAGATTGAAGATGTCATGATAGAGCTAGAAAAGAGAAAAAAATAATGCCTTACGACAAAAATAATATTTTTGCAAAAATTTTAAGGGGAGAAATACCTTGCAAAAAAATCTTTGAAAATGAGTATGTGTTATCTTTTCATGACATAAATCCTCAAAAAAAAATTCATGCACTTGTCATTCCTAAAGGGGAATATATTGATCTAGATGACTTCAATAAAAAGGCAAGCGACAAGGAAATTACCGAATTTCACAGAGCTGTAAGTCATGTTTCAAGCTTATTAGGCGTTAAAGACAAAGGTTATAGAGTACTCTCAAATATTGGTTCTGATGGAGGTCAAGAAGTTCCCCACTTACATTTTCATATATTTGCGGGAGAAAAAATTGGAAAGATGGTTGCTTAATATGAAAAAAGTTCAAAGATATTTTTTAGATTTTGAGTTTGTAAAAAATAATAAAATTCTAGGAGCTAAAGACAAAAATCTATTAAAAATTATTCTAAACGATAAAAAAAATTATGAGGTCAATAAATTTTTCTACAAGCAAATTGGAAAAGATCATTTTTGGAGAGATAGACTCGTATGGACAGACAAACAATGGCTTAAGTATTCTTCAAACCCACTTTTAGAGACTTGGGTTCTTAAAGACAATGAAAATAATTTGATGGGTTATTATGAAATTGAAAAACACGAAAATAAAGAATTCGAACTAATAAATATGGGTGTATTGAGCGAATACAGATCTAAAGGCTATGGATCTTTGTTGTTAAATCACGTTCTTAAAAAGTCTTTTGACAATAAAGCTGACAAAGTTTGGGTTCATACTTGTTCACTGGACCATAAGTTTGCTTTAGCTAATTATTTGTCTCGAGGTTTTAAAATATTTAAAAAAGAGCAAATTGACTTCGTTGCCTAACTCTTGCTTGGTAATGTAAAAACATTATTATTAATCATTTGATTGACTGAAGTAATCTCGATTTCAAATACTATTTGATTATTATACTGATCAGATGAGGTCCATCCTGCTAATAAAAATTTTTTTTTATCAAATTTAATTAATGTTTTGATATTGTTTTTATCGATAAAAATAATATTTATATAATCATCTATAATTGTACTACTTTCATTTATTATTTTTATCAATTCATTTTTACTAAGAATATTTATAAAAGTGGATTTTGATAACGGATAAAAAAGTGTTTTTCCGTACCTTTTTTGTGTAATAGCCATCATTTTTTTATTTACAATAAGTTCCTTTTCATTTTTGTCTTTATAATCACATTTTAACTTGCCTGGAAAAGCTAGGATGCATTTACCTTTTTCTATATTCTCATTTGTTGTTTGAGTAAATTTAAATTGAATATTATCTATGTTGTTAAGATTATTTATGATTTTAGATTTTTCGTTTACACTGGAGTGTGTAAAGATTAAAAATAAACAAAAAAAAATAACAACTCTTATTGTTCTCAAACTTATAACACCTCTCGTTTACCGACATGATTTGCTTTGCTCACGACCCCTTTTTCTTCCATCATATCAATAATTCTTGCCGCTCGGTTATATCCTATTTGTAATTTTCTTTGTAAAAAACTGGTTGATGCCTTCCCTTCAGACTTAACTATATTAATTGCTTCATTATAAAGCTCATCACCTTCTCCAGTTGAAATATTACTTTCGTCTTCTGATGAGTTTGAAATAGAAGTAATATCCTCGATATAATCAGGTTCTCCTTGAGCGCGTAAAACACTACTTATTTTCTCTATCTCTTTTTCAGAAACATAAGGACCATGAATTCTTATAATTCTATTTGCAGATGACATAAAAAGCATATCCCCTTTCCCCAATAATTGTTCTGCGCCCTGTTCTCCAAGTATGGTTCTACTATCTATTTTTGAGCTTACTTGAAAAGAAACTCGTGTTGGAAAATTTGCTTTAATAGTTCCAGTGATCACATCCACACTCGGTCTTTGAGTGGCCATAATGATATGGATCCCAGCTGCACGTGCCATCTGAGATAATTTTTGTATGTAATTTTCAATTTCTTTCCCTGCTACCAACATAAGATCAGACATTTCATCAACCACAACAACAATGTAAGGCATTTTCAATTTGTGTTTTTCATTATACCCATCAATATTTCTCACTCCCACCTTTGACATAAGCTTATACCTGTTATTCATTTCTTTAACCGTCCATCCAAGGGCAGATGTAGCTTTTTTTGCATCAGTAATAACAGGAGATAATAAATGAGGTATTCCCTCATAAGCAGAAAGTTCTAGCATTTTTGGATCAATTAAAATCAATTTACAAAGCTCAGGACTTAATTTGTATAATAAAGATGTTATTATTGTATTAACACAAACAGATTTACCGGACCCTGTTGTACCCGCAATTAATAAATGAGGCATTGAAGTTAAATCACCTATTATAGGAACTCCCGAAATACTTTTCCCTAATGCTATTGGTAATTTTAAATCACGACTTTTAAAACGCTCATTAGATATGATTTCTCTTAAAAAGACTCCTTCTCTTTTTTCATTAGGTATTTCTATTCCAACAGTATTTTTACCGGGGATTACTGCAACTCTTGTTGAAGTTGAGCTCGTATTTCTTGCTAGGTCATCAGATAAGTTTACAATTTTTGAAACTTTAACACCAGCAGCAGGCTCGAACTCGTATAAACTTACAACTGGTCCATTATTAATTTTTTGTATTTGTCCACTAATTCCAAAATCTTGCAAAATTCCTTCCATAAATTTTCCATCAGGTCTATTTTTATTCATTTCCTGCGGAGATAATTTTGAATTATTTTTCTCTAATAAATCGATTGATGGTAATTGAAATCTTTTTGATTTTTCTAAAGTTTTTGTCTGGTCTTTAGCAAAGAAAAAACTTTGCTGAGTTTCTTTTTTTTCGTCACTTAATATATTTTCTGCCATTACTTCATTGTTCTCATTTTCGACAACTTCATTTCTTTTATTAAAGGAAAATGAAAACAGCCTTGAAACAATTTTTTTAAAATTAATATCAGAGCTTAGAATAAAAAAAAGCATTGTTAAAGCAATCAGAGCAAAACTTGTATACTGATTTTCTATTAATGGAGTGTATTGGTATATAAAATTATATATTAATTCTCCGATGAAACCTGAATTACCGTTATCAAGTAGCCAAAAAGAATTATTAAATGTTATATGTAAAAATGTACATCCAAAAATTAGATACAAAGTTAAAAAAAATAATTTGTAAATAATATTTTTTAACTCTTTTTCAATGATTAATTTTAAACCCCACGAAATTAAAGTAGCTAGTATTAAAAACGAGATTAAACCAAAACTTTGTAACAAAAAATCTGAAACCTTGCTCCCATATATCCCAAAGAAATTTTTTATATTTGAGTTAGATTCACCATATATTAATGATGGATCTGACGGAGAATAAGTCGCGAATGAAATTGTCAAAGCTATTCCTAGTGAAATAAGGACTAATCCAACAAACTCAAAGGTTCGCTTTTTTAAAAAATTTGTTAAACTATTTAAAAAGTTTGTATTCATATCGAATCGTAATACTTACTTTTTATCATTATTATGAAAAAACATAAAATATGCATTGTAGGCGGCGGTTTAACTGGCCTGATATCTGCTCTTGTTTTAAGTGAAAGAGGATTGGATATAGATTTAATACTTGAAAATAATACTTCTAAAAACAAAGATTTAAGAGTTACAGCAATATCTGAGAAAAATATGGAATTTTTAAAATCTACGATAAAAAATATCAATTTAAAATTATTTTATCCTGTAAAAAAAATTAATCTTTTTTTTGAGAAGAATAATCAAACAAAAAATTTTCTAAATTTTGATGAAAATAAAAATTTAATGTATTTTTTTGAAAACAGATTGACCAAAGATCATTTATCTAAATTATTGAAAAAAGCCAAAATTAAAATTCAAAAAAAAACAATAAAATCAATCGATCTAGCGGAAAATAAAATCTTTACTAATTTTTCTTCAAAATCATATGATTTATTAGTTTTATGTTTGGGAGCAAACTCTCCAATCTATCAAAAGATAAGTGGCAACAGGAAAATCCAAAAAAATTACAAAGAACACTCCATAACTTGTTCTGTTAATCATCAGATTAAAAATATTGGAGCTCAACAGTTCTTTTTGAAAGAAGGACCTCTTGCAATATTACCGTATAACAAAAATAAATTTTCTGTCGTATGGAGTATTGAAGATAAATATTTTATAAAAAATGAAAAAAATATTTCGGACTATTTAAAAACCAAACTATCAAATTTATTAAAAACAAATAAAATATCTTTAGGGAATATTCAAAGTTATCCTCTAAAATTATCACTAAAAAGAAACTACTATAAAAAGAACGCAATAATTTTAGGAGATGGATTGCATGTAGTTCATCCTTTAGCAGGACAAGGGTTCAATCTAATTTTAAGAGATATTGAAAAATTGAATGAACTAATTTCTAACAACCTTAGATTGGGGTTAACTATAAAAGATTCAAATATACCAAAAGATTTATCAGACAGCAGGAAACCAGAAAATTTACTAATTGGACTGGGCATAGATACGACAAGAAAATTTTTTAAGAGCAATAAATATTTGGATCCGATTAAAGAAAACATTTTAAAAAATTTTTCTAAATCAAGTTTATTAAAAAAAATCACTAAAAGAGTTGCAAACCTAGGTTTGAATTAATGAACATTTTTGCTCTGTCTTCTGGTAGAGGTCCATGTGGCATAGCTATTATTAGAATGTCGGGACCTGATACTTTAAATATATGCAAACTGATTTCTAAAGAAAAAAAGATTAAAGAAAATGAGATAAACCTCTGTAAATTTTTTGATCCAAACAATGGCACTATTATTGATCCTGAAGCTTTAATCTTATGGTTTCCAAAGCCAAATAGTTTTACTGGTGACGATTTAGCAGAATTTCATGTTCATGGAAGTAACGCAATTATCAGTTATTTTCTTAAAGTATTATCTAGCCAAAAAGATTGTAGAATGGCGGAACCTGGTGAATTCACAAAATTAGCTTTTCAAAATAATAAAATTGACCTATTAAAAGCTGAGAGTATTGGGGATCTAATACACTCTGAAACTGAACTACAAAGAAAACAAGCAGTAAATATAGTTAATGGCCATGCTTCCAAATACTACGATGATTTAAGATCAAAATTGATAAAGTCACTTTCTTTTATTGAGGCTAAAATTGATTTTGCTGAAGATGACCTTCCTGAAAATGTCCTAAAAGAAGCCCATAAATCAATTAAATCAATTCACAGTGATATAAGTAAAATTATTAATGATAATAAAGTAGGTGAAAAAATCAGAGACGGATTCCGAGTATCAATCGTTGGTGAAACCAATGTTGGAAAATCATCTTTATTAAATTTATTATCAAAAAGAGATGCAGCAATAGTCTCTGATGAGGCTGGAACAACTAGAGATGTCATTGAGACGTATCTAAATTTAGATGGTTATCCAGTTATTCTTGCAGACACAGCTGGGATCAGAGAAGCAAAAAATGATGTTGAAAAAAAGGGAATATCATTAGCGTTAAGTAAATTTAAAGAAGCCGATTTAAATATTGTAGTAATTGATAATTCAAACAAAACAATTAGCGACAAAATAAGGTCTATGATTAATAAAGACTCAATAGTTTTATTAAATAAATCTGATGTTCAAGCCAAAGAAAATCATAAATTTGATGCAGATACTGTACTAGCTTCAGTAAAAGATAATAAAAACATTGATAAGTTAATAAATTTAATCAAACAGAAACTTAATAATAAATTTTCATCAAATAACAGTGCTTTAATTACAAGAGAGAGACATAGAGCAAAGCTAAATGAGTGCTTGGAAGAGATAGATAAGTTTCTAAAGAAAGACCAAAACAAAGACTTAGAATTAGCTGCTGAGGATCTAAGAATGGCTACGCGACACCTTGGTAGTATAGTTGGCAAGGTAGACGTAGAAGAAATACTTGGATCTATTTTTAAGGACTTCTGTATAGGCAAATAAAATAGCTCTTGTATTATTAATTTAGAGCGTTACATTCACCTCATGACTAAAGAAAGCTATGATGTAGTAGTTATAGGTGGTGGACACGCGGGATGCGAGGCTGCTGCAGCTTCCGCTAGAATGGGCGTCAATACTGCACTTTTTACACATAAAATTGAGACCATTGGCGAGATGTCTTGTAATCCAGCCATAGGCGGACTAGGCAAAGGCCATTTGGTTCGTGAAATTGATGCACTTGATGGCGTGATGAGTGTTGTCTCTGATAAATCAGGTATTCAGTTCCGATTATTGAACAGAAGCAGAGGTCCAGCAGTGAGAGGACCGCGAACTCAATCAGACAGGGCACTTTATAAAGAACACATGCAAAAAATTTTATTAAATTATAAAAACCTAACTGTAATAGCTGATCCAGTAGTTCAATTTTTGTTTAATAATAATCAAGTTGAAGGATTCTTATGTCAGAGTGGTAAGGAGATCAGATGTAAAGAACTTATTCTGACGACTGGAACATTTTTAAATGGATTAATACATATTGGTGAAACTCAAATCCCAGCAGGTAGATATGACGAGAAACCATCTACCGGTTTAAGCGAACAGCTAGCTAAATTCAAAATGAAAATAGGTAGACTTAAAACTGGTACTCCTCCTAGGCTGGATGGGTCTACAATTAATTACGATGATTTAGAAATGCAGCCAGCCGATAATGATCCTTACTTTTTTTCTTTCTTAACGTCTAAACTAGAAAACAAACAAATTTCTTGTGGTATGACACATACAAATGATGAGGTTCATAAAATTATTAGCGATAATATAAATCGAAGTGCGATGTACTCAGGTAACATTAAAGGCGTTGGGCCAAGATATTGTCCATCCATTGAAGATAAGATTGTTAAGTTTAAAGAAAAACAAAAACATCAAATCTTTTTAGAACCAGAAGGATTAAAGGACAATACTGTTTACCCAAATGGTATATCTACATCTTTACCAGAGGAGGTCCAACTCAAAATATTGAGTAAAATCAAGGGTTTAGAGACCGTTAAAATGAAAAGGGCTGGTTACGCCATAGAGTACGATTATGTAGATCCTAGAGAGCTAAATCCCACTTTAGAGACAAAAAAAATTAAATCTTTATTTTTAGCAGGACAAATTAATGGAACTACCGGTTATGAAGAAGCTGCTGCTCAGGGACTAATCGCCGGCATAAATGCTGCTCTTAAAATATTAGGAAAAGAAGAATTTATTTTAGATAGATCCGAGTCTTATATCGGAGTGATGATTGATGATTTGATTACTAAAGGTGTATCAGAGCCATATCGTATGTTTACATCTAGAGCAGAATATAGATTATCTTTAAGAGCAGATAATGCAGATCAAAGATTAACTCCATCAGGAATTAAAATTAATTGTGTGGGAAAAACCAGAACAAAAATATTTTTAGATAAACAAAAAAAATTAATACAGATTTTAGATTACCTTAAATCAAATTTAATATCTCCTAATGAAGCAAGTAAGTATGAAATTAAAATAGCTCAGGATGGTGTGAAAAGATCTGGTATTGAGCTGATGTCACAACGAAATTTAAATATGGCAAAAATAAGGCAGATATGGCCCTTAATACCATCGTTTGGAGTTGATTATGATGATCAAGTTGAAATTGATGCTCATTACTCTGGGTACCTTAAAAGACAGTCGCATGATATAGCCGCTTTCAAAAAAGATGAAGGAATAAAAATACCAGACAAGATCGACTACGATATCTTCAGCGGTCTCTCTAACGAGATCAAATCAAAGTTAAAGACAGTTAGACCCAAAACATTGGGACAAGCATTAAGAATCGATGGAGTAACTCCAGCTGCAGCGATTATTTTGCTCGGCTACATTAAATCCAGAAAAAAAAGGGCCTCAGCTTGATAACCGAGTCCAATGTTAAAAGAATTCTCCTTAATGATTTAAATTTCGATGTTCTAAAGATAAAAAAATTAGATAATTTTGCAAAAAAACTCCTTATTTATAATAAAAAACACAATTTAATATCTAAAAACACAGAAAAACAAATATGGGATAGGCATATCCTAGATAGTGCACAATTAGTTAAATTTATAGATGTTAAAAGCTGTTCAGGAATAGCTGATTTAGGTACCGGCGGCGGTTTTCCTGGGATTATTTTAGCTATATACTTTCAAAATTACAATTTTCACGTGAAGCTATATGAAAAATCTCCAGTAAAATCATCATTTTTGAATGATATTTCAAATATTTTAGGTTTGAAATGCAAAATTATACGTAATAACATAAATTTAGTAAAAATTGATTCTAATTACATAGTTTGTAGAGCTTTTCGAAAATTATCCTATATATTGAATATTTCACGTGAAAACTGTGTAAAAAAGCACAAAATTATCATTTTGAAGGGAAGAAATGCACAAAAAGAGATAAATAGTACTTCCAAGATGAAAAATTATAAGTATAGATTAGAAAATAGTATTACGGATAATGATTCTAAAATAATTATACTTAATACGGAATAAATTTTGTGAAAACGAATATTATAGCTGTTATAAATCAAAAAGGTGGAGTGGGCAAAACGACTACAGTTATAAATTTAGCCGCATCACTGTCCATTTTGGGTCAAAATAATCTTGTAATTGATTTGGACCCTCAAGGAAACGCAACGACTGGTCTTGGCAAATCAAATAATGATGACGATAATAATATTTACAATCTTCTTATTAATAAAATTAATTTAAAAGATGGATTACAAAAAACAGACATAACTAATCTTGATATATTTGGATCGAATGTGAATCTTTCAGGTTTAGAAGTGGAAACCGCCAATGATGAAAATAGAGCATTTATTTTAAAAGACATTCTGAATAAAAATTCTGAAATAATAAAAAAATATGATAATGTTTTTATTGATTGCCCACCTTCTTTAAGCTTATTAACCATTATGGCCTTGGTAAGTGCTAATGAAATACTTGTTCCCTTACAGACAGAATTTTTTGCATTAGAGGGGATTACACAATTAGTTAAAACAATAGATAGAATAAAAATAAAACTTAATCCTTCTTTAAGTGTAAGAGGAAT
>CACEOY010000009.1 GCA_902561155.1 uncultured Pelagibacteraceae bacterium
TATGAGGATACTATAAACAAAATAACCTATATTACAGAAAAGAAACACCATGAACTTTTAGAAGATTTAGCAGAAAATATTTTTGATGTAATTTTTGAAAGCAAGATAGTAAAAAAAGTTAATCTTAAATTAGAGAAATTAGATATAATCAAGAATACAGAATCTGTGGGTATTGAGGTATCAAAAAGTAGAGATGAATAATAGTTTAGAATTAGGGAAGAAGGTTATAAAAGAAAAAATTCCACTTATACCGAAAAATCCCGGCATATATAGAATGATAAGTGTTTCTGGAGAAATTTTATACATTGGAAAGGCTAAAAATATTCCTAATAGACTTAAGAGTTACGTTTCCGACTCAAACTTACCAATAAGAACCGAAAGAATGCTTTCTCTAACACATAACCTTGAAGTGACTACTACTAATAATGAGAGTGAAGCTCTTCTTCTAGAAGCTAACCTAATCAAAAAACATAAACCAAGATTTAATATTTTATTGCGAGACGATAAATCGTTTCCATATATTTATATTGGTCACAAAGATAAATGGCCTCAACTAACTAAATTGCGAGGGAAAAAATCTAGAAATGGATATTATTTTGGGCCTTTTGCTTCAATAGGATCTGCTAATTGGACGATTAAAATTTTACAAAAAATTTTCCAACTAAGAGTTTGTGACGATACCGTTTTTAAAAATAGAGAGAGACCATGTATTTTATATCAAATTAAAAGATGTTCTGCTCCGTGCGTTGGGCACATTGAAGAGTCTCATTATAAAAGAACTGTGTCGGACGCTATAGATTTTATTTCTGGCAAATCGAGAAGAATACAAAAGTCTTTATCTAAAGACATGGAGCTAGCAAGTAAAAAATTAGATTTTGAAAAAGCTGCAATAGCTAGAGATAGAATAAAAGCCTTAACTCAAATTCAAACCTCACAAAAAATAAATCAAACAAATTTAAATGAAGCAGATGTTGTGAGTATTTATAAAGAGTCAGGAAAAACTTGTATTCAAGTATTCTTTTTCAGATCAAAACAAAACTGGGGAAATCAAGCCTTTTACCCGAAGCACGATACAGATGACAATGTAAAAGAAATCATGACTTCTTTTTTAACCCAATTTTATGAAAATAAAGTTGTGCCAACCATGATAATAACAAATACTGAGATTGAAGATTTAAAACTTTTAGAAAATGCCTTTTCACAAAAAGAAAAAAGAGATGTCCTAATAAAAAGAGCAAAGAGTAAGGACGAAATAAATATATCAAAATTAGCTGAAAAAAATGCTAAACAAGCTTTAACACAAAAACTTTATCAAACTGAAAGTAACAACAACTTAATAGAAAATTTAGCAAATAAGTTTGATTTGAATAATAATATAAACCTAATTGAAGTTTACGATAATAGTCATATTCAAGGTAGTGACTCCGTGGGAGCTCTAATATGTTTTGGTAGCGAAGGTTTTGTAAAAAAAAGATATAGAAAATTTAATATTAAAAATGAAAAAGTAAAAAATGATGATTTCGGTATGATGAAGGAAGTTTTGTTTAGAAGATTTTCAAAAGCTATAAAGGAAAAGTCTGGGTCCCTTTCCTTGCCGGAATTAATATTGATAGATGGTGGTAAAGGTCAATATTCGGTAAGTAGGGAAGTATTAAACGAGCTAGGTTTACATGATTTGCCAATATTGGCTGTTGCAAAAGGTAAAAACAGGAATGCAGGTGAAGAAAAAATATACCATGAAAATAAAGAATATATTTTAAAAAAAAATGATCCTTTGTTGTTTTTTATACAAAGGTTAAGAGATGAGGCTCATAGGTTTGCCATAAGCACTCATAGAGCAAAAAGGAAAAAAGGATTAAGTAAATCTTTACTAGATCAAATTGATGGAATAGGAAAACAAAGGAAAAGATCTTTACTAAATCATTTTGGGTCAGCTAGATCAGTAGAATCTGCTAGCTTAGAAGATTTAAAATCTGTAGAAGGTATTGAAGAAAGTATAGCAAAGAAAATATATGATTACTTTCATGAATAAAAATGAAATTTAAAATTCCAAATATACTAACAATAGGTAGAATAATAATAGTTCCTATATTTATATTTACTTTCTTTTTACCTGGATTTTTTGGTGATCTAATCCCTTTTTTTCTTTTTGTTTTAGCAAGTTTCACAGATTATTTAGATGGGCTTCTAGCCAGACTATTTAAAGAGGAGTCTAAACTAGGAGAGTTATTGGATCCTATTGCTGATAAAATTCTTGTCTCTACTGCCCTCCTTTTACTTATAATGAATGGTACAATTAAAAATTTTGAGGTAATCGCAGCTATTATAATTATAACTCGTGAAATTATAATTTCTGGTTTGAGAGAATTCTTAGCTAAAGGAAGTATATCCATGCCTGTTACAAGTTTATCTAAACTTAAGGCGTTTATACAAATGTTTGCAATAGCTGTTCTTTTAACTGGAGATTTTGGGAATAAAATTGTTAACTTTCAGGACTATAACGCTCAGACCATTGGAATTATTCTTTTGTGGTTATCAGCAGCCATAACTTTATATACAGGTTATGGTTATATGGTAAAAGGAATAGATCATGCTTTAAGCGAGGATGATAAATCCTAAGCAGCAGATTTTTTTCTAACTATATTTTGATAACTATTGCTTAGATCTTTAATAAGCTCGCAAACCTTGAAATCATATTTATCAATTTTAGAAACAGGGGTAATTTCTGCCGCAGTCCCTGTTAAAAAACAACCCACAAATTTTTTCATTTCGTCTGGAGCAATTTTTCTTTCGTTAACCTTTATATTTTTTGACTTAGCTATTTCAATAACAGCTCTTCTTGTTATACCGTCAAGAAATGAATCTGGTACAGGAGTATGTAATTGACCATCTGCTGATTTAAAAAAAATATTTGCTCCTGTTGCTTCAGCAATATTTCCCTCAAAGTCTAACATTAATGAGTCTGTAAATCCTTGCTCTTCTGCCTCATGTTTAGATAAGGTGCATATCATATATAATCCTGCAGCTTTGGTATCCCATGGAATAGTGTTTGGTGCTGGACGTCTCCATTTAGATATATTCAATTTTATTCCCTCTATTTTTAATTTTGGATCAAAATATGATCCCCACTCCCATGTTGCAATTGCCACATGAACTTTATTTTTTTGTGCCGAAATAGCCATCATTTCGCTCCCTCGCCAAATAACCGGTCTTACATATCCATTTTTCACTTTTTGTATATTGACTATATTTTTACAAGCATCGTTGATTTCTGCTTGATTAAAAGGAATTACTATTCCCATTCTTTTAGCAGAATAAAATAATCTTTCTGTGTGCTCTTCGAGTTTAAATATTTCTCCGTCGTAAACTCTTTCTCCTTCAAAAACACAACTAGCATAATGAAGTCCATGGTTTAACACATGAATTTGGGCATCTTTCCAGTTTATTGTTTTGCCGTTAAACCAGATTTTACCAGATCTTTTATCGTAAGGTATCATTTCCATAGAAAAAAATAATATATCTTTTTTTTTGTTAGAAAAAAGTATATTTCTTATTAGTATAAGTCAATATAGCTGACCATTTATGAGGGACTTACTTTATCTTAAAGACGAGCAAATTAAAGATTTTATACAATTACTTTATTACGCCTATAGAGAAACCTATTCAGATCCTAAAGATATATTATCAAAAAAATTTTTTGGTCCTGCACATCTAAGAGCATTAAATCTAATTGAAAGTAATCCAGGTATAAGTTTGGGAGAACTTATATATAAACTTAAAATTACTAAACAAAGTATTAATAGAGTAATAAGGGACTTGTTAAAATCAAAAATGATTAAACAATTAAAAGATGATACTGACACACGAAAAAAAAAGTTATATCTCGATAAAGATGGAAAGATATTTTTCGAAACAATATATAAAAAACAAAAAAAAAGAATATTTAATGCTTTGAAAAATTCTGAGCCAGAGTCAGTTGTTAAGTTTAAAGAGGTTTTAAAAAAAATTATTAATGGATAATTTAAACCATATCTTGGTAGTGGATGATGACGATCGTATAAGAAGTCTTCTAAAAGAGTATCTAAACGAAAAACATTTCATAGTCTCTACAGCTTCAAATTCAGAGGAAGCCAAAATTAAGTTGAACCATTTCAAATTTGATTTAATTGTTCTTGACGTTATGATGCCTGGCCAAAATGGCTATGAACTTGTAAAAGAAATTAAAAGTGATACTTGTCCGCCTATCATTTTACTTACAGCTAAGGGAGAAGTTGAAAATAGAATTAAGGGTCTAGAATTAGGAGCGGATGATTATCTTGGTAAACCATTTGAACCTAAAGAGCTTCTTTTAAGAATTAACAATATAATTTCAAAGAATATTAAGATAGATCTTGAAAAAAAATATTTTGTGGGTGAAGCTATTATTGACTTAAATAAAATGGTAATAAAATTAAATAATTATGATAAAAAAATTAATGTAACTGAAAAAAAAATTTTAATAGAAATGTTATCTAACCCAGGAAAAACTTACTCAAGATCTCGAATCGGCGAAATATCTGGAATATCACAGGAAAGATCTATTGATGTAATGATCACTCGTTTAAGACAAAAAATTGAGATTAATCCAAAAAATCCGAAATACCTACAAACTATAAGGGGCTCAGGTTATGTTCTTTGGATTGAATAATTTTTTTAAAAGATTTTTACCAAAAGGTTTATTTTATAGATCATTAATAATTGTTGCGGCTCCTACAATTCTTTTGCAGTTAATCGTGACAATTGTTTTTTTTGACAGTATATGGATTAAGGCTAACAAAGGAATGACAAGATCGCTTGTAGGTGAAATTAAAACTTTAAGCGACGTTTATAATTCTGACAACACAAATCAAATTAATTACTTAACTGATATTTATAAGAAAAATTTTGACTTTGTTATTAACACTATAGACGAAAAAATTCCTAAAGAAGTTTTCGAAAGAAGATTTAGTCCTATGGATAGATCTCTAAGACGTGAACTGAAGTCAACTTTTGGAAATGATAACTACTGGTTTAATACCGTAAATTATCTAGATATTGTTGAAGTAAGAATAAAATCAGGAAACAAACATTTGCAATTTTTCTTTCCAAAAGAGAGAATAGCGACATCTTCTGTTCGACTGTTTGTTTTATGGATAACATTGCCTTCTATAATTCTTATCCTTATAGCAATACTTTTTTTAAAAAACCAAACCAAGCCACTTACTAATTTAGCAAAAGCAGCTCAGAGATTTGGTAAAGGGGACTATATAAATGAATTTAGACCGTCTGGCGCTAGAGAAATAAGAAATGCTGCTTATGAGTTTGATAGAATGGCGAAAAGAATAAATAGACATTTAAATCAACGATCTGAAATGCTTTCTGGCATAAGTCATGATTTACGAACACCACTTACAAGATTAAAGCTACAATTAGCAATGGTTAGCGATAAAAATATTTCAGGTAATATGTCTAAAGATATAGATGAGATGGAAAATATGTTAAATGATTACCTTCAATTCGCAAAAACACAAGCTAAAGAAAATACTGAAAAAGTTAGTTTAAAAGATTTATTTAATATTATTGAGAAAAGAATTAAAAATTCAAATGTAAGTGTAAAAATTGAAAATGATGTTTCTTTCTATGGAAGAAAGAATGCACTTCAAAGATGTTTTTCCAATGTTATAAACAACAGTCTAATGTATGGAGAAAAAATAAATATTACTGTACAAAAAAGTTCTAATAGAGCAGTAATTTTGTTTGATGATGACGGACCTGGTATCCCTCCTGAACATTATAGAAACGTTTTTAAACCTTTTTTTAGGCTTGATAAAAGTAGAAGTTTAAACAAGTCTGGAGTAGGTTTGGGCTTGGCAATAGTTGAGGATATTGTCCATTCCCATGGAGGAAACATTCAGCTATCAAAAAGTGATTTGGGTGGTTTACAAGTTAAGATTTCTTTGCCTTTTTAGTTTTTTTTAATAATTTTTTGATTTTTGTATCTTGTGTTTCCACTAGCTTTTTAAGTATTTCAAACTCTTCTCTAGAAACAAGATTTAATTTATTAACAATACTATCTTTTTTAAATTTTAAGTTAGTTGTAAGTTCCTTTTTGACATCATTTACAGTCAAAATTCCAGTTTCTACCAAACTTGATAGAGTTTTTAATATTTTTTCTTTGTCTGACACGCCCTATCATATTTGATAAGTAAATTTATTTCAATTATGTTATTTATTTTATAATGTATATTCATAATTTAAATCCAATAATATTTGATTTTGGTATCCTGTCAATAAAATGGTACTCTCTAGCTTATTTATTTGGCGTAATATTTGGTTGGTGGTATGGAAAAAAAATTATTATATTTATCAATAATAAACATAAAGATAATTTTAAATTAGATTTATTCGATGATTATATAACTTATGTAATCATTTCCATAGTTATCGGAGGTAGATTAGGTTACGTTTTATTTTATAACTTAAGCTATTTTATTTCTAATCCTATAGAAATTTTTTTTATTTGGAAGGGAGGCATGTCGTTCCATGGGGGTCTAATAGGGATAATTGCAGCCACTATGTTATTTTCAAAGAGAAGAGGTTTTGATAAAATAGTCCTACTTGATGTAGTTTCATGTGTTGCACCTATTGGAATTTTTTTTGGAAGGTTGGCTAATTTTATAAATGGTGAACTTTATGGAAAACCTACTGATCTTCCTTGGGCAGTAATTTTTCCATCAATTGATAATTTTGGAAGACACCCTTCCCAAATTTATGAGGCATTACTCGAAGGAGCTTTATTATTTATAATTTTAAATCTAATAATTAAAAAGATGTCATATAAAAGAGGTGTGTGTGCTGCTGCGTTTTTGATATTTTATTCCTTGTTTAGAATTTTTTCAGAATTTTTTAGAGAACCCGATTTACAAATTGGTTACATTTTTAACTATGTAAGTATGGGATCTTTATTAAGTTTTTTTATGTTTTGTATTGGAATTGCAATGTATTTTAAGATCAAATGAATAATTTAAATGGAACACATTCAATTGATAAATTTATAGAGAATGCTCTATATGACAAAAATTACGGTTATTACTCAAATAAAAATCCGTTTGGAAAACAAGGTGATTTTATAACCGCGCCATTAATATCTCCACTATTCAGTGAGATGGTATTAGTATGGGTGATTTCTTATTGGATAAATCTTGGTAAACCTAAAGAATTTTTTTTGGTTGAACTAGGACCTGGAGACGGAAGTTTTTGTAAAACATTTTGTAAAAGTTTAAAAAAATTTCCTTCATTTGAAAACTCGGTCAAAATATTTTTATTTGAGAGAAGTAAAACACTTATAAAAATTCAAAAAAATACTGTAAAAAATAAAAAGGTTACTTGGATAAAAAACTTGAGTCAGATAAAAAAAGGGCCAACTCTTTTTTTTGGCAATGAATTTTTTGACTCTATACCAATAAAACAATTTGAAATAAGAAATTCTTCTGTTTATGAGAAATTTATTCAATTTAAAAAAGATAGATTCAATAAATTTATTTTAAAAAAAGTATCGCCAAACACTCTTAGAAAATTAAAAAGATTAGGTTTGTATAGAAAAAAGGGAATTATTGAATATCCTATGAGGGGTTTAAAAATTCTGGAAACAATTGTAAAAAAAATTAATAAGTTAAATGGAGGTATTTTACTAATTGACTATGGTTATTTAAAAGCGCGGGGCAATGATACTTTGCAGTCATTAAAGTCACACAAAAAAAATATGTTTTATGAAAATATTGGAAAAGCTGATATCACATATTTAGTTAATTTTGGACTATTAAATAATTTTTTTGCAAAAAAAAAACTTATTTTAAATAAAATAGTAAGCCAAAATTTCTTTTTAAAAAAATTGGGCATTATAGAAAGGGCAGAAATATTATCCAGGAATATAAGTTTCAAAGAAAAGGCTGATTTGTATTATAGACTAGAGAGACTTTTGAGTGAAAAAAAAATGGGCAGTTTATTTAAAGTTTTATTTGCTTCAAAAAACAAAACTAAATTTAATTTAGGATTTAAGTAATGTATTATTCAAAAAAATTAAAAAAATTTAAAAACATTAATCATTGTTTTTTTTCAAGAAAAGGTGGGTGTTCTAAGGGCATTTATAGAAGTCTAAATTGCGGTCAAGGATCAAGTGATAACAAACAAAATGTTATTAAAAATTTAAATTTCGTTTCTAAAAAAATAAAAATTAATAAAAAAAAACTTTATTTAATGTATCAAACACATAGTAATAAAGTAATTGTAATTAATAAAAAAAATAAAAATTTAAATAAATTCAAGTCTGATGCTATGATTACAAAAATTAGAGGAATAGGCTTAGGTGTGGTTACAGCAGATTGTGTGCCAATTATTCTCTTTGATAAACAAAATCAAATCATTGGATGTATACATGCTGGGTGGAAAGGTGCCTTTTCTGGAATAATTGAAAACACAATTAAACAATTTAAAAAAATAAGTATAAAGAATAGAATATATGCTGCTATCGGTCCTTGTATAGGAAATAAAAGTTACGAAGTTGACCTAACCTTTTATAAAAAATTTATTTCAAAAACCAGAAGAAATGACGTCTATTTTATAAATAAAAGAAAAAATAAAAAATTATTTAATCTTCGAAAATATGTAAATGATAAGTTGATCAAATTAAATGTTGTAGTAGACAATATAAACAAAGATACTTTCAGAGAGAAAAATAATTTTTTTAGTTTCAGAAGGTCCAAAAAACTAGGTCAAAATGATTATGGAAGATGTATTTCTGTGATTACTATGACAAAGTTTAGCCAAAATTAATCGTTATATTTATAATTGTTAAAGCTCTTTAACGTTAAATCTTCAACAACATATTGATTAAGAACAGCTGGAAAAGGTTAAAAAATAATTGTATAAATAATTACATTTCATGAAAATTTTATCTGGAACAAGTAATCCTAAACTAAGCAAAGAAATTTCAAAGCTACTTAAACTTAAACTTATTAATACGAATATTAAAAGATTTTCTGATGGAGAAATTTATATAGAAATAAATGAAAATATTAGAGGAAATAGTGTCTTTGTAATTCAATCAACCTCGAATCCAGCAAATGACAATTTAATGGAGTTGCTATTGTGTATAGATGCTTTGAGAAGGTCATCAGCAAAAAATATCACTGCGGTTATTCCTTACTATGGATATGCTAGACAGGATAGAAAAGTAGTTCCAAGAACATCTATTTCTGCAAAAGTTGTTGCTAATTTAATTACAAATGCTGGAGCTAGTAGAGTGGTTACAGTAGATTTACATGCGGGTCAAATTCAAGGATTTTTTGATATGCCGGTTGATAACCTTTTTACAACCCCTTTATTTGCAAGATATATCAAAAAAAAATTAAAAAATAAAAAATTAATATGTGTTTCACCAGATGTTGGTGGAGTTCAAAGAACTAGAGGTCTTGCAACAAAGATTAAAGCTGACTTAGCAATTATTGATAAAAGAAGACCCAAACCAGGAAAGTCTCAAGTGATGAATATAATAGGTGATGTAAAAGGCAAAACTTGTATTATTGTTGATGATATAATTGACAGTGGAGGAACAATTGTAAATGCAGTTGATGCTTTAAAAAAGAGTGGGGCCACCGAAGTTTATGTATTTATCACTCATGCTGTTTTAAGTGGTGATGCTACTAACAAAATTAAAAAGTCAAAAATAAAAAAATTAATTACAACAGATACAATTGATAACTCACAAAAAATAAAAAATAACAATAAAATTGAGGTATTATCTATATCTTCATTAATGGCAGAGGCCATAAAAAGAATTTCTAACTCAACATCTGTGTCAGATTTGTTTAATTAACACTTGTTTTATTTTTAAAGTTGAGTTAAATAGCCTTCTCAAAATAAATAATTTATGATTAATATAAAAGCTAACAAAAGAGAAAAATCTACAACAGGCTATACCAATAAGTTAAGATTAGACGGTTTTATTCCAGCCATATTATATGGTGGAAAGAACCCTAACGAGAAAATATCTATAGCAAAAAAAGATCTGAAAAATTTTATTCAAAATGAGTCTTTTTTATCTACTGTATTTGAAATAGACCTTAATGGTAAAAAAGAAAAAGTTTTACCTCGAGACGTAGCTTACCATGTAACGACAAATGAGCCGATACATTTGGATTTAATGAGAATAGTCTCTGGGACTAAAATTGTAATTGAAATTCCAGTTAAATTTATAAATAATAATGACTCACCCGGTCTTAAAAGAGGAGGTGTTCTTAATATAGTCAGAAGGAAAGTAGAATTAAGATGCCCAGCTGATAATATACCAGAAGATATTACTATAGATCTAGCTGGAACAGATATAGGGACAAGTATAAAAATTTCATCTGTAAAATTGACAGAGAATGTTTCACCGGTAATTACTGACAGAGACTTTGTTATTGCAACCGTAGCAGCGCCAACCATTATAAAGGAACCTGAAAAACCTGCAGAAGGAGAAGCTGCTGAGGGAGCTGAGGGTGAAGCTGCGGCTGAGGGAGCAGAAGCAACTGCAGAAACATCTGGTAAAGAGGGTGAACCAGCTAAAAAAGATGATAAAGGTAAAGATGCATCACCTGACAAAAAACCTGCAGAGAAAAAATCTGCAGAGAAAAAACCTGTAGAGAAAAAATAAATAATATGCTTTTATTAGTTGGACTAGGAAATCCAGGACCTGACAGTAAGAATAATCGACATAACATTGGGTTTAAAATAATCGATGCAATCAATTCTCATTTTAAACTTTCGAAACAAAAACCTAAATTTAAAGGGCTTCTAACTACTGGAAATATCGAGTCTAAGAAAGTTTATGCCATTAAACCTTTAACTTTCATGAACAATTCAGGAACAGCAATTAAAGAATTAATTGATTATTTTAAAATAGATGCAAAAAATGTAATCGTATTTCATGATGATTTAGATATTGATTTTGGTAAAGTTAAGGCTAAAGTTGGTGGAACAAGTGCTGGTCACAACGGTATAAAATCTATAGACAAATTTATTGGTACAGATTACTCGAGAGTGAGGGTGGGTATAGGTCACCCAAAGGAAAAAAGAAGGGTTAATAGTCACGTTCTCGAAGATTTTAAAGATGACGAGGAAGAAAGAATAAAAGAGATTACCGAAAATATCGTAAAATTAGTTCCAACTTTGATAGACAAAAAGATCGATTTATTTTCAAGTAAAGTTAATCAAAATTTAAATGGGATTTAAGTGCGGTATTGTTGGTTTACCAAATGTAGGAAAATCAACTTTGTTTAATGCATTAACTTCAACAAAAAATGCTGAGGCAGCTAATTTTCCTTTCTGTACAATTGACCCAAATATTGGAATAGTAGAAGTACCAGATAATCGTTTAGATGCCCTTGCAAAATTATCAAATTCAAAAAAAAAAATTTATACCACAATAACTTTTGTAGATATTGCTGGATTAGTAAAAGGTGCATCAAAAGGTGAAGGATTAGGAAACAAGTTTTTGTCTCATATCAGAGAGGTTGACGCAATCATTCACTTAGTGAGATGTTTTGAAAGTCAAAATATTCAACATGTCAATAATAGGGTAAATCCAGTTGAGGATCTTGAAATAATTAAAACAGAAATTGCATTATCTGATATTGAGATTATTCAAAAAAAACTAGAGAAATCAAAAAAAAAACTACTTTCTGAAAAAGAAATAGAGATTTTAGAAAAATCATTAAAAATACTTAATAGTGGAAATGAAATTAATTCTTTAGATCAATCATCTAAAATATTTTTACGTCAAACCGGCTTACTTAGTTTAAAACCCAAAATAATCGTATGCAATGTTGATGAAGCGACCTTAAAAGAAGGAAACAAAAATGCTTCAAGTATTATCAATACTTATCCAAAAGAAAAAGTGATAACAATTTGCGCAGATATTGAAGATCAACTGTCTAGTTTAACAGAAGATGAAAAATCAAAATTTATGAGAGAGATAGGTCTTGAAAAAATGGGTATTAGCAAGCTTATTAAAGAAGGATATGATTTGCTTGATTTAGAAACTTTTTTTACCTCTGGAAAAGAGGAAAGCAGAGCTTGGACAGTAAGAAAAAATACACCAGCTCCTAAAGCTGCTGGCGTAATTCATACTGATTTTGAAAAAAATTTTATAAGAGCTGAAGCTGTCGATACTGCAGATTTTATAAAATTTGGTAGCGCTGAAAAATGTAAAGAAAATGGAAAGTTAAGAATAGAGGGTAAAGATTATATTGTTAAAGATGGTGACGTATTATATTTCAGGGTTAACCCTTGACCATATTTTTTTCATACTTAAAAAAACTAGTATTGATAGCAAAACAAGATATAAAATTACTTTTACTCCAGTTTTGTGTCTGCTTTCTAATTCTGGTTCAGCGGCCCAGCTTAAAAAAGTAGTAACATCTTTTGCCATCTGATCAACTGTTGCCTCAGTACCGTCAGCATACTCTACTAAACCGTCAGACAAATTATTTGGCATTTTGATCTTATTACCAATCATATATTTATTATAATAAACACCCTCATCTAATGTTACCCCAGGAGGTGGATCTTCGTAACCAACTAAAACTGAATAAATATAATTAGCTCCCCCTTTTCTTGCTTTTACCAAGACGGACATATCTGGAGGATAAGCTCCTCCGTTAGCTGCAGCAGCTGCTTTAACATTTGGGTAAGGACTCACAAATTTATCAGATGGCCTTCCTGCTCTAGTAAACATTTCCCCTTGAGCATCTGGGCCATCAGTAACTTCAAAACCTGCAGCTATGGCTTTAACTTCTTCTTCAGAGAACTCAGGCCCTCCGGGCTCTCCGAGATTTCTATAGCTTAAATATTGCATAGAGTGGCAAGAAGCACAAACCTCATTATATACTTGATAACCCCTTTGTAATGAAGCTCTATCAAATTTACCAAGCAAACCTTTAAAGCTCCAATCTACCTTTATAGGATCAACCTGTTCTGCCGATTTAAGAGTATTAAAAATAGTAAGAGATAATAATATACAGAAGAATAATTTAAATTTTTTCATTATCCTTCTTAGCCATAGAGTAATTGGCTGACCCAGATAGGACTGGCTCAGATATACTCAAAGGAACAGGCTCAGTTTTTTCTAAATATCCAACTACTGGTAATATTACTATAAAGTGAAGGAAGTAGTAAACAGTTCCAACTCTTGCTAAAACTAGATAAATACCCTCTGCAGGCATTGCACCTACATAACCAAGAACTAAAACATCTAAAACTAAAATCCAAAAGAACTGTCTATATATTGGTCTAAATACTGCTGATCTTACTTTTGAAGTATCCAACCATGGTAACACAAATAAAATGAATATTGCCCCAAACATAAGAATTACACCACCAAGTTTGTCAGGAACTGATCTTAAAATTGCATAAAAAGGCAATAAATACCATTCAGGAACTATGTGGGCTGGAGTAACCATTGGATTTGCTTGAATATAATTGTCTGAGTGTCCTAAAACATTAGGAGCAAAAAATACAAAGCCAGCGAAAATAATTGAAAATAAAAGTAAGGCAAAAGCATCTTTAATAGTTATATATGGATGAAAAGGAACAGTGTCTTTAGACGGTTTTTTTATATCTATTCCTACTGGATTATTATTTCCAGGTATGTGCAACGCCCAGATGTGTAGAACCACCAAACCTAAAATTAAAAAAGGTATTAGATAATGTAAGCTAAAAAATCTAGTTAAAGTGGGATTATCTACGGAGTAAGCTCCCCATAGCCATGTTGTAATGCTATCTCCTACTAATGGAATTGCGCTAAATAAATTTGTAATTACTGTTGCTCCCCAAAAACTCATTTGACCCCAAGGTAATACATAGCCCATAAATGCAGCAGCCATCATTAAAAGATAAATCATTAAACCTATTATCCAAATTATTTCTCTTGGGGACTTATAAGATCCATAGAATAAAGACCTAAATATATGAATGTAAACTGCTAAAAAAAACATCGAAGCTCCATTACTATGAATGTATCTTATTAACCAACCATAATTAACGTCTCTCATAATATGCTCTACGCTTGCAAAAGCTAAATCTGCATGAGCAACATAATGCATCGCTAAAACTATTCCGGTAATGATTTGTGTCAACAAACAAAAAGTTAAAATACCGCCGAATGTCCACCAATAATTTAAATTTTTAGGGGTTGGATAATCTGTTAAATGAGATGCTAAAGATAATAAAGGTAGTCTGTCATTAAACCACTTTCCTGCCTTTGACTTTGGTACGTATTCATGTTCACTCATAAATTTTATCCAATCTTAATTGTGTTAGCATCAACGAATTCATATTTTGGTATTTCCATGTTTTTAGGTGCTGGACCTTTTCTAATTCTACCGGACAGATCATAATGTGATCCATGGCAAGGGCAAAACCACCCTTTGTAGTCCCCTTTGTTTGAAAGAGGAACACATCCTAAATGTGTACAAACCCCTAACATAACTAGCCATTCATCTTTTCCACTTTTAACTCTTTCTTCATCTTTTTCAGGATGTGGAAGATCGTTTAAAGAAACTGATCTTGCCTCTAAAATTTCCTCTTGTGTTCGTCTTTTCAAAAAAACTGGCTTTCCTCTCCACAAAACAGTAATGGACTTACCAGGTTCAATTTGACTTATGTCAACCTCTGTAGTTGCTAAAGCCTTTTGTGCTTTATCAGGATTCATTTGGTCAATCAAAGGCCATATTACAGCACCTAAGCCTACAGCACCAACAGTGTAACTAGTAGTAAATAAAAAATCCCTTCTAGTTGTTGTCTTTTTCTCTGGTTTGTCCATATTGATGTTTATACTCTTATTTATTAAATAAGACAGAAAATTAATGTTTTCTAGGGTCAGAATGACACATAATATATTTGAATATGATAAGCATTGCTCTTTATAAACCTGATATTCCACAAAACACGGCTTCAATTTTGAGGCTTTGCGCATGTCTGGGATTAAAAATGCATATTATTGAACCATGTGGTTTTAATTTAAACGACTCTAGATTTAAAAGAGTAATAATGGATTATATAAATCAGAGTAGTATTATTAGATATGATAATTTTCAAGAACTTTTAAATAAAAATAAAAAATCAAGAGTAATATTATTGTCTACAAAAGCAAAAAAATCGTTATTTAAGTTTAGTTTTAAAAAAAATGATATCATCCTCCTAGGTAGAGAGAGCAAAGGAGTGCCTGAATATGTTCATAAAGAACTTAAAAATAAATTGAAAATTCCGATATCTAATAAAACAAGATCTTTAAATGTGGCAGTTACCGCTTCAATATCGGCTGCAGAAGCTTTGAGACAAATTAAAATATTTTAATATGGATTTAGAAGATAAAAAATTTTATTCAGATAAATGGTTTTCATACTTACAAGCACAAATTTGTAATCATTTTGAAAAGATTGAAAAAGATTCTAAGAGTGCAAAAAAATTTATTTCAACAAACTGGTCTAAAAAAATTAATGGTGGCGGAGGGACTTATAAAATATTAAGAAACGGAAAAGTATTCGATAAAGTAGGTGTAAATAAATCTACAGTTTCAGGTATATTTTCAAAAAAATTTCGCAAGAACATTCTTGGGGCTCAAAAAGATGGTAAATATTGGGCCTCTGGAATTTCAGTCGTCGCTCATATGAAAAATCCAAAAGTTCCGGCTATGCATTTTAATACAAGATTTATAGTAACCTCAAAAAGTTGGTATGGAGGTGGTATAGATTTAACGCCAAGTTTTAAAGATAAAAAAGAGGAAATTTATTTTCATAACAATTTAAAAAAAGTTTGTAAAGAAAACAACAGGAATTATAATAAATTTAAAGAGTGGTGTGATAAATATTTTTATTTACCGCATAGAGATGAGCCAAGAGGCGTAGGGGGTATATTTTTTGATTATGAAAATAAAAATTGGGAAAAAGATTTTAGGTTTGTAAGAGAAATAGGTATGAGCTTTATTGAAATATCAAAAAAAATTATAAAAAAAAAAATGAGACTCAAATATAACAATGCAGATAAAGAGAAACAACTTTTGAAAAGAGGAAGATATGTAGAGTTTAATTTATTATATGATAGAGGAACCAAATTTGGATTAAATTCTGGCGGTAACACTCAAGCAATTTTAATGTCCCTGCCTCCTCAAGCTAAATGGTAAAATGAATGGATAAAGAACCTATTACAAAAGAAGGTCTTGAAAAATTAAAAAAAGAGTTAGAAATTTTAAAAAATATTGAGCGACCAAAAGTTGTAGAAGCAATTTCTGAAGCAAGATCTCATGGTGACCTAAAAGAAAATGCAGAATATCATGCAGCAAAAGAACAACAGGCTAAAATTGAGGGAAGAGTTTTATCAATAAATGATACGATTGCCAGAGCAAATGTTATTGATGTTACAAAATTAGAAAACAACGGTAAAGTAATATTTGGCTCTACAATAATTATAGAGGATTTAGAAACAAAAAAAAAAATTAAATATAAATTAGTTGGAAGAGACGAGGCTGATATCAGTATAAATTTTATTTATTTTCAAAGTCCTATCGGAAAAGCTTTAATTGGAAAAAGTTGTAAAGATATTATTAGTGTCAATACGCCATCGGGAGAGAGAAATTTTGAGATATTAAAAGTAGATTATATTTAATTTTAAATAGTATTTTTTTTAATAATTGCTTCGAAATCTTTAGGTGATAAATTAAAATTATTATTAACCCAAATTTTTTCAGCTTCACTTAATATGACACCAATTTTTTTTCCCTCTTGAACACCTTTTTTCAATAAAAATTTTCCATCAAACGGGAATTTAGGAATTGATATTTTTTCTATTACTTTATAAGTGTCGATTTCTTTATTAGAAATTCTCTTTTTATTTAATAGGTTTAGAGTGAATAATATTTTTAGGTTCTTCAATCCCATATTATAAGCATTATTCTTTAAATTTTTTTTAAAAAATTCTTTATCGGTTTGAAGCTCTTTAAACTTACTACCTAATAATTTTAAATTATCTCGGGTTTTATTTGGTACTTTATATTTATGACAAAAATACTCGTGATTATCCTTTAAATCTATCAAAAGAATCGATAACAATAAAATTTCTGAGTTTTCAATATAATTTCGAATTAAACTAAAATTTTTAAGTCTATTTAAATATTTTAACTCTGGAAAAATTAATAAAAAGATTTCGGTTAATTCTTCTGTATCTGTCAATTTAAAAAAATTTTCTATTTTAAGTATTTTAAATAATTCAGATAAAACTCTTTCTTTCGAAAGAGCTTTAATGCCATTCAAATTAAGTTTTATTGCTTGAACAGTAGAATTTTCAATTGACGATTTATATTGTATAGTAAACCTTAAAAATCTTATTATCCTGAGAAAATCCTCTTCAATTCTAGTTTGAGGATCACCGATAAACTTCACAATATTATTTTTAAGATCGCTCACTCCTTGCTGAGGATCAAATATCTTTCCCTTCTTGCTCAAGTAAATTGCATTTATTGTGAAATCTCGCCTTTTAGAGTCTTCTTTCCAATCATCAATAGTTTTAATTTCAGCGTGTCTTCCATCAGTTTTTACATCTTTTCTTAAAGTTGTTAATTCAAATTTATTATGATCAAGTACAATTGTTACTGATCCGTGTTCAAGTCCAGTGTTAATAACTTTAAATTTAGAATTTTGTAATTTTTTTTTTATTTCATCGGGTGTCAATATAGTTGCCATATCAATGTCGACAATTTTTTTTGATTGTAAATAATTTCTCACACAGCCTCCTACAAACATTGCTACTTCTTTTTCTTTTGACTCACCGATTTCTAAATTTTTGAATAAAAGTTTGATATTTTTAGAATTATAAAATGGAAAAAAATATTTTTTAATTTTTATGACTAAATTTTTAATTTTTTTTTTCATTATTATGGCTGGGGCACTAGGATTCGAACCTAGGATGGTGGTACCAAAAACCACTGCCTTACCGCTTGGCTATGCCCCAATACTTTGCTTCATATATCATAAAAAATTTAAATTAAATAGTTTTTGTAATAACGCACCAATATTTAGGGTATTTTCTTTTTAATTTAGCAACAGCAATTTTTGCAGTTTTTTTTGATTTAAAAACTCCGTAACAAGCTGATCCAGATCCAGTCATTCGAGAAAAAATACAGCCCTCCTGTCTATTGATAGATAGAATTAGTCGAGAAATTTTAGGATATTTTTTCTCTACCACTTTTTGTAAATCATTTTGGTCCTTTTTTAATGTATTAATAAATTTTTTCCTTTCAATTTTTTTAGTATAATTGTTGCCTGAGGATAAACTAAAGTTATTTACCATTTTATATATATTTTTTGTTTTGCAATTTATGTATGGAAAAACTATTAAAATAAATGAGTTAATACTATTTTTAGTTTTATAAACTATTTTAAATTTTTTTTGGAAAGAGTATTTGTTCAAAAACAACCTAAAATCAGATCCTATTTCTTTTTCGAAAATTCTTATTATTTTTTCACTAAATTTATTTTTTATGAAATAGTTAACAATACTAAAAGAATTACTTGTTCCACCGCCTAAGCCTGCATAAACAGGAATATTTTTTTTTACTCTTATTTTATAGAAGTTTTTTATAATCTTATTTTTTTTAAGTAATAGTAACGTATCTTTAACTGTGTTTTTTTTAATATCTACTTGATTTTTAAATTTTCCAGAAAAAGTCACTACATTTTTCTGATTTCTTTTAATATTTATTTCATCGAAAAGATCAACCAAAGTTGAGTTGGTTTCAATATTATGCATCCCGTTTTTTAATTTATTTAAAACTCTCAATGTTAAATTAATTTTTGAAAAAGATTTTATTTTCATTAATTTAAAGAAAGTGGGCCATTCAATATTTTTTGATTGATTTTCTTTTTAAGGTTCTTATCGGTTTCTTCTAAATTCAAAACGTATTTCCAATAATATCTAGCCTGTAGCTTATTTCCATTCATCCACAAAATATCCGCAAAATGATCATTGACGATAGGATCTGATGGCATCAATTGGACAGCTTTCTTTAAATAAACTTTAGCTTCTTTGTATTTCTTCAATTTGTACAAAGCCCATCCTAAAGAATCAGTTATGTAACCATCATTTGATCTTAATTTATTTGCTTTCTTTAACATTTCTAAAGATTTTTCAATTTTAATTCCTTTTTCAATCCAACTATATGCTAAATAATTTATGACATAAGCTTGATCTGGTTTTGCTTCAAGTGAGTCTAAAAAATCTTTTTCAGCTTTTACCCAATTACCTATTTGTTCATAAGCTATTCCTCTACCATCTTTTGCCTTAGGATATAATTCATGTGATTTTGGAATGTTTTGTAATACCTTTGAATAGAATTTTATAGACTTTTCAAATTTTTCATTATTTTTTAAAAATTGAGCAAAATCATAAGTTTGATAAACATTAGGTGTATTTAAATTACTATAACTCTTTTTTAAATTTTTAATCGCTTCCTCTATTTTAGAATTTTCAATATCTAATAATGCAATTTGTTTTGACGAATGCCAACTATAATGTTCTCCAAAATTATTTAATAAAAGGTAAATTTTTTTTGCCTTTGGGTAATTTTCTGTTCTTACAAAATTTTCAGCAAGCAATGTATTATAGGAATAAAAGTTTTGATTTAAATATTTTGATAAATTAATATAAAAGTTTGATAAGGAATAAAAGCTCTGTGAAGCTAATGCGTTTGCTGTAATATAAAATAATTCAGCGATTATATTTGAGACATTTCTACATTCAAAATTATTTTTTAAATGATTTTGTTTTTTTAATTCAATGTCAGAATAAAGTTGATTAAGTAATAGATTTCTCGGATGTTTGGCCAATTTTTCACTTAGAATAAAACTTGCTTTTTTTGGCAAGTTTTTTTTAAACAAATAATTAGCATAAAAAAATGTGTATCTTGAAAAATCAGTCGTTTTATCGCTAATTAGGTTTTGAAACTCTTTTTTAACGTTTTTTGTATCAAAATAGCAATTGAGAAAAATATTATTAATTTTTTTTATATTTTCGTACCGATTATTTATTAATTTAAATTTTTCATTAGCCTCATAATAATTCAAATTAAATTTTTCAACTTGTACCCAGTTAAGTATTATTAAACTCATCAATTCTTCTAAAGATGTGTAGTTGTTTTTGTTGATTCTGGTTAGAAGGTTATTTGCTTTTTGAAAGTCTTTGCTTTTTATGTATTTACTAATAATAATAAGATCACTTTGAAAAAAATTCTTTTTTTTTAATTGAAGTTTCTTAGAATATTTAAAAGCCTCATTTATTTTTGAATTATTCACCAAAGTCTCTAAAAAAGAAATAGAATATTCGAAATGATTGTCCTCAAGATTTTCAAGTTTTTTAAAAAAATTATATGACTTTTTATAGTTATAATCTTGCAATGTTAAAATGCCTGAAAAATAATTTGATACAGAATCTCCTCTATAATACTTTTCTAAACTATTGCTAGAACCTGTTAATAACACAATGTATAAAAAGAAGATTTGTAAAATTAATTTATTTAGTTTAAAAAAATTACTCATAATGTCCAAAAATATAAATACCAAATTAACTAAATTAATTAAATACTATAGTTTAATTAATTACAATTTAATCTTTAACAATAAATCAATAAATAGATACAACCAAAAGCAACATAATATACAAAAAGATAAAGCTCAAAGTTTAAAAAAACTAAGGGAGGAAATTAAAGATATTAAAAATTGTAAGTTAAAAGAGAGTGCTTCAAATCTCGTATTTTCAGACGGAAATCCCAATTCAAAAGTCATGATAATTGGAGAGGGCCCAGGAGCTAACGAGGATAAAGAAGGTTTGCCATTTGTTGGTAGAGCTGGACAGCTTTTAGATAAAATGCTTAATGCTATAAATTTAAATCGTGAAAAAGTTTACATTACAAATGTTGTAAACTATAGACCTCCGGAAAATAGAAAACCCACAGATAAAGAGATAGAACAATATCTCCCATATCTTAAAAGGCATATAGAAATAATAAAACCAAAAATTATCTTGCTTTTAGGCAGTACAGCAATGAATGCTATTTTGGGTAACAAAGACGTTATTTCAAAAATGAGGGGCAAATGGCATGAATTTAAGATTAACAAGTTAAAAACATATTCGATAGTATCTTTTCACCCTGCTTATCTTTTAAGACAACCAGATCAAAAAAAATTTTCTTGGATAGACTTAAAAATGATAAGAGAAAAACTAAAAAAATTTTGAAAAGTTTAAAAAAATATAAAATTATTGCTGGTGTCGATGAAGTCGGTAGAGGATGCTTGGCTGGGCCAGTTGTTTCTGCTGCAGTAATTTTAAAAAAAGGTGTCCAAATAAAAAACTTAAAAGATTCGAAAAAACTCTCTTTTGAACAAAGAATAAAAATATCAAAAGACATTAAAAATAATTCTCTATTTTCAATTGGAGTAGCTTCAGTCAAAGAAATTGAAAAGTTCAACATTTTGCAAGCATCACTATTATCTATGCAAAGAGCTATTTTAAGCTTGCCTAAAAAACCGGATTTAGTCTTAATAGATGGTATTTTTGCTCCTAAAATTTTAAGTAAATATAAGACTGTCATTAAAGGAGATAAAAAAATTAAATGTATAAGCGCAGCTTCTATACTTGCTAAAGTTTATAGAGATAAAATAATGATTAAAATGTCAAAAAAATTCAAAAACTATTATTGGAACAAAAACTTTGGATACGGAACTAAACAACATATTTTAGGATTAAAAAAATATGGATTAACCACAATGCATAGGAAGAATTTTAATCCGATACACAAGATGTTGTTAAAAGAATTTTAATCTGACTAAATAATTTATTTTTTCACGTAAAAATTATTGACCTAAGATTCAATTTAAGGTTGAATCTAAATATGTTTAAATTTCACAATAAAATTTTAATCGGTGACTGCTTAAAAGAATTAAAAAAAATTCCAGGAGATTCTTTTGATTTAGTTTTTGCTGACCCTCCTTACAATATGCAGATAGGAGAAAAGTTGACACGTCCAGACAGAAGTAAGGTGAATGGAGTAAACGATAGATGGGATCAGTTTAAAAGCTTTAAATATTATGATGATTTCTGTAAAGCATGGCTTACTGAATGTAAAAGGATTTTAAAAGATAACGGAAGCATTTGGGTTATTGGTTCTTATCATAATATTTTTCGTTTAGGCTATCACTTACAAAATTTAAATTATTGGCTCCTTAATGATGTAATCTGGAGAAAAAACAATCCAATGCCTAACTTTAAAGGGACTAGATTTACTAATGCTCATGAAACTCTTATTTGGGCATCAAAAGATAAAAAGTCGAAATATACGTTCAATTACCAATCTCTTAAGTGTTTAAATGATGATTTGCAGATGAGGTCGGATTGGATATTTCCAATCTGTAATGGAAAAGAGAGATTAAAGAAAAATGGAAAAAAAGTTCATTCCACTCAAAAACCAGAAGCATTACTTCATAGAATTATTCTAGCAACTACTAATAAAGGTGACAGTATTTTTGATCCTTTTTTAGGCACTGGGACAACAGCTGTTGTTGCAAAAAAATTAGGAAGAAATTACTGCGGAATAGAAAAAGAGAGAAGATATTTTAAAGCTGCTATCGAAAGAATAAAAAAAACAAAAGCTATTAATGATAGTTATCTTGATACAATTGAAAATAACAAATCTAAACCTAGAATACCTTTTGGGTCACTTGTAGAAATAGGAATGTTAAAACCTGGAACAACTCTATTTGATGCTAAGAGAAAAATTAATGCAAAAATAATGGCAGATGGGAGCATAAAATATAAGGATTCTGAAGGATCAATTCATAAAGTTGCTGCAAAAATAATGGGCGCTGATAGTTGTAATGGTTGGACTTATTGGCATTATAATTTAAATGGGTCAACTATTTTAATTGATAGTCTAAGACAAAAGTTTATATCGCAAAAATAAACTTAGTTTTTGTAAATTTTACCTAAATAAGAATTAATAAAATTTTTTCTTTTTAATAAAAATTTCATAAAAAAGTTTCTTATCTTTTGCATTGACTTGCTTGACAAATGAAAAACATAAAAATTAAAGTTTGATCTTCTTTTTACTATTTTTGCTCTCTTTGACCTATCTTTAAAATAATTATTTTGTATATCCCTTCTTTCATTTTTAATTAAATTAAATAATTCATAAGCACTTTCTATTGATTGTCCTGCGCCTTGGGCTATTGTTGGTAAAAATCCATTAAATGCATCACCGATATAGAAAACTTTACTATTAGATGAGGGAAGTATTTTAGGAGTTGCGTATAACGGCCAAAATTTTAAATCATTTTTAAAAACTTTATCTAAATTATGATTTTGTTTAACAACTTCTTTAAGTAAAGTCTTAATATTATTAGGGTCTTTGTTCTTATGTCTCAATATGCAAACGAAATTAAGCTCTTTGATTTTATTAGTTGGATAAATAACCAAATGACAGTTTTTACCCATCATTAGACTAATTCTAGATTGATCAATATCTAATCCTGATGCTGAATTAAGAATTGATCTAATTGCCAAAGCATTTTTAAACACTGGTATATTTTTTTTCTTTTCAAAAAATGAACGCGTATTGGAAAAAATTCCATCTGCGCCAATGACATAGTCTACAAGATCATTTGTATTATCATCAAATTTAATTAGAACTTTACCCTTTAATTCAGAAACTTGTTTAATTCTTTTTCCAAACCTAATGTGCTGAGTATAAATATCATCTTTTAAAAATTCAATCAAAGTAGATCTTTGCAAAGTTGTATATTTGTTGTTGTTTGCGTTAAATTGAATTAAATCTAAATCACATATTTTTTTATTTTGTATATTATAAAAATCAACACCCTTTGGATGATAAATGTCATCACTGTTAATTTTACTGAAGTTTATTTCATTTAAAATTCTAATACTATTAGTTGAAAGTTGTATACCATATCCATCATCAATGGGTAGGCTTTCATTTTTTTCATAAACCATGAAGTCATAATTTTTATCTTTATATAAAAAGTTTGCTAAGGTTAAACCAGCAATTCCAGATCCAATAATTGCAAATTTTTTTTTCATTAAAATAAAACCGAAACCTTTTTAAAAATTTTTTTTGTGAACGAAGGTATAAATTCATTATTATTTTTAATAGAATACCAAGAATAATTATTTGGTATATTTTTAGAGAACTGATAATACAAGTTAATATTAAGTTTTTTGTTTGAAATAGCATTTTTATACTTTAGTAATAATTTCCAATTTTTTAATTTATTTTTACTTTTGGAGGTTTCTATTTTCGGTAAATTAAATTCTTTTAAAAAACCTAAAGTATTTTTTTTTGTTAAAGCTATTTCGCCTTTTTTTGATAAATAACAAAAAATATTTAAGTTTTTATTTACTACTTCTTTTTTTATTTTTTTAATTTTTTTCTTGGATTTATAAAATCTACAGTCCTTTCGTATAGGACATATTTCACATTTTGGAACTTTTGCATTACAAATTAGGGCTCCAAATTCCATCATCGCCTCTACGAAGTCTGAATTTCTACTAGTATTAAATAAATTTTTTCTATTAATATTTTTAAAATATTTGAAATCAATTTTACTAACTTCTTTGTTTAATATTCTAGAAATAACCCTTTTCACATTTCCATCCAATGCTAATGTTGGTGTGTTATAAATTAAAGCGGCTAAAACATTTGAAGTATAATCCCCGACGCCTGGTAAAGTTTTAATTTCATCTATTTCTCGAGGAAGCTTAGAATTATACTTTTTAACGATAATTTTTGACGTAGCTAAAAGATTTCTGGCTCTTCTGTAATATCCTAAACCCTCCCACAACTTAAGAATTTTATTCTCATTAGCCTTAGATAATGAGTCGAGATTACAAAACTTTTTAGTAAATTTTTTAAAATAAGGAATTACTGTTTTAACTTGTGTTTGTTGTAACATAAATTCACTTAATACTCTATAATAAAGCAAATTAGTTGAATTTTTACCAACACGCCAAGGTAAAGTGCGCTTGTTATTATCATACCAAGCTAAAATTTTTTTTGTTAAGTTAAATTTTAAATGCATAAAAAAAAAACTAATAATAGTTTAACTAAAAATTTCATTCAAGGGCTTAGACCTTTGTCAAACACTTTGCCTACTCAAATAAAAAAAGTTTTAAAGAAAAACGGATTTAATTTATCTTCGATTGTTGATAATTGGACTAAAATCATAGGAGATGATATTTCAAATAAATGTTATCCCATCAATATTAAAGCTCAGGGCAACTCAAAAGATGTGGCTTTAATACTTAATGTTATACATGGTAAAGAGATTGATATCGAATACAATAAAAAAAAGATAATAGATAAAATTAATAC
>CACEOY010000010.1 GCA_902561155.1 uncultured Pelagibacteraceae bacterium
TTGAAATGACTTTAACTAGTCCAAATTGCCCTGTAGCAGATAGTTTACCTAAGATGGTAAAGGAAAATATCAATTCTATTGAAGGTATAAATAAAGTAGATTTAAAACTTGTCTGGAGTCCTCCCTGGACAAAAGATATGATGAGTGAAGAAGCAAAGTTGGAATTAAATTTATGAGCAATCAAATTATCAAATTATCTGATACTGCAGCTGCTAGAATTAAAGAGATAATGACAAATGCAGACAATAAAACTATTGGAGTAAGAGTAGGAGTAAAATCTGGTGGTTGCGCTGGTATGAGTTATTCAATGGAATATGCAAAAGATAAAAAAGTAAATGATGAAGTTATTGAGGATAAAGGAGTAAAAGTGTTCATAGACCCTGCTGCTATTATTTATCTTCTAGGAACAGAAATGGACTATAAAAAAGAAAAATTTTCATCACAATTTGTTTTTAAAAATCCTAATGAGACTGAACGATGCGGATGTGGAGAGTCTTTTAAAACAAGTTAAATTTCAAAAAGATTAAGGGTTGTTTTTTTTAAATAAAATTATTAACTTAATCTTTAATGAAAAAAAACTCTTATAAAAACAAATCTACTCTTCTAGAGAAATTAAAATCTAAATCAAAACGTGAAGCAAATTTATTTTTCTCTCTATGTGAAGATGATAATGAAACAATCAAAACAAAAAGATTTAAAGATGTTTTGTTAAATTCTGGTTTAAAAGCAAACGATAAAAGACTATTTGGCCTTTTTCAAAATTTAGATGCCCATGGTGATAAAATTGTATTCGAAGACTTTATTGAAATTATCCGAAGTTCAGAATTAATTGTTGAAAAAGCCTTACGAGGTGAACTATCAATACCAGACTTCACCTACTTTGCAAAAAATTTAAATGATATGTTTGATGAGGTCAAAAAAGTTAAATCAGGAGAATTAGCTTCGTATATTCCTCCTCTAGCTAATGTTGATCCAGACCAATTTGGTGTCGCAATTGTTACAACAGATGGTCAGATATATCAAAAAGGTGACAGTGAGGTTGATTTTTCAATTCAATCTATGTGCAAACCTTTTAATTACTGCTTTGCAATGGAAAAATTAGGATTAGAAAAAGTTCACCAACATGTTGGTCAAGAACCCTCTGGTAGACAATTTGATGATCTTACTCTGTTAGCTAAAACTGCAGTTGGTCAACTTAACCGCATACCTTTCAATCCAATGGTCAACGCTGGCGCTATAATGACAGCAGGTCTTATAGGTCCAGAAGAGTCACATAGTCAAAGATTAAGATACATAAGACAACAATTTGGAAGATTAATAGGTTGGTCTCCAAAAGATAATTTTAGTGCAGAGTTACCAAGATTCAATAAAGATATGGCACGGCAAGAAAATTTTACAGGATATAATAATATTGCCATGGGATATCTTTTAATGGCTACAGGAAATTTACCTCACACTAAAACTAAGCTACATAATGATATCCATCCTGATGAAGATGAATTTGACTTTTATTCTGAACCTGCAGTCACAGAAGCTCTTAAACTTTATTTTAGCATATGTTCACTAGAGATGACCTCAGTAAATTTTGCAACAGCTGCTGCTACACTTGCAAATAGTGGTGTTTGTCCTATTTCTCAAGATCGTGTGTTAAGCCAGAAAACAGTAAGAAACTGTTTACCCGTTTTACAAACTAGTGGAATGTACAATGCTAGCGGTACATTCTTTCAACAAGTGGGGTTACCAGCAAAAAGTGGAGTAGGAGGAGGAGTTATATTGGTAGTACCAAGATTAATGGGAATATGTATTTTTTCTCCACGCTTAGACAAACAAGGCAATAGTGTTCGAGGAATTGAAATGGCGAAACGAATAACGTCAAAATATTTAGTTCATACTTTTGATGGTACGATGACAGACACAGATCGTCTTGATCCAAAAATACCAATTTCAAAATGGCGTGCAAATAGTTGTGGAGAAGCTATTTGGGCTGCGAGTAATGGAAATATCAGAACATTAGAACGTCTTGTTAGTGAACAAAGAGATCTTCAAATTGGAGACTATGATATGAGAACTCCATTGCATCTGGCCTCAGCTGAAGGACAACTAGAAGCAGTTCAATTTTTACTTAAACAAGGTGTGAAACCGATACCTGATCGTTGGGGAGGATATGGTTACTTTGATGCAAAAAATAATAACCATAAAGATATTATAAAAGAATATGAAAAACTAGATATTAACTATACTCAAGCATCGCATTTAGTCGAAGATCCAAATGGAAAGACGGATAAGATGGCAATTTACGATGACGAACTGGCAGTAATTGAACTATTATTCGCAGCTTTTGAAAATAACGTTGAGGGTATTCGAAGCTTGATCGCTAAAGGAGTGCCTGTACACGCAGGCGACTATGATTCTAGAACTGCTTTACATCTTGCAGCAGCAGAGGGTTGCTTGGAGGTAGTCGAATATTTAGTTTCGCATGGGCATCCAGTATTTGTCCGTGATAGGTGGGGAGCTACACCTTTAGATGAGGCTAAAAGAGAAAAAAGAAAATCTGTAATAAATTATCTTAAAGATTTTAAATAAGCCGCTTAACAGCTATAATACATTTCGTACTCAATAGGATGTGGAGTATCTTGAAAGTTGTTTACTTCTTGCATTTTTAAATCAATGTAAGCGTCTATTTGATCATCGGTAAACACCCCACCTTGAGTTAAAAATTTTCTATCTTCATCTAAAGCAACACAAGCTTGTCGTAAAGATGAACAAACAGTTGGAATACCTTTGACTTCTTCGGGGCCTAATGCGTACAAATCTTGATCCATTGGCTTACCAGGTTTAATTTTATTTTTAATACCGTCTAACCCAGCCATTAACATTGATGCAAAAGTTAAGTATGGATTTCCAGCCGCATCACCAAATCTTACTTCTACTCTTTTGCCTTTTTTACTTGTACTAAATGGTATTCTACAACTTGCAGATCTATTTCTAGAAGAGTATGCTAATAATACAGGAGCCTCAAATCCAGGTATTAATCGTTTGTAACTATTTGTTGAGGCGTTCGAAAAAGCATTAAGTGCTCTAGCGTGTTTGATAATACCACCGATATAATGCAAACAATCATCTGATAAACCTGCGTATTTATCTCCTGCAAACAAGGGTTTCTCACCTTTAAAAATCGATTGATGAACATGCATACCTGAACCATTGTCGTTTTTTACAGGTTTTGGCATAAATGTAGCTGTTTTACCAAAAGAGTTGGCTACGTTATGAACTGCATATTTATAAATTTGCATAGCATCACCTTGATTGACTAAAGTATTAAATAATGTCCCAAGCTCATGTTGGCTAGGCGCAACTTCGTGGTGATGTTTTTCAACTTTTACACCCATATCTTTCATTGCTTTTAAACATTCAGATCTTAAATCTTGTGCGCTATCAACCGGAGGAACTGGGAAGTATCCTCCTTTGACTTTTGGTCTGTGTCCTAAATTTCCATTCTCATATTCTTTTCCGGTGTTATACGGGCCTTCTGAGCTATCGACTTCATAACTTACTTTATTCATAAGGTTTGTGAACCTTACATCATCAAATACAAAAAATTCTGGTTCTGGACCAAAATAAGCTTTATCACCTATATTAGTTTTTTTTAAGTATGCTTCAGCTTTTTTTGCAGTCGATCGAGGATCTCTCTCATAATAAGTTTTTGTAATTGGATCCATTACATCACAAAAAAGAACTAATGTTGTATGTGAAAAAAATGGATCTATGAAATTACTAGATAGATCAGGCTTGAGAATCATATCCGACTCATTAATTGCTTTCCAACCAGCTATTGAGGAGCCATCAAAAAAAATTCCATCGTTGAGCATGTCCTCATCAACTGTCTGTAAATCTTGAGTAACATGTTGTAACTTACCTCTAGGATCTGTAAATCTCAGGTCTACGTACTCAACTTCTTTATCTTTAATAAGTTTTAAAATTTTGCTGGCGTTCATAAATTGCGATTTATTTAACAGAATTTAATTATAGAATATCCTCTAATAAAATGATATCAGCTATGCGTTTATAGCATCAATACAATTTAAGATTGCATATTATGAGAGAGGCCAATTCATTTGATATATTTTTACTTGTTTTATTAGGCTTAATTTGGGGCTCATCTTTCTTTAACATTAAAATTGCCACTTATTCCTATGAACCAATTACTTTAGCTTTAGTACGAGTAATATTTGCTAGCGCTCCATTAATTTTACTTTGTAAATTTAAGAAAATCAAAATAGAGGCTTTTTCAGAAGAATGGAAGCACTATGCTTTAATAGGTCTATGCAACATAGCAATTCCATTTATTTTAATAGCTATAGGCACAAGTAAAATTAATAGTTATTTAGCTGCAATGTTGATGAGTACAACACCATTAAGCGGAACAATATTAGCTCATTTTTTTACAAAAAATGAAAAAATTAATATATTTAAGGTTATAGGAGTACTTATAGGTTTTTCAGGAATTTTATTTTTGTTTTTAGATAAAATTATTATTAATGAAAGTAATTATATTTTCGCTTTAATTACTATTTTAGGCTCAACATTTTACTCTATTGGCGGTATATTGACTATACGAATAAAAAATAAAGGAAATGAAAACGTCACCACATCTACGACTGTATGGTCTTTAATTTTCCTTTTTCCGATGGCGATAATTTTAGAAAAACCTTGGCTAGCCGACCCATCTTTAGAGTCTACATTGTCTTTACTTTATTTAGGTATTGTTGCGACAGGATTGGCTTGGCTTATAAGATTTAGAATTTTATCTGTGAATGGACTAGTTTTTCAAACTCAAGTAGCGTACTTAATTCCAATTTTTGGAGTATTCTTTGGATATTTCCTTATGGATGAAGTAATTACTTGGCGTGTTATGATTTCATTGAGTATAATAATATTTGGAATTTATATTGTAAAAAAAAACAATAAAGGATTAAATTAATATCTAATGCAAAGCGAGTCTCTTGAGTTTAGCCTGTTATCTATATTTTCATTTCTCAGTTTTTTCACTTTTTTTATAATTCAAAAATTTTCTCACAAAATAATGGATGGTTTGTTATTAGATAGTGATTTCGATAAACCACAAGCTTTCCATAAAAGTAATGTACCTAGAAGCGGTGGTTTAGCATGTTTAATATCTTTTTTCATATTTGCTACATTAAACAATCTTTTGTTCTCCTCATTTTATGTTGATTATTTAGTACTTGGAACAGGCTTATTTTTAATTGGCTTTTTAGATGATATTAAATTTAGATTAAGTCCTAAATCAAGATTAGCTTCGATGGCTGCTATTCTATTAGTTTCCGTAAAAGTTTTTTCAATTCAAATATACGGAATTGATTTTATCTTTCTAAATCAAATTTTAAGTATAAAAATAGTTTACCTCTTTTTTATAATTTTATGTTTTTTATTTATAATTAATGGATCTAATTTAATTGATGGTTTTAATGGGCTTTTAGCATTTCAATTAATAATTATAAATTCAATATTATTGTTTATTAACATTGATAATGAACTTCAACCTCTCTCAATTTTAATTACAGCTCAAATAATAATTCTTTTAATATTTTTATTATTTAATTTTCCATCAGCAAAAATTTTTATGGGTGATGGTGGTGCTTATCTATTCGGTACTTTTACCGCATTAAATGTGATAGAAACAAATAACTTAAATACAAATGTTTCATCATTCTTTTTTACTATTTTGTTATTTTATTTATTTTTTGAGGTTTTTTTTTCATTTTTTAGAAAATTGGTCCAAAAGAAATCACCAATTAAACCTGACGGTGAACATCTTCATATGTTGTCTTATAAAATTTTAAATTTAAAAAATCCAGATAGAGATTGTAATTACTTAAATACATTATTAATCAATCTAATATATAGTTTTTTAGTTTTACCAAGTATTTTGGTACGAGAAAACGGTTCGATGTGTAAGTATTGGTTTTTTTCCTTAATTATTATTTATTTATTGGCATATTTTAGACTAAATAGTTTTGTAAAAAAAAAAATTGATATATAAAACTAATTAAACTAACAAGGGCAAGTGGCGGAATTGGTATACGCGCTAGTCTTAGGAACTAGTGCCGCAAGGCTTAAGAGTTCGAGTCTCTTCTTGCCCACCAATATTTATGAAAGTACAAGTACAGTCAAAAAAAGGTTTAAAAACTACTTTATCAATTATTGTAGGTAAAGACGAAATAAAAAAAAAATTGGACAATAGATTGTTAGAATTACAAGATCAGGTAGACCTTAAGGGGTTTCGTAAAGGCAAAGTTCCTCCATCAGTAATTAAAAATCAATTTGGAAAAGCTATCTACGGTGAAGTAATTGATAAAGTTTTAAAAGAAAGTACAACGAAAGCTATTCAAGATAAAAAATTAAAAGTAGCTGGACAACCAAAAATCGATTTAAAAACATTTGGCGAAGGGAAAGATCTCAACTTTGAATTACAACTTGATTTATTACCAGAAATAAAACTACAAACTTTCGAGAAATACAAAATCTCAGAATACTTAGTTAAAGTTAGCAAAGATGTATTAGAGGAAAGATTAGAAAACCTCTCTAAAGAGTACAAATCGTTTCAGGACAAAAAGAGCGATTCTAAATCTGAGACAGGTGATCAAGTTATCTTCAACTACCAAGCAACTGTTGATGACAAAGAATTTGAAGGTAGTAAAGGAAAAGATGTTGCAATCGAACTTGGTAAAGATTTATTTTTACAAGGATTTGATAATCAGCTGATTGGCGTAAAAAAAAATGAGAAGAAAAAAGTTATATCTACTCTTCCTCAAAATCACCCAAAAAAAGAACTTGCCAATAAAAAAGCGTTATTTAATTGTGAAATTTTAAATATTAAAAGTCCTAAGAAAAATAAAATTGATGATGATTTTGCAAAAAAACTAGGAGCAAAAGATCTAGCAGATTTGAGAGACAAAATTAAAAATCAAATTACTGATCAATATAACATGGCATTAAACTCAATTACAAAAAAAGAAATACTAGATCAATTAGAAAAAAATCATACAGTTGAAGTACCGCAAAATTTGATTGATAATGAACTCAAATCAATTCCAACGAACCCCAATTCCAACAAAGATGAAAATAGTGTTCTATCTGTTAAAAAAAGAATTAAATTAGGTTTAATTTTAAATGAGTACGGCGAAACCAACAATATAAAAGTTACAGAAGATGAGATAAAAAATGAAATCCAAAAACAAGTTAAAAGTATGCCTGGTCAAGAAAAATTCGTTTTTGAGTATTATCAAAAAAATCCATCAGCAACTCAACATTTACAAAGCTCAATTTATGAAGAAAAAATTATCAAATTTTTTAAATCAAAAATTAATTTAGTAAAAAAGGAATTAACGATAAAAGAAGCAGAAAAATTGATAAAAGGCTTTAACGAAAACAATAAAGTAAAAGCAACTCCCGAAATTAAAAAGAAAGAGTCTAAACCTTCTAAATCAAAAAAAATTAGCAAAAAGTAACCAATAGTTGTATAAAACAAAGTTATGAGTCGTGATTTTGAAGAAAAAATGAACAATTTAATCCCCATGGTTGTTGAGCAATCGAGTAAGGGGGAAAGGGCCTACGACATATATTCTCGTCTTTTAAAAGAGAGAATTGTTTTTCTTGTTGGACCTGTTAATGACAATGTTGCCTCATTAGTAACGGCACAATTATTATTTTTAGAGTCTGAAAACCCAAATAAAGAAATAAGTTTTTACATTAATAGCCCAGGTGGACTTGTTACCTCTGGCTTAGGAATTTATGACACCATGCAATATATTAATTCTCCAGTTTCAACTCTATGCATAGGCCAAGCATCATCTATGGGATCTTTTTTATTATCAGCAGGCGAAAAGGGCAAAAGATATTCACTGCCGAATTCTAGAATTATGGTCCACCAACCTTCGGCGGGTTTTCAAGGTCAAGCTACAGATATACAAATTCACGCTAAAGAAATACAGTCCTTAAAGACCAGGCTTAATACAATCTATTCAAAACACACAGGCAAATCAGTTGAAGAAATTTCCAAAGCTCTTGAGAGAGATAACTTTATGACTCCAGATGAAGCAAAAAAATTTGGATTAATAGACTCTGTTGTGGAAAAAAGAAAATAACACACAATATCTAGCATAAATTTCAACTTGGACTTGATAAGACTTTATTTCAACATTATTATTATCATATTGATTCGTTATGAGTGAAAAAAATAATAAAAATATTCTGTACTGTTCTTTTTGCGGCAAAAGCCAACACGAAGTAAGAAAACTTATTGCTGGTCCGACAGTTTTTATTTGCGATGAGTGTGTTGAACTTTGCATGGATATTATTAAAGAGGAAAATAAAAGCTCGCTAATTAAGCATCAAGATGGAGTGCCTACGCCAAAAGAAATTTGTAATGTGCTAGATGATTATGTAATTGGCCAAAAGAAAGCTAAAGAAGTTTTGTCAGTAGCTGTACACAATCATTACAAAAGACTAAACCATGAAGTTAAAACCAATAAAGACGTAGAGCTTTCAAAATCAAATATTTTATTAGTTGGACCAACTGGTTGCGGAAAAACTTTATTAGCACAAACTTTAGCGAAAATACTTGATGTACCTTTCACAATGGCTGACGCCACAACTTTAACAGAGGCGGGGTATGTAGGTGAAGATGTAGAAAATATTATTTTAAAGCTTTTACAAGCAGCAGATTATAATGTTGAAAAAGCTCAAAGAGGTATAGTTTATATTGATGAGGTAGATAAAATTAGTAGGAAATCTGAAAACCCTTCTATTACGAGAGATGTTTCAGGAGAAGGTGTGCAACAAGCTTTGCTTAAAATAATGGAAGGCACTATAGCAAGTGTTCCTCCGCAAGGTGGAAGAAAACATCCGCAACAAGAATTTTTACAAGTTGACACAACGAACATATTATTTATTTGTGGTGGAGCATTTGCTGGTTTAGATAAAATCATCGACAGCAGAGGAAAAGGAAGTTCGATAGGATTCGGCGCTAAAGTTAAAAGTTATAAAGAATTACCACTTTCCGAATTAATGAAATCCCTTGAACCAGAAGATCTGATAAAATATGGTTTAATACCAGAGTTCATTGGCAGAATGCCTATAATTGCAACTCTTGATGAATTAAACGAGGCATCTTTAATTAAAATACTTAAAGAACCTAAAAATTCACTAATAAAACAATATAAAAGATTATTTGAATTTGAAAATGTAGAACTTGAATTTCAAGAGGAAGCAGTGCTTGAAATTGCCAAAAAGGCTATTAAAAAGAAAACTGGCGCAAGAGGGCTAAGATCTATATTGGAAAATATTCTCTTAAAAACTATGTTTGAATTACCAGATAAAGAAGATGTTCTAAAAGTAACAATCGATAAGTCTTCTGCGAAAGGAGATAGTGACCCGATTATCACTTATGGTAAAAAACAATCAACATCAGTAGCTTAAGCCAATTTGTTCCTTGAAATATAGATAAAAATTATCATATAAAGGTGTATGGATGTTACATATACAAAACCTCTATTACCTCTTAGAGATATAGTTATTTTCCCTTCAATAGTTGTACCATTGTTCGTAGGACGTGAAAAATCTATAAAAGCTTTACAAGAGGCTATGAAAACTGACAAATCTGTAATTCTTGTTGCTCAGAAAAATTCAGAAACAGACGACCCATCGGATAAAGATCTATTTTCTTTTGGATGTCTAAGCAAAGTTCTCCAACTTCTAAAGCTGCCAGATGGTACTGTTAAAGTTTTGGTAGAAGGTCAAAAAAGGGTAAAAATAATAAATATTAAAAACGATTCGAGCTATTTAAAATGTGATGTAGAAATCGCAGATGATATTAATACTTCAAAAGATTTAGATATTTATGCTCAAGGCCTAGTAAAAAGATTTGAAAAATTAATTGTGTTAAACAAAAAAGATTTTAATGAAAATCTTAACGTTATTAAAAACTCTAAAGATGCAAAAATAATTGCTGATAATATTGCAGCTAATTTGAATATTAAAATATTTCAAAAACAAGAAATTCTTGAAACAAGAGATTTAAGAAAAAGGCTGGAAAAAATTTATGAGATAGTAAATAAAGAGACCAGTGTTATATCGGTTGAGAAAAAAATCCGTGGAAGAGTAAAAAATCAAATGGAGAAAACTCAAAGAGAATATTATTTGAACGAGCAATTAAAAGCCATTCAAAAGGAGTTGGGTGAAATCGATGAAGGCAAAGATGAAATAGCTAACATTTCAAAAGCTATAACAAAAGCCAAAATGCCAAAAATCGCTCAAGACAAATGTTTTTCAGAGTTAAAAAAACTTAAATCTATGAGCCCAATGTCCGCTGAGGCTACAGTGGTTAGAAATTATTTAGATTGGATGACTGAACTCCCATGGTCTGAAAAAACAAAAATAAATACAGATTTAAATTCTGCCCAAAAGATACTTGATGAGGATCATTATGGTTTAGAAAAAGTAAAAGAGAGAATTATTGAATTTTTAGCTGTACAAAAAAGAATTCAAAAAATGAAAGGACCGATCCTTTGTTTAGTTGGTCCCCCTGGAGTAGGCAAAACTTCTTTAGGAAAATCTATTGCAAAGGCAACTAATAGAAAGTTTATTAGAATTTCATTAGGCGGCATAAGAGATGAAGCTGAAATTAGAGGTCATAGACGAACCTATATTGGCTCTTTACCTGGAAAAATAATTCAGATGATGAAAAAAGCTGGAACAAGAAATCCATTATTTTTGTTAGATGAAATCGATAAAGTCGGAAATGATTATAGAGGGGATCCTTCATCAGCACTTTTGGAAGCCTTAGATCCTGAACAAAACAAAGAATTTAACGATCATTATTTAGAAGTAGATTACGATTTATCAGATGTGATGTTTGTAACAACTGCTAATACACTAAACATCTTACCACCCCTATTGGACAGGATGGAAGTTATCAGAATATCTGGATACACAGAAGATGAAAAAGTAAACATTTCGCAAAAATATTTGATACCTAAACAAAGTAAAAATAATGGTCTTAAAAAAGAGGAGTGGAAATTAAGTGAAGAAGTAAATAGGAAAATAATAAGAAATTACACAAGAGAGTCTGGAGTAAGAAATTTAGAAAGAGAAATCGCTAAAATTGCAAGAAAATTAGTGAAAAAAATAGATGCGAAAGAAAAAGTTAATACATCATTAAATGAAAAAGAATTAAGTAATTTCTTAGGAGTTCAAAAATTTAAATATGGGGAAATTGAAGAAGAGAATAGAGTCGGTGTTGTAACTGGATTAGCTTGGACTGAGGTTGGAGGTGAAATTTTAAAAATTGAATCAGCTGTTATGCCGGGCAAAGGAAAAATGCAAATTACTGGTAAACTTGGAGAAGTAATGCAAGAGTCCGTAAAAGCTGCTAAATCATATATCAGATCTAAAAGTCTAGAATTTGGGATAATTCCCCCAATTTTCGATAAAAAGGATTTTCATATACACGTTCCTGAGGGAGCAACTCCAAAAGACGGACCTTCCGCTGGAATAGCAATGGTTACATCTATTGTATCAGCTATTACTGAAATACCTGTAGATAAAAAAGTTGCAATGACAGGTGAAGTGACCTTAAGAGGTTTGGTGTTGCCAATTGGTGGTTTAAAAGAAAAGCTTTTAGCTGCTCATAGAGCGGGAATTAAAAAAGTTTTGATACCAATAGAAAATAAAAAAGATTTAGCCGAAGTGCCGGAGTCCATTAAAAATAATATGGAAATTATAGCTGTAAAAAATGTTGATGAGGTTTTAAAAATTGCTCTAACTAAAAGCCTTAAAAGAGTAGAATGGGTAGAAGTAGAACAATTACCAAAAAACAAAACTAAAGAAGAGTCAAAAGCACCAATTAATTAAGCATTTATATCAAGCTTATTGTTTCTAAATTATATTTGGAGTAGATTCAGTTTTCATGGGAAAGAAAATTATTATTACTGGTGGCTTAGGATATATAGGTACAGAGCTATGCAAAATTTACTCAGGTTATAGTTGGAATGACGAAATAACAGTCATCGATAATAGATTTATCTCTGAAAGAGTTAATCAATTAAGAAATTGGAATATAAACTTTGTTCAAGGCGATATTCTTGATAAGGATCTTATTAACAATTATTGCCACAATGCAGATATTGTTCACCATTTAGCAGGAATCACAAAAGTTCCTAGAGTAAAAAGTGAGAGTAATGATTTAGAAGATAAAGAAATAAGACAAATAGCAGAGCAAGGAACACAAAATATTTTAGATGCTATATCCTACAAATGTAAAATAATTTTGCCATCAACTCACGTAGTCTTTGAAGGGATTAATGAAATTAAAAAAGATATTTTAGAAGATGATGTTACCTCTCCAATCTTATCTTATGCAAAATCAAAAGATTACAATGAAAAGCAGTTAAAAAAATCAGGTAAGAACTTTGTTATATTGAGACTTGGCTCAGTGTATGGTTACTCCTCTGATACAATGAGAGTCGATATTATGCCAAATTTGTTTTCAAAAATTACTTCCCAAAATGGGGTTCTAAAACTTTTTTCAGGAGGGAAGCAAATTAAGAGTCTAGTGCCTTTAATTGATGTGGCAAGATGTTTTAAATTTGTTGAGGAAAGAAAAGATATTAACAAAGAACTTTTTAATCTTACAAAAGACACAGTTACAGTCAAAGAAGTTGCTGAAATTTGTAAAAAATATAATCCAAAAGTTGTTTTGAGAGAAACCAATGACGAAATACCTAATTTAGGTTTTTCTTTGTCTAATAAAAAGATAAAAAAAAAGGGATTTAAATTTTTATACAATCTAGATGAAAGTATTAAAGAGATGATTTTAAAATGGTCGAACCTTAACTTAATTAAAGATTTAGAATATGTAAAAAAAGGTCAAAATGAATTTGTAGATAAAAGAGGTAAAATAAGCAATTATGAACTTAGCGAACCAATAAATTTAATAGGTTTAATAAACTCTAAAAAAGGAACCATAAGAGCTAATCACTATCATCCACAACAAGAGCAAAAATGTTTATTTACTAAAGGGCAAATTATTGAGGTTTTTCAGGATATAATTAATCCAAGCTCTCCTAAAGTTACTCAAGTAGTAAATGAAGGAGAGTTATCTATTATTAAACCAAATGTTGCTCATACGATGGTATTTACAAAAGATACGACTTTTCTAAATTTAGTAAGAGGAGAAAGAGAGCATGATAATTACGGAATCACTCATACTATAAAACATATTTTTGTTGATGAAGATGAAAAAAACTTGCTAATAAAATATTATAAATTTGAATGCAGATCATGCGGAAATAAAAATTTAAAAAGAGTAGTTTCTCTAGGCTATCAACCATTAGCAAATAATCTAATTAAAAATAAAAATGATAAGAGTGAGCTTTACCCTTTAGAAATGAATTATTGCGATAAATGTCATAACTGCCAGTTATCAGTCGCTGTAGATCCAAAAAAAATGTTCTCAAATTATTTGTATACATCATCTACATCAAAAGTTTTTAGAGATCATTTCGTTAAAGCTGCTAAAAAATATATAAAAGATTTCAAATTAAAACCAAAAAAATCTTATATAATTGATATTGGAAGTAATGACGGGGTAGCGCTTAAACCTTTTAAAGATTTCAATTTTAAAAATATATTGGGCGTCGAACCTGCAAAAAATTTAGCCAAGAGTGCAAATAAAGATAAAATTAAAACTTTTAATGGTTTTTTAAACAAAAAAAACTTAAAAAAAATAAAAAAAGGGGCTAATTTAATACTTGCTTCAAATGTGTTTGCACACTCAGATAATCTTCAAGAAATGGCAGAATGCATGTTTAAATTATTGGATAAAAAAGGGACAATAGTTATTGAGGTTCAATATCTGCTTAATACCTTAAAAGATCTGACATTCGATAATATATATCATGAACATTATAATTACTGGTCCTTAACATCTTTGAACAATTTTTTTAATCGATTAAAAGCAAAGATATACCGATCTGAAAAAATTGATACGCACGGTGGTTCTATAAGAATATACGTTACTAAAGATAAAAACAAAAAAATCGAAGATAACGTAACCAAATTAATCGCAGAGGAAAATAAATTTGGAATAAAAAAGTTTGAAACTTATAAAAAATTTGGAGAAAAAGTTTACAAAATTAGAGAAAACATTCTTAAAAATTTTAACAAACTTAAAAAAAGTCACAAAAAAATAATAGGATACGGCGCTCCAGCTAAAGCCACAACTGCATTAAATTTTTATGGCATTTCAGATCAAATTGATTTTATAGTTGAGGATAATTTTCTAAAGCATAATAAATTCATTCCAGGAGTTAAAATACCTATAAAAAGCAAAGAAAATGTTAAAAACAATAATAATACAATGGTTGTTCTAGCATGGAATTTTTTCAAAGATATTAAAAAGAACAATTCGAATTTATCAAAGAATTTTATTAATATAAAAGAGTTAGAAAATTAATATATATTTAAAGCATCTTTAAAAAGAATCACAAAATTATTTAAATTTTCAAACAAATATTCTATATAGATCTCTGTAAAGGGAAGGTTTACTATAATTATGTCTTTAGTAAGATTTAAAACTCCTATAGTCGAAAAAATTGCGAACAAAAATATAAATAAAAAACTATAAAAGCCAAAATAGGATTGGGATACTTTTTTATTTGATTTATCTTTTAATGTATTCTCATAATTTTTATCAATACTAATACCATGTTTTTTTTCCAGATACTCTTTTGAATAAATTGAAGGTCCATATCTTTTTTTGACCATTTTCTTTTTCTTTATCGGTGTGCTAATAATTTTTTCTTTTTGTATTTTAGGTGGAACTTTTGCAGGTTTTTCTATTACCTCTTTTTTAGCTAAAAAATTTATTGGTTCTTTAGTTACCTTTTTTGTAATTGGAAATTGTGTCCATTTATTTCCACAATAGCTACATTGAACTAACCGACCAGCAGCTGGTATAGCGTTATCTGGAACAACAAATTTTTTTTCACCACATTGGCAATCAAGAATCATAATATTAATAATATAGCTTATTTGTAGCTCTATAAATACATTTTTACTTTACGGGAATTATATTGTATATGTCGAACAAATTTCTGGGTGGTTAGCTCAGTTGGTAGAGCATCTCGTTTACACCGAGAGGGTCATAGGTTCGAGTCCTTTACCACCCACCATTGGGGGTGTAGCTCAGTTTGGTTAGAGCGCCTGCCTGTCACGCAGGAGGCCGCGGGTTCGAGTCCCGTCACTCCCGCCATGATTATTTAACAATTATTAAGAATTAATTTATAAAATGTTTCTGAAATTATTTTTTTTTGATAACAACTTTTTAAAATATTTTCTAGAGGTTTAGCTTCACCATGCAAAGGTTTCAGAACATAAATATTTTTAATATTATTTTTTCTTATTTTTTTTAGCACGAATTCTTTCCAATATTTAAAATATACATTTTCTTCTGTTGGATATCCGTGAAAATCATACCAAAACCTCGTGGGTGAAAAATCATATTGTTTTAAAAAAACTGAAATAAATTGATAATCAGTAACGATTATTTTTTCGCTTTTATCCTCATTTAGAACTTTTAAAGCCAACTTTATATTAGAAGCTTCTTTAGACGGTTCATTCGGATAAAACATTGTTATCCATTTAATCTTTGACAATTTTGGATGTATTTCTATACCATCAATTGCATTTTCAAGATTAACGTTCCGCAAATCCATAAATGTCCGATTTTTTACATAATAGGAATAATAGTAAAAAGTGGAGCATAGCGTTAATGCAATTAAGAAATTACCAACTACCTTCACTTTTTTTAAATACTTTTTTGAATATATATGTGAAAGGCCACAAAAAATTGGTATTAGACAGTAAATGAATATTGCATTTATCGTCATCAATTGATGCATTATAGTTAATAGACAAAAAATAATTACACTAATAATAATTAAGTAATCTGAAAACTTCTCTCTCTTTTTTTCAAATGAAAATTTAATGAATAAATAAATTAAAACTAATATAGATAAGTATTGTAATTTATATCGCCATATAATTCTTTTGAATTCAAAAGGAAATAACCATTCTAATCTACTACCACCTAGTGACATTGGATACGAAAAATATTGAATTAGAAAATCATTTAAATTTATATCCCCTAAAGAAAGTAAAGCCAAAAATAAAATTAAGGTTGTTATTCCTCCACTCAAAGCAAATAAAAAATTTGATAAATTTTTAGATTTTATGAAAAATATTATTGATAAAATTGTTATTAAAAAAATAACATGGATGGTTGGCGCTTGTTTAGACAAAAATGAAAACCCAAGTAAGATTGGAATTAAAAACCAATAAAGATTATTTTTTTTATAAATTGCTAAAATAAAAGAATACAATGCTAATATACAAAATATTAAAGTATGATGATCACTAAAAGGTGTTCCTGCAGAAGGATAAGTTAAAATTGCAACACAAATAGAATAAAAGAAACTTAAGCTGTTATTTAGATTAAATGCTTTTAATAAAAAATAAGTAAAAACTGTGATGATGCAATTAAAAACGGATGCGTGAAAAACATATGAAAACCATGAGACACCAAATAATTTAAAAAAAACTGCTTGAATTAAATCTATAAAAGGTTCTTTAATTGTCCAATAATCCTTGAATGGATAATATCCGTTCATTAGGTCAAATCCAGAGTTAAAAATTAAGAAACTGTCTATAGGTAAAATTCCTATATACCCATAATATTGATTAAAGCTTATTGAGAAAATAATTAAAAAAACAGTTAGTGAGATTGACAACAAATTTTTATTTTTTATTTTCATTTATTTTTTTTAAAACTATAGTTCTATTGAGAGCAAATACATTTGGCAAAAAAAAGATTAAAATTTTATCAACAACATTTAGCATT
>CACEOY010000011.1 GCA_902561155.1 uncultured Pelagibacteraceae bacterium
GTAGCAAAAAATAAAGATTTTTTAAATTTCTGTAAAGAAATTTCTAAAATTAATTTCAAAGTGCAGGGTGATATTGAAAAAATTAAATCTTTCAAAATGAAAAATGGGAAGTCTGTAGATGACAATTTAATTTCATTAATTTCTAAGATAGGAGAAAAAATTACTATAAGAAGATCAAAGTACTTTGATAAAAAAGGTGGTAAAAATTATTTTTATATTCATTCATCTATCGAAAAAAACGTTGGAAAAATTGTATCAGTAGTTAAATTATTAAATAATGGAAATAAAGAATTAGGTCAAAAAATCGCAATGCATATTGCTGCTTCCAGCCCATTAGCGATTGATGAAAAAGGAATCCAAAAAGATATAGTCGATAAAGAGTTAGAAATAATTAAAGCTGAATTAGTAAACTCCGGTAAAAAAGGTGAAATCGCAGATAAAATTTCTAAAGGAAAAATAAATAAGTTTATATCTGATAATACTCTAATGAATCAAATTTGGATTATGGATCCTAAAAAAAAGGTTTCGGATATTCTTAAAGAAAATAAAAAAAGTGATAATATCGAAATTGTTGATTTTATAAGATTTAAAGTTGGCGAAGGGGTTTAATGAGTTCAGAATTTAATGAAAAAAATTATTTATCTAAAATGGATAAAACAATTCAAGCATTTAAGAAAGAGATATCAACTTTAAGAACAGGTAGAGCCAACCCTTCAATGCTTGATATGATCAAGGTTGATGTATACGGACAAATGATGCCAATAAATCAACTTGCCACTATTTCGGTCCCAGAGGCTAGATTAATAACAGTTCAAGTTTGGGATAAAGCAAATGTGACTTTAATTGATAGTGCAATCCAAAAATCTGATTTAGGCATTAATCCTCAAATTGACGGACAATTAATTAGAATAAGAATTCCTGATTTAACCGAAGAAAGAAGAAAAGAGTTAATTAAGGTTTTAAAAGGAATGACAGAAAAAAATAAAGTTTCTATTAGAAATATAAGACGTGAAGCTAATGAAGAACTAAAGAAAAAACTTAAAGATAAAAAAATTACAGAAGATGAAAATAAAAACTTCGAAAAAAGCACTCAAAGACTTACTGATGATCATATTTCAACCATCGATAAAATTACTGCAGAAAAAGAAAAAGAAGTTTTACAATTATGAATAAACTTAACCATGTTGCATTCATAATGGATGGAAATGGGCGCTGGGGAAAGAAAAAAAATAACAACAGAAATTCAGGTCATTACGCGGGAGTTCAAACTGTTAAAAAAATTGTAGAAGCATCAATAAATCTCAAAATACCAACGGTTACTTTTTACGTTTTCTCGACAGAAAATTGTAAAAGACCAAGAAAAGAAATTAATTTTTTATTTAATTTAGTAAATTCTTATTTTAAATCTGAAATTGAAAATGTTATTAAAAATGAAATTAGAATAAATATTATTGGTGAACCAAATAAATTACCTAGTAAATTAAAATCAGTCCTAAAAGAGACAGTTAAAAAAACAAAAAAAAATAAGAAAATCTTAGTCAATTTAGCTTTAAATTATGGCTCAAAAAAAGAGTTATTAAATACATTTAAAAGAATTAAAATCAAAAATATTACTGAAAAGCATATAAAAAATAATTTATATACAAAAAATATTCCTGATCCAGATATACTTATAAGAACAGGGGGAAAAAAGAGGTTGAGTAACTTTATGTTATGGCAATTGGCTTATTCAGAATTGTATTTTTTAGATAAATTATGGCCAGACTTTAAGCCTCAAGATTTAAATAAAATTTTAAAACATTTTTATAAAACTAAACGAAACTTTGGCGGTATTTAAATGCAATCGGAAATATTTAAAAGGATAAATACAGGATTAATTTTGCTCTTATTATTAATTTTAATGTTTATCAGCAAAACAATTTATCTATTTATTTCTATATGTGTTTTTACACTTTCTTTTATAGAATTTACCAAAATGTCTAAAATTTTTTTAAAAAAAAAATATTTTAAACAATTATTAACTAATTTTGCATTTGCATCATACTTGTTTTTATTTTTACTAATATTTATAATTAGCCTTAACGATATTCATCTTAAGATTATTTTATTTATCATACTATTGATATGTATATCTTCTGATATAGGAGGAATTCTTTTCGGCAAAATTTTTAAAGGCCCGAAGTTAACAAAAATTAGTCCAAAAAAAACTATATCAGGAAGCTTGGGGTCATTTTTTCTCTCTATTATGATGAGTACTATATTGCTTAAATATATTTTTAATACGGATTTGGTAAATAATATTTTACTTGGCTTCTTTGTCTCGTTAAGTGTTCAATTGGGTGATTTATTTTTTTCATATTTAAAAAGAAAATCATCATTAAAAAATACCGGGAATATTCTTCCTGGACATGGCGGTATCTTGGACAGAATTGATGGAATCTTAGTAGGAATACCCGTAGGTTTGGTATACGTTTTAATTTTAGTATTTACAGGATGAAAAAAAAACTATCAATATTTGGGTGCACAGGCTCTATTGGTGACACAACATTAAAGCTTTTAAATAAAAAAAATAAAGAATATGATTTTTATATTCTTAGCGGTTATAAAAATTATAAAAAAATTAAATTCTTAATAAAAAAATATAAACCGAAATTTTTTATAATTTTCGATAATTCTACATTTAAAAAAATAAAGAAAGAAAATTTTAAAAATAATGTTAAAATTCTGAATTCAAATGAATATCGAAATTTCAAATTTAAAAAATCAGATATTTCTATTCTCGCTATTCCTGGAATAGCCGGACTTGAACCGACCTTAAAGGCTATAAGAGTTAGTAAAAAAATTCTTATTGCGAACAAAGAGTCCGTTATATGTGGTTGGAATTTAATTGCAAAATTAGTAAAAAGATACAAAGTAAAAATTTTTCCAGTGGACTCTGAACATTTTTCAATAATGAACTTAATTGATCAATCAAACAAAAAAGATATTGAAAAAATTTATCTTACAGCTTCTGGTGGACCTTTTCTAAAATATTCATTAAATAAAATGAAAAATATAAAACCATCGCAGGCAATAAATCATCCTAAATGGAAAATGGGAAAAAAAATATCTGTTGATTCAGCTACACTAATGAATAAAATATTTGAAGTTATTGAGGCAAATAAATTATTTTCAATAGATCTTGATAAGATAGATATTTTAATACATCCACAATCTTTAATCCATGCAATAATTAAATTCAAAAATGGTTTATACAAACTTTTATATTTTGAAACTGATATGTCGATACCTATTGGAAACGCTCTTTTTGAGAATAATTTTGAGATAAAAAAAAATATTAGTAAAAAATATAGAAAAGAAAATTCTTTATTAAAAAACTTGAATTTTTTAAATGTGGACCGTAAAAAATTTCCAGCTATTAAGCTTAAACCTATATTGAACAAATATAATTCACTGCCAATTATATTAAATGCGGCTAATGAAATATTTGTTGATCAATTTTTAAAAAGAAATATGAGTTTTTGCTCAATAATCAATTACCTGTTTTATCTTTTAAAAGACCCAAAAATGAGAAAATATGCTATAAAAAAACCTTCAAATTTAAAAACTATTTTAAGTATTGATGGATGGACAAGAAACAAAGCTATTAAAATTATAAATGATAACAAATGAGACGATTTTTAATTATTTTATATCTTATATTATTATCTAATCCACTATCCGCTGAGATAATTAAAAAAATTGATATATCTGGCAACGATAGGTTGAGTGATGAAACTATACAAGTATATGGAGATATTTCAATTAATCAAAATGTAGATAATTTTAAAATAAATGAAATTATTAAGAATTTATACTCGACTAATTTTTTTGAAGATATTAATGTTTCAGTTTCTAATGGCACTCTATATATAAAGTTAATAGAATATCCGATTATTAATGAAATTATAATAGTTGGTGAGACTGCAAATAAGTTTAAGGAGCAAATTAAAAAACAAATCAAATCAAAAAAAAATGGTCCATTCGTCAAATCTTTAATTGCTGATGATGAGACTACTATAAAAAAATTGTACTCCTCTTTAGGCTTTAATTTTTTAGAGGTAAAATCAAAAGTAGAAAGGTTTCCAAAAAAAATTGTAAATATTTATTTTGAATTAGAAAAAGGCGAAAAGACAAAAATTTCTAAAATTAATTTTAAGGGTGACAGAAAAATTAGAGACAGAAGATTAAGAGATATAATTACCTCACAAGAGGCTAAATTTTGGAAAATGATAACTAGAAATACAAATTTAAATCAATCTAACATAGAATTAGATAAAAGATTATTAACAAATTATTATAAATCTATCGGATATTATGATGTAAAAGTATTATCTGAAATTGTTGAAATTAAAGAAAACTTTCTCGCAGAAATCACATTTAATATTAATGCTGGCACAAGATACAGAATTAGTAAAATAAGTACAAACGTTGATAAAGTATTAAATAAAAGTTTATTTCTTCCATTAAATGATATTTATAAAAATACTATTGGAAGTTATTACTCTCCTTTTATTGTAAAAAAATTGTTAGATGAATTAGATTTAATAATAATAAATGAAGACCTTCAATTTATTGAACATAATGTAAATGAAATCTTAAATGAAGATACAATTGAGTTAGTTATAAATGTGATAGAGGGTAAAAAAGTCGTAGTTGAAAAAATTGAGATTTTAGGAAATTCAGTGACCAATGAAGTTGTCATCAGAAGTGGATTACTTTTAGACGAGGGAGACCCTTATAGCAAGGTAAAAGTAGATAAATCTATTTCTAATTTAAAAAGTAAAAGAATTTTTGCATCCGTAAAAGAAACTACTAGTGACGGTTCTATTCCTAATTCGAAAAAAATTAAGATTGAAGTGGAGGAAATGCCTACTGGTGAGATAAGCGCTGGAGCTGGAATTGGTACAGATGGAGGATCTTTCGCTTTTAATATTAAAGAAAACAATTGGTTAGGAAGAGGTATATCGCTGTCAGCAGCTGCTGATTTTAGCCGAGAGTCATTAAAAGGCTCGTTATCTTTTACAGATCCTGATTATAATTTTACCGGCACAGAGTTAACATATTATTTACAAAATACTAAAAATGATAAATCCGACTCGGGTTATGAGAATAATGTCTTAGGTGGTGGTATAAGTCTTACTTATGAAAAATTTAAAGACATATATCTATCTCCAGGTATAAGTTTGCTTCATGACGATTTAAAGACAGATAGTTCGGCATCAAATTTATTAAAAAAACAGTCAGGAACTTCCACAGATTTATTGTTTGATTATTCATTAGCTACTGATCAGAGAGACAGACGATTTATGCCAACTGCAGGATACTATTCGTCATTTTTCCAAGAAGTTCCAATTTATTCTGATCAACCACATATAAAAAATGGTTTTTCAACAAGCCACTATAAGGAATTGAACGAAGACTTAATAGGAGCTTTAAAGTTTAGAGCTAATGCAGTGAATGCGATTGGTGATGACGATGTAAAATTGAGTCAAAGGTTAAATGTAAGCACAAGTCAATTAAGGGGTTTTGAGGCAGGTAAGGTAGGACCAAAAGACGGTGATGATTTTATAGGAGGTAATTATACTACGTCTTTAAACTTAGAAGCTAACTTACCAAATTTTTTCCCTGAAAAAAGTAATGCAGAAATTGGATTATTTTTAGATGCTGCAAACGTATGGGGTGTTGACTACAGTGACACTATTGAAGAATCTAATAAAATAAGATCTTCTATTGGCATAAATACTAGCTGGATCTCGCCAGCAGGACCTTTATCTTTTGTATTTTCAAATAATCTTACAAAGGCATCGACTGATGTTACTCAAAGTTTTAATTTTAGATTAGGAACGACTTTTTAATGAGATATTTTATAAAGATAATCATAGTCTTTTTTATTTTATTAATTCCAATTGAAAATAAACTATTTGCTAGCGATGTTCATTTTATAGATTATTCCAAAGTTATGAATGAAAGCACAGCAGGTAAAAAAGCTCAAAATTATTTAAAAAATCTTTTAAATGATTCAAATAAAAAATTTAATGAGACAGCAAAAAAATTAAAAGATGAGGAAAATAAAATTATAAGTCAAAAAAATGCCCTCTCTAAAGAAGAATATAAAAAAAAGGCTGATGCTTTAAGAAAAAAAGTATTCGAATTAAACAAAGGAAGAGATAATTTACTTAGAGATGTAGCAGCAAAAAGAAAAAAAGCTGGTGATGAAATGTTAAAAAAACTTAATCCTATACTAGGTAAGTACATGGAAGAAAATAATATTTCAGTGGTCATTGACAAAAAAAATGTATTAATGGGAAATAAAAAATTTGAAATCACTACTCAGATTATTGAAATTTTAAACAAACAATTTAAATCAATAAGTTTAAATTAATGTCAAAAAATGTTTTTTTTGAAAACAAAGGGCCTTTTAAATTAAATAATTTATTTCCAAAACACTCCATTTCAAAAATCAAAATAAAAGATGTAAAAACTTTAGATAAAGCAGAAAAATTTGATTTAACATTTTTTGACTCTTTAAACTATAAAGATTTAGCCGAAAAAACTAAAGCTAGTTGTTGTATTACCAAAGAAAATTTAAAAAAATACCTTCCTAAAACTTGTGAGACCATAAATGTGAAAAGTGTTTTATTCGAACTGGCAAAAACTACCTCTAAATTTTACCCTCTTGCAGATTTAGATTATCCCGATAATTCACTCAAAAAACCAAATAAAACAAAATTTCCAGGAGTAAAATTTGGTAACAATGTTTTAATTGGAAAAAATGTAAAAATAGGTAAATCAACTGTAATAGGAAGCAATACAATTATAGAGCAAAATGTTTTAATAGGTAAAAATTGTATTATTGGTTCACAAATTATGATTAAGAAGGCATTCATAGGAGATAATGTTGTTGTTCAAGATGGAGCAAAAATCGGATTAAAAGGTTTTGGGTTTATCCCTATTAAAGATAAAAATTTTAGAATTCCACATATTGGAAAAGTAATCTTAGAGAATAATGTTGAAATAGGTGCTTCCTGTACAATTGATAGAGGATCCATCGGTGATACAATAATTGGAAAAAATACTTTTTTAGATAATCAAGTTCATATGGCACACAATGTAAAAGTCGGAGAAAATTGTATGATAGCAGGTCAAGTTGGATTTGCAGGAAGTTCGACTTTAGGAAATAATGTTTCAATAGGTGGACAAGCTGGAATTTCAGGACATTTGAAAATTGGAAACAATGTAAAAATAGGTGGAGGCAGTGGTGTAGTAAAAGATATACACGACGATGCAATTGTAATGGGATATCCAGCTGTTCCACTTAAAGAATTTTTAAAAAAAAAACAAAATGATTAAAAAAGACTCTATTGATAGAAAAGAAATTGAACAATTACTTCCACATAGAGCGCCCATGTTACTTATAGATAGACTTACTAAGATTGTTCACCTTAAGTCTGCTACTGCAATAATGAATGTAAAAAAAGATGGATTTTATGTACAAGGTCATTTTCCAGGCCAACCAGTAATGCCAGGAGTTTTAATTGTAGAAGCTTTTGGTCAGGCTGCAGCAGCACTAACTGCTTGTGGTATTGATCCAAAGGAGTATGACAACAAGTTAGTTTATTTAATGAGTGTTGAAAAGGCAAAATTTAGAAATCCAGTTTTACCAGATTGTGAACTACACTTAGAAATAGAAGCGATAAGATCTCACGGCAGAGTATGGAAATATAAAGGAACAGCTAAAGTTGAAGGAAAAAGAATGGCAGATGCGGAGTGGTCAGCGACTATAGTAGATAGGAAGTAAAATGATACACAATTCAAGCGTAGTAGAAAAAAAAGCAAAAATAGGGAACAACGTTAAAATTGGTCCTTTTTGTTATATAGGACCAAATGTAGAGCTGCAAGAAGATGTAGAATTAATCTCAAATGTTCACATAGAGGGAAATACGAAAATAGGTAAAGGCACAAAAATTTTCCCGTTTGCAAGTATTGGTACTATGCCACAAGATTTAAAATATAAAGGGGAGTCAAATAGTGTTCTAATAGGTAAAAATAATATGATAAGAGAATATGTAACAATAAATCCAGGCACGGAAGGAGGGGGAGGAAGAACGATAATTGGAAATAATTGTCTATTTATGATTTCTTCACACATAGCTCATGATTGTAAAGTTGGCAACAATGTTGTAATAGCCAACAATGTTCCTTTGGGAGGCCATGTTACATTAGAAGACTCAGTTGTTATTGGAGGAAATTCAGCAGTTCAGCAATTTACAAGAATAGGAAGATTAGCAATGATAGGCGGTATGACCGGAGTACTTAAAGATGTTATCCCATTCGGTCTTTCTTTTGGTAACAGGAATTACTTACAAGGTATAAATTTAATTGGATTAAGAAGAAAAAAATATGAAAATAAAAAAATTTTAGAATTAGATACAGCTTATAAAAAAATCTTCTCATCTGAGAAACTTCATGAAAATTTAGCTAAAATAAATGGCGAGTTTAAAGAGAATGATTTAGTTAAAGAGGTTATTGATTTTATAGAAAAAGACAAAAAAAGACCCATTTGTACACCATTAACTAAATAATGATTGGACTAATATTCGGAGATACTGACTTTCCAAAAGAAATACTAAAAAAAATTAAAAGAAAAAAATTAAAATATCTGATAATTGATTTAAGTAAAAATAGGTCATTTAAAAAAGATAAAAACTCTAAGAGAGTATCCATAGGTCAATTTGGAAAAATTATAAATTTACTTAGAGAAAATAAATGTAAAAAGGTCCTATTTGCGGGTAAAGTAAACAAGCCTAAATTTTCAAAGTTAAGACTAGACTTAAAGGGCATTTATTATATGCCACAAATTATTAAAAGCTCTGGGATAGGTGATGCAGCTATTTTAAAAGAAATAATTAAAATTTTGAAAAGAGAAGATATAACTACTTTAAGCTCTTTGTTTTTTAATCCAGAGCTAACTTTAAAGAAGGGTATCTATACAAAAAATAAACCAAACAATTATGATAATACTGACATTAATAAAGCAATTTCAATATTAAATAAATTGAATAAATATAACTTTAGCCAAGGTACAGTAGTCAGAAATAATAAACTTATAGCTATCGAGGGAAGAAGAGGTACTCAAAATTTATTAAAAAGATCAAAAAATAAGAAATTTAAAAATAATGGAGTACTAGTCAAATTTCCTAAAAAAAAACAAGACTTAAGAGTTGATTTACCAACTGTTGGATTGCAAACTTTAAAACAATGTAAGTTAGCAGGCCTAAAAGGTATTGTTGTAAAGAATAAGCAAAATATTTTTTTAGAGAGAAAAAAATGTATTAATTTTGCAAATAAAAACAAAATGTTTATTTTATCGAAATGAAAAAAACGTTCTTATCACTTTTAATATATTTCACCTTTTCCTACTCATATTCCTCAGAAATAAAACTGATCAAAATATTCGATGGGTTGAACAAACCATGGAGCTTATCTTTTATTGATGAAAATAATATTTTAATTACAGAAAAACCTGGAAATCTTTTAGTTGTAAATTTAAAAAATAAAACAAAATCGGTTATTAAACATAATTTATCCGTATTGGAAGATGGACAAGGTGGTTTGTTAGACGTTTTGTTTCATAATAAATATGTTTATGTCTCATATTCTGAAAATAGAGGTAACTGGCATTCTAGTACGTCTGTTGCAAGAGGGGTATTTAATAATAAAAATATAAATTTTAAAAATATTTTTAGAGCTGAACCCCCAATTAATTCTGGATACCATTTTGGTTCACGATTAGTTATAAAAAAAGACAAACTTTTTATAACAGCTGGAGAAAGAGGCGAAGGAATGATTGCCCAGGATCCTCAAAAGCATCCTGGCAGTATTATTAGAATAAATTTAGATGGGTCTATCCCAAAAGATAATCCAAAGTTTAAAAATAAAAATGATTGGTTACCTGAAATTTACCAGATAGGTGTAAGAAATCCTCAAGGAATGGCTTTATCACCTTTTGATGGTAAAATTTATTTAAGTAATCATGGTGCAAAGGGAGGTGATTGGTTTGGTACTGCAAACTATGGTGAAAATTATGGTTGGAAAATATTAGGATGGGGTGGGACTAATTATAGTGGAACAAAAATTGGTCCAAAATGGAAGCCAGGATTTACCAAGGCTATAAAATACTGGGTACCATCTATAGCAGCAAGTGCAATAGCAATTTACAAAGGGGAAGAATTTAAGGAATGGAACGGAGATGCACTTGTTACAGCGTTAAAAGATCAGTCATTAAGAAAAATTAGTTTTAAAAACTCATTTGTTGTTGAACAAATAATATTTAAGGGAAATATTGGAAGAATAAGAGATATTAAAATTCATAAAAAAACAGGAGAAATTTACTTAATTTCTGACAACGGCAGTATTTGGAGAATGTTTAAATGAAGAAAATCTTTATTTTAACAGGTGAACCCTCAGGAGATAAATTAGCTGCTAAAGTTATCTCTAAACTAAAAATTAAAGATCCAAGCATCACCTATCTTTGTTTGGGTGGTGAAGAACTTAAATCTTTAGGAATAAATTCAATCTCAAAACTTAGCGAGGTAACATACTTAGGTTTTACTCGGGTATTACTAAACTTATTTACTATTAAGAGAAAAATAAATGAAACTTCTCAAAAAATATTAGAGTTTAAACCAGATATTTTGTTTTCAGTAGACAGTCCAGATTTCACATTACGAGTTGCTGAAAAGGTAAAAAATAATTCACCAAATATAAAAACAATACACTTTGTAGCCCCACAGGTTTGGGTGTGGAGAGAGGGAAGAGTAAAGAAAATTAAAAAATTTATCGATCATATTTTGCTTTTATTTAAATTTGAAAAAAAATATTGGGAAAAGGAAAATGTAAGTTGTGAGTTTGTTGGTCATCCACTTTTAGAAAACAACAAGGAAGACAAGATTGAACTTAATCAAGTTATCAAAAAAAATAAAGCAATTATATCTGTTTTTCCAGGAAGTAGAGATAGCGAAGTTAAAAAACTTACTCCAATATTATTAGACTTTATTAAACTCATGAATGAAAAGTACGAAGATTTTTTATATGTTTTTCATTCGACAAAAGCACAAAGATCTAATTTAGAAAATATAATTAATAAAAGCCAAATTAATAATATTGAAATTATTTCTGATGATAAGATTAAAGATCATATACTAAAAAAATCAATTTTTGCTGTTTCAAAATCTGGCACTATTTCACTTGAAATAAGTAAAAGAAAAATACCTTCAATAATTATTTACAAGATGAATTTTATAAACTTTTTAATAGTAAAAATGTTAGTAAAAATTAAATATGCGAATATATTAAATATTGCTGCAGGACAGATGATTATTCCTGAATTATTACAATCAAAGTGTAACCCTAAAGAAATTTATAAATTAGTTTCTAGTTTTTTAGAAGATCAAAATAAAATAAAAAAACAAATTTTTAATACTGAAAAAGTTTTAGAAAGTTTTAGAACCAAAAACCTCCCAACTGATTTAGCTGCGGACTCAATTAGGAAAAGTTTGTAATTTTAAATTACAAAGACTACATTCGTTATTTAAACCTGGGATATCACCTTCTAAAAAATCTATTACGTCAGTTATAAATTTTAAGTATAAATCATCGTTTCTTTTAATTTCAAAATATTGTGTAGACATTTCAAGTGCTGGTGTATTTTTTAATATTAAATTTTCTGGCTCAAAACAAAAAATTCCTAGGTTTTTTACTGGATCTAATTTTAAATAGTTTTGATCTGGTTTTTCAAACATAATTGCATAACTATTTAATTGCGTCATGTATGTTAATGATTTTTTTTCATTTATGTTTGTTACCTTAAAATCTATTATTGAAAAAAAATCTTTATGATCAATATAAGCGTCGATTTTACCTCTTAATTGAAATGCTCTATCTTTATGATCATAAAGAACTTCAGATTTATGTAGCTTGGTGTAATCTGTTTTTATTATTCCTTCAGGCACTTTATTAGAATTCAAAAATTTTGAGGGTTTATTGTGATAAAATTTTTTTTGAATTGAATCTATCTTTGAAAATATAGACGGGAAACCAAAATTTATTCTTACATCGTTTACCTTTAGATCGTAGTAACATCTTTTGCAACCTGAGTATCCAAATGCAAATTCACTTGGACTAAATAAATATGGTTTCGACATTAGACTAATTTTTTTAACCTGTTTATTACTGTAGCTTTATCTAAAGATAAAATAATGTCGTAAATACCAGGCCCAAATTTTGTACCAACTAAGCCAATTCTTAATGGTTGTCCAACACCTTTAAAGTTAGTTTTGTGTTTATCGATTAAATTTTTAATAATTGGCTCTAAGCTTGTTTTATTTAAATCTTTTAATGCATCAAAGTCTTCTATGAAATTCTTGATAATATCTTGAGATTTTTTATCGATCAAAGATTTGTCCTCACTTGATATCTTTAAGTTATCATTAAGTATATAGCCTGAGTTATTATAGATATCTTCAAGTGTTTTTGCTTTATTTTTTAAAAAATTTAATGACTTTAAGATTATGTTTTCTTTAGATTTATCAATATTTATTTTGAATTTATTAGAAAATTCTAACAATTTATCGAACAATTTTTTTTCGTTCATAGATTTTATATAAGTTTCATTCATTGATAAAATTCTAGACATATCTAATTTAGAGGGTGATTTACCTATCCCCTCAAAATTAAATAACTCTATACTTTCTTTAAGTGAAAAAATTTCTTTATCTTTGTAAGACCAACCTAATCTTAATAAATAATTTCTTAAAGCCTCTGGTATGATACCAATTTTAATATAATCATTTATTGTTGAGGCATTATCTCTCTTAGAAAGTTTTTTACCTTTCTCACTATGAATTAAAGGTATGTGTGCGAATTTGGGAACTTCCCATCCCATTGCGTCATAAATTTGTTTTTGCTTAAAAGAATTAATCATATGATCATCACCTCTTATCACATGAGTAATTTTCATCTCATGGTCATCTACAGTTGCTGATAGCTGATAGGTAGGAGATTTATCTTTTCTTAATATGACAAAATCTTCAATAGTAGAATTTGAGATATTTCTTTCTCCTTGAACCAAATCTTTTATAATCGTATTTCCAGAGATTTTACTTTTAAATCTTATTACTGGTTTAACATCTTTTGGTATTTTTAAATCTTTAGCGTCTCTCCATTTTCTATTATATACATATGGTATTCCTTGTTTTTTACATTTTTCTTTTTGTTCATTAATTTCTTCCTCTGAGCAATAACATGCGTATGCAAAACCTTTTTTTATAAGATCTTCTGCTACAGTCACATGTTTAGAAATATTTTTTGATTGAATATATTCTTCGCCCTCATGTTCAATGCCTAACCACGCTAATGATGAAATAATTTGTTTTTTAAACTCTTCCTTAGATCTTTCTTTATCAGTATCTTCTATTCTCAAATAATATTTTCCTTTATTTTTCTTAGCCAACAACCAATTAAATAAAGCTGTTCTGACACCTCCGATATGAAGTGGACCAGTAGGGGATGGAGCAAACCTACAATTAAAAGTCATTCAGTATTTTTAGACTATTTTAGTGAAAGTTTCTATATAAAGAAATTAATCTTCCTTGGATTTTTATTCTATTAGAAGCATATATTTTAGTATCGTAATTTTTGTTAGCGGCTTCCAAAGCAATTGTGTTACCTTTTTTTCTTATTCTCTTCAGGGTAGCTTCTTGTTCATCAATTAGCACTACAGCAATTTGCCCTGTGTCAGCAGTAGAAGTTTTTTTTATAATTACTGTGTCACCATCATTTATTCCAGCTTCAATCATAGAGTCGCCTTTAACTTTTAAACCAAAATATTCGCCATTCTTTTGCAAATCTTCTGGTAAAGCAACTTTATCAACTTCATGTTGTATAGCTTCTATTGGAGTACCAGCTGCAATACTTCCCAAGACAGAAACTTTAGAAGAGTTGCTTTTTGATTTATCTAAACCACCTTTAATTACGCTTGGTGTGAAAGAATTAAAAATATCATTAGCGCTCGCATTTTCTGGGAGCTTAACCACTTCCAAAGCTCTTGCTTTGTGAGCCAATCTTTTAACAAAGCCCCTTTCTTCTAGAGCACTAATTAATCTGTGAATACCAGATTTCGACTTCAAGTTGAGTGAATTTTTCATCTCCTCATAAGATGGTGAAATTCCTGATGATCTAATTTTTTTATTAATAAATATTAATAAGTTTTTTTGTTTTTTTGTAAGCATAGAACAAACCTCGTACATCTATGTTCTATAAAAGTTCTTTTTAAATTACAACTTCAAATAAGCCTCAGATTTATTGAGTTATTTGAATTAATCTTTTCATTAATTCACCAGGTTTGTCGGATTTAAGAAGTGATTCTCCAATCAGAAAATTTTTAATACCTGTTTTTTCGTAAATGTATTTTGCGTCATTCTCATCCTTAATTCCGCTTTCAGATAATAGAGGCCCTTTATGTGCTTTGACAACTTCAAAAATTGAGATCGTATTATTAATAGAAACATCTAAATTTTTCAAATTTCTATTGTTTATTCCAATCAATGCTTGATCGTATTTTAAAGCTATCTCAGCCTCTTTAAGATCATGCACTTCTACTATAACAGATAAATTATACTTTAAAGCCTCTGAATATATTTCATCAGCTTGACTACCATTTAAAGCAGCAATAATGATTAATATACAATCACTTCCATAACTTTTGGCTAAAGCTATTTGATAAGGATCGATGAAAAAGTCTTTTGCAAGAATAGGTATTTTAAATTTTTTTTTTATATCTTGAATATACTCTAATTTACCTAAAAAATGCTTTTCTTCCGTTAATACTGAAAGACAAGTAGCGCCGTTTTCAACATACATTTTTGCTATCTCCAAATGATTGAAATTATCAATAAGAACGCCAGCGGACGGACTTGCTTTTTTTATCTCAGATATTATGGAAATACCATTATTTTTTTGAATTGCTTCCTTGAAATTAAAAAAATTTTGATTTTTAATATTTTTTTCTAGCGCATCTAAAGACTTATCTTTTTTGATTAATTCTAAAGATTGTTTTTTATCATTTACAATTTTTTCTAATATATTTTTCATTGGTTAGATTGAATTTTAGTTAAATGTTGAAACACTTTACCTGAATTCAAATGTTCTGTAGCATTTTTAAAAGATGTTTTAAAATCATTTTCTTTACCAGAAACAATTAAACCCGCAGCAACATTTAAAGCTACAGCTTGAGAAAATTCATTATTTTTTCCTTGGTAAATTTCAATAATTTTTTCAGAATTATATTCAGCATTTCTTCCTTTTAAATTTTCTTTGTTAGTAGAATTTAAGTCAAGACTTTTTGGATCTATTGAAAATTGCTTTATACTATTGCCCTTTAGTTCTACCACATTTGTTTTTTCAAATGGCGAAATTTCATCCATTCCATCATCGCTATGCACAATATATGCATGGACAACACCATTTTCTTTTAAAGCTTCTGCAAATGGTTTCATCCATTTTTTATTAAATACCCCAATCACTTGTCTTTTGACCTGCGCAGGACTACTTAAAGGCCCAATTAAATTAAAAATCGTTTTCTTTCCCATTTTTTTTCTAGCAGTCCCAACATATTTCATTGCAGAATGATAATTTGGGGCAAACATAAAAGCAAAATTAAATTTTTTAATATTTTCCTCGGCTTCTTTAGGACTCAAATTAATATTAATTTTTAAAGCCTCAAGTACGTCTGCAGAACCACAATTTGATGAAACAGCTTTATTACCGTGCTTAGCAACTTTTACACCCATACTAGCTAAGACTATAGCTGCAGCAGTAGAAATATTAAGCGAGTTTTGACCGTCACCACCAGTGCCGCATGTATCTATAGTATTTTCATCTGTATTTACTTTGCTCGCTTTTTCTCTGAGTATGTAGATACCACCTGCAAGCTCATCTTTTGTTTCACCTTTTGCTAAAAGATTTTCTAGTATATCTATAATTGAACTCTCGTTATGTTTCCCTTCCATAAGCTCTGAAAAAAGAATTTTACTTTCTTTAAAAGAAAGGTTTTGACCTTTTTTTAGCTTTTCTTTGATATTTGACATTTTAATTTTTTATAAAGTTTTCAATTAATTTCATTCCTACTTTAGTACTAATACTCTCAGGATGAAATTGAAAGCCATGAATATTATAGTTTTTATGCATTAGGCCCATAATAGTCTTGTTTTTTGTCTCTGCAGTAATTATTAGGTTGTTTGACAGTCTTTTCCGATCAACTACTAAGCTATGGTATCTAGTGGCTTCAAAATTATTTTTTATATTTTTAAACAATCCTTTTTTTATGTGTTTAATTTTACTTGTTTTCCCGTGCATTAAGTTATTTGCATTCACTATCTTTCCACCAAAAGCTTGCCCGATAACTTGATGACCTAGACAGACGCCAAGAATTGGAATTTTTTTGTATACATCTTTTACAATTTTAAGACAATTTCCAGCTTGATTTGGATTACCAGGGCCTGGTGATATAACTATTTTT
>CACEOY010000012.1 GCA_902561155.1 uncultured Pelagibacteraceae bacterium
TCCTGAAATAAGAATTTACGACAATCCTCAAACATTGACGTTTGAGTCAGCGATAAGAACTAATCTTCAACAAGATCTGTATTTAACCATGAGCAACATTGATGGATCAGATTTTTATAATGTAAAATTTCAAACAAAGCCATTTATGCTATGGATTTGGTTTGCTTCATTACTTACAGCTAGCGGAGGTTTACTAAGAACTTTTTTAAAAAAATGAAAATAAGTCTTCTAAAAATAATTTCAATTTCTTTAGTAGCATTTGCTCTTATAGTTTTTTTCTTAGCTTTAAATATTGAGAAAAGATATAGCACCGAAAAAATAGTTGGAAAAAATGTAGAACCTTTTGCAATAAAATTTCTTAACAATGATGATGTATTTAGAAAACAAGATTTAACTAATGATAAATATCATCTAATAAACTATTGGGCCTCTTGGTGCCTGCCATGTAGAAAAGAACATCCTATTTTAATGACCTTAAAAAAAGAAAATAAATTAAAAATCATTGGCATAAATTTTAAAGATAAAAAATTAAACGCTAACAATTTTTTGAGAGAACTGGGAAATCCATATGATTTTTCTTTAAGCGATAAGGATGGAACAAAATCAATTTTATTTGGCGTTTATGGAATACCAGAAAGTATACTAATTGATAAAAAGCATAAGATTATAAACAAATTTATCGGACCTCTGAATGTTAAAGACTTTGAAGATATATTACAATTAGTAAATGAAAAATAAATTTATAATATTATTATTTTATATTTTTTTCTTAGAGCCTAGTGCTGCTGAGATAAATAACTTAGAGTCAAAAATTTTCAAAAATCTCAGATGTATAGTCTGCCAAGGACAATCTATCGCAGAGTCCAATTCAGATTTTGCACAAACAATTAAAATAGTAGTTAGAGATAAAATCAGTCAAGGAGATAATGAAAAAGAAATTTATGAATTTTTGGCCGAAAAATATGGGGAATGGATTATTTATAAACCTAAATTTAATTATGTTAATTCATTATTATGGTTTTCTCCTTATATAGTTTTGGTTTTTGGAGGATTATTGATTTTCAAATATCTAAAAAGAAGAAAACATTAATTTTGTCTTACTGACTATACATTTTTGAATTTACGTAGTACTTTATAGTTATGAAACTAAAATTTATTGCATATGTTTTATTACTTTTTGTTTTTAAACAAACATTAGTGTTAAGTGAAAATTTAGACATCTCGGTTTATACTGGAACATTTGATGTTATAGATAAAGAAGGTGATGACCAAACTACGTTGATTGGAGTTGAACACAGAAACACTGATTTATTTAGAAATACCTTTCTAGGCAAAATTGCTCCTGTTAGTGGAGCTTTTGTAACAGGCAAAAATTCTTTATATTTTTATACAGGAATTGAAGGCCAATATAGTTTAGGCCCTATGAATATCTCTCCAAGCTTTACCCCTGGATACTACGATAAGGGAAATGGTAAAGATTTAGGAAGCGCATTGGAATTTAAAAGTGAAGTTAAAGTTGGATTCAACATTTTGAAAGACTCAAATTTAGGTTATAGCTACAGCCATATATCTAATAACGATTGGGGAAGTACCAACCCTGGAACTGATAATCAACAATTAACATTTTCTACGAGATTTTAATATGTCATTAAAAAATTGCCATAACTTTAGTGACTTTCGTAAACTAGCTAAAAGAAAATTACCTAGTCCAATATTTCATTATATTGATGGAGCTGCTGATGATGAAGTTACATATGCTAGAAATACAAGTGCTTTTGATGATGTTGATTTAGTTCCAAATGTCTTGCGAGGAGTAGAGAACGTTGATTTATCGACTACTATATTTGGAAAAAAACTAGACTTGCCTTTTTACCTCGCGCCAACTGCATTACAAAGACTTTTTCATTATGATGGAGAAAGAGCTGTAGGAAAAGCGGCACAAAAATTTAATACTATGTTTGGTGTTTCAGCACTAGCGACGGTAAGTGTGGAGGAGATATCTTCTTTGATTAATACTCCAAAAATGTTTCAATTTTATTTTCATAAAGATAGAGGTTTAAATACTTCTTGTTTAGAAAGAGCTAAAGCCGCAAAATTTGATGTGATGGCTTTGACTGTAGATACAATAACCGGAGGAAATAGAGAAAGGGATTTGAGAACAGGCTTTACATCTCCTCCAAAATTAACTCTTGCAAGCTTATTTAGTTTTGCAACAAAACCAATGTGGGGGATAAATTATCTCACAAAAGGTAAGTTTGAATTACCACACATTCAAGACCACCTTGAAGCTGGAACAAGCACTAACACTTCAATAGGAAACTACTTTTCTACAATGTTAGATCAATCTATGAATTGGAAAGACGCTGAAAAACTTTGTGCTCAGTGGGGAGGGCATTTTGCATTAAAAGGAGTTATGAGTGTTGAAGATGCAAAAAGAGCGGTAGATATTGGATGTACAGGAATTATGGTTTCAAATCATGGAGGGAGACAACTCGACGGATCAAGATCTCCTTTTGACCAATTAGCCGAAATTGTTGATGCTGTTGGGGATAAACTAGATGTTATTTGCGAAGGTGGAATTCATAGAGGAACTCATATGCTTAAAGCTTTATCATTAGGTGCAAAAGCATGTTCAGGAGGAAGACTTTATTTATATGCTTTAGCTGCAGCTGGTCAAGCTGGTGTTGAAAGAGCTTTAGGTCAGTACAAAGCAGAGTTAGAAAGAGATATGAAATTAATGGGATGTACGAAAATAAGTGAATTGAGCAGAAAGAACTTAAGATTCAGAAAGTAATGAGTCTAAAAGATAGTTTTAATTTTGAAGATTTTAGGAGAATAGCAAAAAAAAAATTACCAGCCCCAATTTTTCACTACATTGACGGGGGATCTGATGACGAAGTCACTTTAAAAAGAAATACAGAGTCCTTTTCAAATTGTGATTTAGTGCCTAATATTTTAGCTAGTGTAGGCGAACCCGACCTATCAATTAAAGTTTTAGGATCTAAAATAGATATGCCTTTATTCTTATCACCAGTAGCTATGCAAAGACTTTTCCACCATGACGGAGATAAAGCTAGCGCAAAAGCTGCAGAAAAGTTTGGTACCTTTTATAGCATGTCAACAATGGCGACCTCTTCAATAGAGGAAATTGCTAATACAGCGAGTGGACCAAAAATGTTTCAAATATACATTCATAAAACGCAAGGATTAACAGATAATTTAATCGATAGATGTAAGAGCTCAGGTTTTAATGCGATGTGTCTTACTGTAGATACAATAGTTGCGGGCAATCGTGAAAGAGATCACAAGTGGGGTTTTACAACACCTCCAAAGTTAAATTTAAAAAGTTTAGTGAGTTTTGCAACTCATCCAATGTGGACAATAAATTATCTTACTCATGAAAAGTTTCAATTGCCAAATGTTTCTAACTTCGTTAAAAAAAGTTCTTCGATCGCTAAAGGTGTTATGGAATATATTAATGAACAATATGATCCAGCTATGAGCTGGAAGGATGCAGAATATTGCATAAAAAGATGGGGTGGTCCATTTGCTTTAAAAGGAGTAATGTCAGTTGAAGATGCTAAAAAAGCTGTCGATATAGGTGCCAGCGCAATAATGCTATCAAATCACGGCGGAAGACAACTTGATGGTTCTAGATCACCATTCGATCAATTAGAGAAAATTGTAGAGGCAGTTGACGGTAAAATAGAAATTATAGTTGATGGAGGTATAAGAAGAGGTACGCATGTTTTAAAAGCTCTGTCTTTAGGAGCGACAGCGTGCAGCTTCGGAAAAGGCTTTCTTTTTGCCCTAAGCGCTGGGGGTCAAAAAGGCGTAGAAATGATCCTTCAAAGAATGAAAGAGGAATTGCGCAGAAACATGATACTCCTTGGCAAAAAAAATATAGCGGATTTAAGTAAAGATAATATTGCTTTTAGAAATTAAGGATTCTAATATCAGATATGAAATTAGCAAAAAGTTTAGATAGATTAGGAACTGAAACTGCTTTTAGCGTCCTTGCGGAAGCAAAAAAATTAGAAGCAAATGGAAAGCCGATGATACATCTTGGCTTAGGTCAACCAGACTTTAAAACTCCAAAACATATTGTTGATGCTGCAAAGAAAGCTTTAGATGACGGTCATCACGGTTATGTTTTATCAAATGGAATACTTGAATGCAGACAGGCAGTTACTAGAAAGATTAAAAAACTATACAATCAAGATATTGATCCAGAAAGAATTATAATAATGCCAGGCGGAAAGCCAACGATGAGTTATGCAATTCAATGTTTTGGTGAACCAGGTGTTGAAATAATTCATCCGACACCAGCATTTCCAATTTATGAATCTATGATAAACTTTACAGGAGCAAAACCTGTTCCTTACGATTTAACTGAGAATAAAGATTTAAAATTTAATCCAGAAAAAATTTTATCATTAATCACTGACAAAACTAGGCTACTAGTTTTAATTAATCCAAATAATCCTACAGGAAGTTTTGTTGATAAATCTGATATCGATGTTTTGGCAGAGGGACTTAAAAAACATCCTCATGTTACTATTTTAAGTGATGAAATTTATAGTAGGCAAATATTTGATGGAAAAGAGATGCCAACGTTTTTTAATTACCCTGAACTTAGAGAGAGGTTAATTGTTCTTGAGGGATGGAGTAAAGCATATTCTATGACAGGCTGGAGACTTGGTTGGAGTTTCTGGCCAGAAAAATTAGTAGAGCATGTTAATAAATTATTAATAAACAGCGTGTCTTGTGTAAATGCAGCTGCACAATTTGCAGGCATTGCTGCCTTAGATGGTTCTGACGAATCGATAGATCATATGATGAATAAGTTTACAATAAGAAGAAAACTTATTCACGAAGGTTTAAATAATCTGCCAGGTGTAGAATGTAGTTTGCCCGGTGGAGCTTTTTATGCTTTTCCAAAGGTTATCGGCACAGGGATGAATGGCGCGGAGTTTGCAAAAAAATGCATGCATGAAGCTGGTGTTGCAATAGTGCCTGGAACTGCATTCGGAAAGACTGCAAAAGATTATGTAAGGTTTAGTTTTGCAGCATCTCAAGCTAATATTTCACAAGCTCTCGAAAATATAAAAAAAATGCTTGCTAAATAGGCTGTATTTTCTTCAAATTTCAATTAATATCTCTCATTATGAATGAACAAGTTCAATCAGAACTAAAAAAAATTTTTAATGGTAGATTTTCTACATCTGTCTCGACAAGATCTAATTATGCTAGAGGTGAGGACACCTTTGATCCTGTTTTGTCTCAAGCAGTTGTTTTTCCGGAAACAAACGAAGAAGTTTCAAAAATTTTAAAACTTTGCAATAATCATAAAGTACCAGTGGTGCCATTTGGAACAGGGACCTCTTTAGAGGGCAATGTTGTAGGAAACGATAAAGGTATTACTATTTCTTTAGAGAAGATGAATAAAATTTTAAGTGTAAACGTTGAAGATTTTGATTGCAGAGTTCAAGCATGTGTGACTAAAGAACAATTAAATGATTATTTAAGGGAGGATGGAGTTTTTTTTCCAATTGATCCAGGCGCTAACGCTGCAATAGGAGGTATGGCCTCAACCTCAGCATCTGGAACGATGGCTGTAAAATATGGAACCATGAAAACAGTAATTACAGGTTTAACGGTTGTCCTTCCTAGTGGCGATATAATTAATACAGGAAGCAGAACAAAAAAAACTTCTGCTGGATATAATTTAACAAATCTATTTATTGGCTCAGAGGGCACACTTGGAATAATAACTGAAATACAATTAAGATTATCCCCAATACCAGAGAGTATTATGAGTGCAGTTTGTCATTTTCAATCATTAGAAGATGCAGTTAAAACTGCACAACAAATTATTCAATACGGTGTGCCAATAGCTAGAATTGAAATGTTAAATAAAGATCAAATGGATATAAGCATTAACTATTCGAAGTTAAAAGATCTGAAAGTTTTACCAACATTGTTTTTTGAATTTCATGGGTCAGAGTCATCTAATAAAGAAAATATAAAAGTTGTTGAAGAAATATCCAATGATAATAGTGGAAGCTCTTTCAAATGGGCTAAAGATTTAGCAGAAAGAAACAAATTATGGCAAGCTCGGTGGGATGTTTATTATTCAGTGAAAGCACTGGTTAAAAATGGAAGAGTTTATTCAACAGATGTGTGTCTTCCAATTTCAAAAATAACTGAGTGTGTAAATTTTGCAGAAGAGGAAACAAAAAAATTTGGACTAAGAGCTCCAATGGTCGGGCATTTGGGAGATGGAAATTTTCATGTAATTTTGCCCTATGATCCTCAAAAAAAAGAAACTTATAAAAAAATTAGAGAGTTTAGCGATTTACTTATTAAAAAAACATTAGAATTAAAAGGAACTATCACCGGCGAACATGGAATAGGACTTCATAAAAAAGAATATCTTATAAAAGAACATGGAGATAATATCCCAGTAATGAAATCTATTAAAAGAACTCTTGATCCCAATAATATAATGAATCCTGGCAAGATTTTTGATTTAAACTAATAATCCAAATGAAAAAAATTCTAATCACTAGAAGACTGCTTAGATCTTGTGAAGACAAAGCTGGAAAGATTTTCGATGCAAAATTTAATTCTAATGACGAATTACACTCGCAAGAAAAATTGGTTAAACTAAGTGAAGGATGCGATGGAATTTTATCTGCTCTTACGGATAAATTAGATGCTGCAACTATAAATAAATTACCAGAAAGTATTAAAATATTATCAAACTTTGCAGTAGGATTTGGAAATATTGATTTAGATGCAGCAAAAAAAAGAAATATAATTGTAACTAATACCCCTGACGTTTTGACGGACGCTACAGCTGAAATCGGAATTTTATTAATATTAGGTGCTTGCAGAAGAGCACCAGAAGGAATTGAAGCCGCCAAAGCGTCTAATTGGAAATGGTCCGCGGATTATTTGATAGGTAAGCAATTAACAGGTACAAGATTAGGAATTTTAGGGATGGGAAGAATAGGTCAAAAAATAGCAAAAATAGCAAAATCTCTAGGAATGATAATACATTATCACAATCGATCAAAACTAAGCGATGATAAAGAAAATGGTGCAACTTTTCATAAGGATTTAAAAAGCCTAATGAATGTTGCTGATGTATTGTCAGTTTGTTGTCCTGCAACGAAGGAAACTACAAATTTGATTAATAAACAAACTTTGGAATATCTACCTACTGGAGCTGTCGTAACTAATGTTGCAAGAGGTGATATCGTTGATGACAAAGCTTTAATCGAAGCTCTTAATTCTAGAAAGGTTTATGCTGTTGGATTAGATGTTTATCAGGGAGAGCCAAATTTAAATCCAGGATACTTAAAACATAAGAGCGCTTTTATCCTCCCACATCTTGGTAGCGCTTCAAAACAAACCAGAACCGCAATGGGCAACCTAGCTATAGACAATATCGATGAGTTTTTTAAAACAGGAAGCTGCAAAAACAAAGTAAATTAAACAATTATTTATATATTCTATCTCAAGTTGTAAGCGTCAAAATAATAAAATTTTAGTGGGACTCTCAAAATTTTATATGTTTAAATAATTACTTAATTATTAATAATTAAGGGGGAAATATGTCTAAGAAAATAAAAGGAGTTAAAACTCCTTCAAGACGTAAGTTCTTTAAAGCAGCAGCTGCAACCGGTGCAGCAGCAGCAGCAACAGTTGCAATGCCGAACATTGCTCTTGGTGCTCCTAAGACTTTAAAGATGCAGGCAGCTTGGCCTTCAGGAGCTAATATATTTTTTGAAATGGCAGGAGACTATGCAAAAATGGTTAGCGACATGTCTGGCGGACAATTAAAAATTGACCTTCAGCCAGTAGGTGCAGTTGTTAAGACTTCAGAGATTGGACAAGCAGTAAGTTCAGGAGTTCTAGATATGGGACACTGGGTTACAGCTTATTGGTATGGAAAAAATCCAGCCGCGTCTCTATTCGGTACAGGTCCTTCATACGGAATGTCATCCCAAGAAGTAATGGGATGGATGGAGTATGGTGGAGGTAGAAAACTTTATGATGAAACACTTGCAAAAGTTGGTTTCGATTATATTGGTTTCTTCCATATGCCTATGCCTGCTCAGCCATTTGGTTGGTTCAAAAAGAACGTAACTAAAGTGTCTGATGTTAAAGGTATGAAATATAGAACAGTTGGTTTAGCTACTAACGTTCTAACAGCAATGGGAATGGTTGTAAGACAACTTCCAGGCGGTGAAATTCAGCCAGCTATGAAAACTGGTTTGATTGAAGCGGCGGAATTTAACAACCCAACTTCAGACTCTCAATTTGGTATGCAAGATGTTTCTAAGCACTATCACTTAGGAAGCTTCCACCAATCTCAAGAGATGTTTGAAATCCCAGTTAATAAGAAGTCATTTAATGGATTAAGCCCACAACATCAGGCTATTCTAAAAAATGCTGCTTATGCTGCGAATACAGACAACTACTTTAAAGCGCTAGTGAGATACTCAGCTGACTTATCTAAGTTGATGAACCAACATAAAGTTAATGTTTATCAAACTTCTGATGAGATTTTAGCTCAACAACTTAAAGGATGGGACAAAGTTATCGGTGACTTTGCAAAGAAAGATGCATTCTTTAAGAAAGTTATAAACTCACAGAAAGCTTATGCTAAAAGAGTAATGAAATACTTGCTCATGAATCAGCCAAACTATAAATTGGCTTATGAGAACGAGTTTGGTTCAATAGCTAAAGTAAAAATCTAATAAATAATTTTTAAATTAAAGGGGGCTTAGGCCCCCTTTTTTTATGGAAATTTCATAAAAACTATAATAATTTAAATTATGCGTTCATTTATCTTTTTTGCAGATCATTTAAGTACCTCGGTAGGAAAAGCCTTTTCTTGGTGCATTGTAGTTTTAATGGGAGGAACTTGTTACGAAGTTGTAATGGCCTACGCGTTTAACGCTCCCACTCTCTGGAACTTTGATTTCAGTCTTCAAATGTATGGAGCAATTTTTATGATGGCAGGGGCCTACACACTTTCTACTGAAGCACATGTCAGAGGAGACGTCATTTACAGATTATTCAAACCCAGAACACAAGGTTATATTGATTTAGTTTTATACTTTATTTTTTTCTTTCCGGGAGTTCTCGCTTTAGCATTTTATGGATATGAGTACGCCTCTTTGGCTTGGAAAATTAAAGAAACTAGTTGGAATAGTCCTGCACAAATTCAAATTTATATGGCAAAATCTCTTATACCAGCAGCAGGTATTTTATTAATCATTCAAGGTATAAGCGAAGTTTTTAGATCAATCATTTGTATACAGACTGGTCATTGGCCAGCCAGAATGGTTGTCGCAGAAGAAACAGAAAAAATTTTAATGAGAACTTCTCAAGACGAGGATCAAAAAGATGTTATTTAATTTAACAAATCCAGAGATAGCAATTTTAATGATGGGAATATTCCTTTTTACGGTTTTATTAGGATTTCCAATTGCTTTTACATTAATGGCAATGGGAGTTGGTTTTGGATACTACGCTTATTTTGATCCTACTAGGATGGAGCATCTACTTGATAATAGAATTTTTCAACTTTTTGTACAAAACACCTACACCGTGATGGATAATACAGTTTTAACTGCCGTCCCGTTATTTTTATTTATGGGTTACTTAGTTGAGAGAGCGGGAATTGTTTCTAGATTATTTTTTGCTATAAGACTTGCTTGTCACGGTCTTCCAGCTTCAATGGCTGTAGCGGCATTAATCACTTGTGCTTTATTTTCAACAGCGACAGGAATTATTGGAGCTGTTGTAACATTAATGGGATTGCTAGCATGGCCCGCTATGGTGAAAGCCGGTTACGATAAAAAATTTGCGTCAGGAGTTATCTGTTCAGGTGGTTGTTTGGGAATACTTATTCCCCCAAGTATTATGCTCATAGTTTACTCTGTTATTGCACAGCTATCACCTTTAAGATTATTTGCAGCTGCAATTTTTCCAGGACTAATGTTAGCAGGTCTTTATATACTATATGCAATTACAAGAGCTTATTTAAATCCTTCACTTGCACCAAAACCGCCTGCGGAAGAGATACCGCCTAGAGCAGTTATACTTAAAGAGGTTTTGGTATCTTTTTTACCATTGTTTTCTTTAATAATTTTAGTTTTGGGAACAATTCTTGGAGGTTTAGCTACTCCCGCTGAAGCAGCAGCAGTTGGAGCATTTGGATCTCTAGTGCTATCTTACTTTTATAAAACACTTAAATGGAAAAATTTTAAGGAGTCAGTATTTCTTACTGCTAAAACCACTGCGATGATTATGTGGCTGTTTATTGGATCATGGACTTTTGCATCGGTATTCTCGTATCTCGGTGGTCATGAAGTATTTGAGCACTTTTTCAAATCAATGAATATACAGCCTTGGCAATTCCTAGTTATCACTCAGATTATAATCTTCTTGTTAGGATGGCCTTTAGAATGGACTGAAATCTTAATAATTTTCGTTCCGATATTTTTACCGCTAGTAGAATTTTTTGGAGTTAATCCATATTTTTTTGCAATGCTTATTGCGCTTAATCTACAAACTTCATTTTTAACACCCCCCATGGCCATGTCAGCATATTATTTAAAGGGTGTACAAAGTAAAAATGTTGAATTAATGCAAATATTTCGAGGAATAATGCCTTTCTTATCAATAGTAATCTTATCAATGGTATTAATGTATCTCTTTCCCGGTATTGCACTGTGGTTGCCTGACACACTATTCGCAAACTAATATTTAATGGAAAATATCACTACAACTTCAGCTTTTGAATTAGTTGAGAAAATAAAAAAAGGTGAAATTTCTTCGGTAGAAGTTTGTGAAGCGTACATAGAAAGAATTAAAAAATTTGATAAAGACGTAAAGGCCTGGGCTTTTTTTGACAAAAAACTTCTTTTAGAAAAAGCAAAAGAAAAAGACGAATACAGAAAATCTGGTAAACCTTTGGGCGCTCTGCATGGATTACCTGTAGCTGTAAAAGATATCATTGGAACTTTAGACATGCCTACAGAGTGTGGGACAGTTTTTCGAAAAAAAATGTCAAGTTCTCAAGACTCAGAGATAGTTAATCTTTTAAAAAATGCAGGCGCAATAATTATGGGCAAAACTGTTACCTGTGAATTAGCTTATATTCACCCAAGTAAAACAACTAATCCTCATGACTATTCAAGAACTCCCGGGGGTTCTTCTAGTGGATCAGCTGCCGTTGTAGCATCGCATATGGCTCACCTTTCTATAGGATCTCAAACTGGGGGATCAGTTATCAGACCAGCTTCATATTGTGGAGTTGTAGGTTATAAACCCTCTTATGGTTTAATATCTAGAAGCGGTGTATTAAAAACCTCTGAGAAACTAGATACCATTGGAGTATTTGGAAAAACGGTTAAAGATGTAGCTTTACTGGCGAAATCTTTAATTAAAAAAGATTTATATGATACATCAACTATTCACTTTGCTGCAGATGATATGCTAAAAGTTTGTGAGGAAGGTCCTCCATTTGAACCAAAGTTTATTTTCTATAAAACAGACAAGTGGAAGAATATTAGCAAAGAGTCTCAAAAAGCATTTGAGTTTTTAATAAAAAACTTTAAAAAGAACATTGAAGTTTTCGATACTCCATCATATTTTAAAGAAATTCCAAAACATCATCAGATTGTACATGAAACAGATTTGGCTAATAATTTTCAAGTTTATTACAAAAAAGATAAAACTAAACTATCAAAAGAAATGAGAGATGCAATAGGCAGAGGATTAAAATACACCGCCAAAGAGTATACCGACGCAATTGATTTTATGAAGCAAAGCTACGAGTCTTATAAAGAGGTTTTTGAAGACTATCATGGTGTTATTACACCGTCATCAACTGGAGTTGCTGATAAAGGTTTAAAATCAACTGGTAGTGCAGACTTTCAAAAAATTTGGACTTATCTTGGATTACCAGCTATTTCGCTTCCTTTACTTACTGGCGAAAATGACTTACCATTAGGGGTACAATTAGTTGGTGATAAGTTTGATGATCTAAGATTTTTAGGAACAGCTAATTGGTTAGAAAAAAATTGTAAAGATGAATAAAAAAATTGCTACAATCGCCGGATGCGTAATGTGTATTGCTTTTCTAGTTGGATTAGCAACCACTTTGACCAGGTCCATGATGATCAAGTTCACTGATGTTTTGCCAGTTTATATCCTCATGATAATAGTAATTGTCATGATGCTTTATGAAGCCTTCTACGACAAAAAATAATAATCTTTTTCCTTACATATTATTATTTGTACAGCCTATATTTATGGCAACAAACATTATTGTTGCTAGAGGTGGCGTAGAATATGTACCTCCAATTTCTCTGGCTTTTTGGAGATGGTTATTTGTATTTTTAATTTTATTTCCTTTTTTTTACTCTGAAGTTTATAAAAAAAGAAAATTTTTAAAAAAAGAATTTTATAAATTATTTTTCTTAGGTTTAATGGGATGTGGAGTTTGTGGAGCATTTCCTTTTATTGCCGGCATGTCTA
>CACEOY010000013.1 GCA_902561155.1 uncultured Pelagibacteraceae bacterium
AACAACCCGAATTTGTAAAAGAAAATGGGGGGGGATTGTTAATATGGCAATACCCTAATCAATTTTCAAAATATTTGTCTTTATTACAAAAACAAGAAATCGGTTCATATTTAGAAATTGGTTGTAGGTGGGGTGGTACATTTATTCTTACTAATGAATACTTAAAAAAATTTGGCAAAGTTAAAAAAAGTTTAGCTATTGATATAATAGACTCGCCAGTTCAGGAATATTGTTCAAAAAACACAGAAACTGAATTTTGGAAGGCAGACAGTAAATCCGATTTATTTAAAGAGTATATGCAAAAAAATTTTTTTGATTTAGTTTTAATCGATGGAGATCATAGCTATGAAGGAGTTAAAAATGATTATGAGTGTACTAAAAATAAAGCTAAAATTTTTGTATTTCATGACATTATAAATAATGCAGCTGAGGGTGTTGTTAAGTTCTGGAATGAACTTAAGAATAACAAAGAGGATTACGATTTTTTTGAATTTAAAGATCAGTATGATGAAGTAGTTCGTAAAACAGGGAATACCTTTTTAGGAATCGGAGTAGCTATTAGAAAATAAAATTTAATTATATCTAAATTTTGGTGGGCCCGCCAGGACTCGAACCTGGGACCAATACATTATGAGTGTACTGCTCTAACCAACTGAGCTACAGGCCCATTACTTTCTTTTACATTAGAAAAAGTTACTTTTCTAGAAAACTTTTAAGTTGTTTTGATCTGCTGGGATGCTTTAATTTTCTTAAAGCTTTAGCTTCAATTTGTCTTATTCTCTCTCTGGTTACAGAAAATTGTAATCCCACTTCCTCCAATGTGTGATCAGTATTCATACCAATACCAAATCGCATTCTAAGAACTCTCTCTTCTCTTGGAGTAAGAGAGGCTAAAATTTTTGTTGTTGACTCACTTAAGTTGGACTGGATAGCGGTATCAAGAGGTTGAAGAGCATTTTTATCTTCAATAAAATCTCCAAGACTACTATCTTCTTCGTCCCCAACAGGTGTTTCTAGTGAAACTGGTTCTTTTGCAATTTTTAAAACTTTTCGAACTTTCTCTAGTGGCATTGCCAGTTTTTTTGCTAGCTCCTCAGGAGTTGGTTCTCTGCCGAATTCACTCATGATTTGTCTTTGAGTTCTTACAATCTTATTAATTGTCTCTATCATGTGAACTGGAATACGAATAGTTCTAGCCTGATCTGCAATTGATCTTGTGATTGCCTGTCTAATCCACCATGTGGCATAAGTTGAGAACTTGTAACCTCTTCTATACTCGAATTTATCAACTGCTTTCATTAAGCCTATGTTTCCTTCTTGTATTAAATCAAGAAACTGTAACCCTCTATTAGTGTATTTTTTTGCAATTGAAATTACCAATCTTAGATTAGCTTCAACCATTTCTTTTTTTGCAATTCTAGACTCTCGTTCTCCCTTTTGAATCCTGCTGACTAATCTTTTGAATTCTCCAACTGAAAGTCCAATTTTTTTACTAAATTCCACTAATCTATCTCTGATTTCTGCAAAGTCTTTTTTGAATTTCTTAAAAAAAGATTTCCAAACAGAATTTTGATTTAAAAATGCCTCAAATTTCGGATTTATTTCATTACCAATATAATATTTTAAAAATTCTTCTCTGGAGATTTTATTGTCCATAGCTAATCTTAATAAAACACCCTCCAGTGAAACTATTTTTTTATTTTCTTTGTAATGGGATTGAACTAGTTCCTCTACCACATTAGGTGCAATTTGCAAATTTTTAAAGTTATCAACTAAAATAGACTGAATCTTTTTAAAATTTTTATTTTTTGAAACTGAAAGTTCTTTACCTGATAAAATACATTCTAAATTTTCTTTTTGATATTTTTGCAATTTTAAATAGTTTTTATTTAAAGACTCTAATAGTTTAAGTATTCTAGGTTTAATTTCTTCTTCCATTTTTGCTAGTGAAACATTAAATTCGTCTTCTTCGGTTACTTCTGCTTTTTCATCTGAACTTTTTTCATTGTCACTATTTTCATCTTTCGATTTGATCTTTTTTTCTGACTCTTTTTTCGTTTTAATCTCCTCATCGTCTGAAGCCTCAAAATCTTCATAAGTTGAGTCTATGTCAATTATATCTCTAACTAACATTTCTTGATTTTCAATTTTATCTTTCCATTCAGATATTTTTTTTCCAACTATCGGGCTTTGGGTAAGAGCATTGATCATTACATCTTTTCCAGCTTCTATTCTTTTTGCAATTGCAATTTCACCTTCCCTTGAGAGTAACTCAACTCCACCCATCTCTCGTAGATACATTCTTATCGGATCATCACTTTTCTCAGATGTTTTTTCCTCAAGATTGTTAGAAGTTTCTTTCTTCTTATTTGATTGAAATTCTGATTTCTTTTCTACTAATGTAATTTTGTTATCTGCAATAATTAAAAAAGCACGTTCAGTATTTTCAAAAGATCCGCCCCTTTTACCTAAGGATTTTCCGAGTTCTTCATATGTGATAAAACCCCGGTTTTTTCCTTTTTCAAGAATTCTTTCGAATGATTTTGTAATTAATTTTTCACCCATAAACTGAATTTGATAGTGAAATATATATAAACACTAAAAATTAAAAATCTATCTTTAATTATTCCCTATTTATTTGACTTTTAAGCTTTAGTAGTTCTGAATATGCCTTCTCTTCCATATTATTTATTAATTTATTCTCTAAAGATTCTATCTTTTTTTTATTTTGACTCTCTAAAAGATCGTTAGTGAAGTCTTCAAATAATTCTTTTATCTGATCGTAGTTTTTTTTAGCAACTATCATTTTTAAATTTGAGTTTTCGATGATATTTTTAGTCAAACCTGAATAAGTTTTTAGCACTTCATTTTCAATTTCTTTTTCTGTCTTATCTGACTTTATAAGATCGATTAAAAACATTTTTAATTTTTCATTTTCTGGGTTTGAAAAATCAATAGTCGCTATGCCTTCTACGTTGTTTTTAATTGCTCCACCGTAAAATATCATTATAAAAAGAATTGAAAATTCAACTATATTTTCTCTTGTAAGATCCTTTTTTTGCATATGAATTTTTTTTGTTTCATTAAGCATTTTAAAATTTTTTCTTTTTGTAAAACCATAGCTTATTTTACTATTTACATTTGGGGTAAGATTATTAATTTTACTTAAAAAATTCTCTAAGATATATTTTTTAAGAGTAATATCATTTATAGATGAACACAATCTTCTCATTTGTTTTTCAAATTTAGTAATTTCATAAGGATTACCAGTGTCAACCTTTTTAACATAAGTATTCCAAATAAATGATTGAATAATAGTTTTGCTGTCCAAACACTTTAAAAAACCTTCTTTGCCTGCATCTTTAATAATATCATCTGGGTCTTTCCCTTCATCCAGTATTGAAAAATAAATTTTGTTTTCCTCGTTTATTAATGGAAATAATCTTTCTGCTATTCTAAGTGCCGCTTGTTGCCCACTTTTATCTCCATCTAAACAGATAATTGGGTCTGAAAAAAATTTCCAGATTAAATTAATCTGACTTTCTGTAATAGCAGTTCCACAATTTGAAATAACATTTTTAATACCTCTCGAATATAATGATATTACATCCATATAGCCCTCAACTATCATTACTTCTTTCGATGTGGTTCTCTCATCTTTTGCGAAGTTTAAATTAAATAGTTGTCTTCCTTTTTTAAAAAATTCTGTTTCAGGAGAGTTTATATATTTTGCCAAGTTTACATCTCCAATTATTCTTCCACCAAATGCGATAATATCCCCTGACAAATTAAGTATGGGAAAGATAATTCTATTTTTAAATCTATCTATAAATTTTTGGTTTTTTTCCACAAAATAATAAAGTCCTGTCGATTTAATATCTTCCAAAGAATATTTTTTTGATAAATGGTTAAAAAAATTGTTAGGTGGCATGAATCCTAGTTGAAATTTTTTAATTACTTCTTCAGATAGTTTTCTTTCTTTTAAATAATTTAATGCAAATATGTTTTTTTTATTAAACAACTCAACTTGAGAATAATATGAGTATTCTTTTATTATTTGTTTATATTTATTATATTTTTCCTCTTTTTCTTTATCATATTTTGTAAATTTATAAATTTGCATTCCTGCTTCTAAGGCTAAAACTTTTACAGCTTCTCCAAATCTTAAAGATCTAGTCTTCATTAAGAAATCAAAAATATTTCCATGTTCGCCAGTGCTAAAACAATGATAAAAACCTTTTTCATCGTTTACAGTAAATGAAGGTGTTTTTTCATTCTTGAACGGTGACAAACCAATAAATTCTTTACCTCTTTTCTTTAACTGCACATATTTACCGACTACCTGTGATACTTTTAATCTAAGTTTTATTTCTTCTAAATATTCTTTTGGATACTTCATGATCATTTCAAAAATTCTTTAATAAAGTTACTAACTTTTGAAAAATCTAAAACATCCCCATATTCTTTTTTCAGCACTCCCATAACTCTTCCCATGTCCTTAATAGATTTTGCCTTAAGATTTTCAATTACTTTTTTACAAATATTTTTAGTTTCTTCATCACTCATTTGTTTAGGTAGAAAATTATTTATAATTGAAATTTCCTCTTGTTCTTTTTTGAGCAGATCTTCCCTGCCTGCTTTTTTATAAGCTTCACTCGAATCATTTCTTTGTTTGTTCATTTTTTTTAATATTGAGATGATTTCTTGATCTTTCAAAGAGCCTTCCTTGGCTTTAGAAGCTATTTTAAAATCTTTTATAGCAGAAATTATAAGTCTTAAAGTTGGAAAGACTGTTTTATCTTTATTTTTGAGACTTTCGTTTAATTTTTCTTCTATTTTTTTTTCTAGAGACATTTTATTTAGTAAGTTTAATCACAAATTATATTTAAAATAAAAAGATCTTTCTTGACGATTTTTAAAGTTTTTCATATGTTTCGCAAAATCATGTTTATAAGTTTTTTACTTTAACTCATGAGTTGTATTTGAAACAGATTGATCAAAATATATACTCGAAAAATAATCTTAAAAAGATCAATTGCACCGCTATTTTAGTCCTTGAAAATGGAAATATATTTAAAGGTTTTGGCTTAGGGTATGAGGGGCATGCAACGGGAGAAGTTTGTTTCAACACTTCTATCACTGGTTATCAAGAAATAATTTCAGATCCATCGTATGCGGAGCAAATTATTAATTTTACTTTTCCTCATGTGGGAAATGTTGGAACAAATAAAGAGGATCATGAGTCTGATAAGATATGGACAAAGGGTGTAATATTCAATACCGAGATTTCTGATCCAAGCAATTATCGTTCATTAAGGCATTTAGATTTATGGTTAAAAAAAAATAAGATAGTTGGTATAACTGGTATTGATACAAGAAATTTAACCAATTTCATTAGAGATAAAGGAGCTCCTAAAGGTACAGTGGTTTTTTTAAAAAATGGTAAATTTGATTTCAAAAAAATTTTGATGGCCACAAAAAAATGGAGCGGTTTAAAAAATTTAGATTTAGCAAAACAAGTTACAACCAAAAAAAGTTATGTTTGGAAAGGTTTAAAAACTTGGGAAAAAGGATCCGGTTTTACAAAAAATAAAAAGAAAAATTTACATGTAATAGCAATAGACTATGGAATAAAAAAAAACATACTTAGATATTTTTCTGATTATAATTGTAAAGTAACAATAGTTTCGTGCAATACTAAAGCAAGTGATATTTCAAAATTAAAGCCTGATGGTATTTTTTTATCTAACGGACCCGGGGACCCAGCGGCTACAGGGAAATATGCTATTCCAATTATAAAAAAACTTATAAAGATGGATCTACCTATATTTGGAATTTGTCTAGGTCATCAGTTATTAGGTTTAACTTTGGGAGCAAAAACAAAAAAAATGAATTTAGGACATAGAGGTGCTAATCACCCAGTAAAAAATTTAATAAAAGGAAATGTTGAAATAACTAGTCAAAATCATGGTTTTGAAATAATAAGAAAAAATTTGCCAAGAAATGTTCAAATCACTCACCAGTCTCTTTTCGATAATAGTATAGAGGGGATTAAACTAAAATCTAAACCAGTTTTTTCAGTTCAATATCATCCTGAGTCAAATCCGGGACCTCAAGATAGTGTTTATTTATTTGAAGAATTTATAAAAACCATGAAACAAAATGCCAAAAAGAAAAGATATTAAAAAAATTTTAGTAGTTGGCGCTGGTCCTATCATTATTGGACAAGCTTGTGAGTTTGATTATTCTGGCACTCAAGCATGTAAAGCTTTGAAAGATGAAGGTTATAAAGTAATATTGGTTAATTCTAATCCAGCAACAATCATGACAGACCCAGATGTTGCAGACAGAACATATATTGAACCTATAACTTTAACAGTTTTAGAAAAAATTTTAGCTAAAGAAAAACCAGACGCAATTCTTCCAACTATGGGAGGTCAGACTGCATTAAATTTAGCTATGGAAGCAGAAAAAAAAGGAATTCTTAGAAAATATAAAATTGAACTTATTGGTGCCAATTCTAGAGCTATTTCAAACGCAGAAGATAGAAAAAAATTTAGAAAAAATATGCTTGATATTGGCTTAGATCTGCCCAAGTCAAAAATTGTAAATAATTTCAGCCAAGCTTCAAATGCTATAAAGCAAATCGGTCTTCCGGCAATTATTAGACCTGCTTTTACCCTGGGTGGACTTGGTGGAGGAATAGCAAAAAGTAAAAAGGAATTTTTTAAAATATTAAAAAATGGACTACATGAGTCACCGGTTAACCAGGTCTTAGTGGAAGAATGTTTAGAAGGCTGGAAAGAGTTTGAAATGGAAGTGGTAAGGGATAAAAATGATAATTGTATAATAATATGTTCGATTGAAAATATTGATCCTATGGGAATTCATACTGGAGACTCTGTAACTGTAGCTCCGGCGTTAACTCTTACAGATAAAGAGTACCAGGTAATGAGAAATGCATCGATAGCTTGTTTAAGAAAAATAGGAGTAGAAACTGGGGGTTCAAATGTTCAATTTGCAATAAATCCTAAGGATGGAAGAATGGTTATTATAGAAATGAATCCAAGAGTTTCTAGGTCTTCAGCTTTAGCATCAAAAGCTACTGGATTTCCAATTGCTAAAGTGGCCGCAAAACTTGCTATAGGTTTTACTTTAGATGAGTTAAAAAACGAGATTACTAAAGTTACTCCAGCTTCTTTTGAACCAACAATAGACTACGTTGTAACCAAAATTCCTAGATTTACCTTTGAAAAATTTTCAACCTCAACTGCAGTTTTAGGTACATCCATGAAATCAGTTGGTGAAGCTATGGCTATAGGAAGAAATTTTAAAGAGTCCTTGCAAAAAGCTTTGATTTCTCTTGAAACTGGTTTTTCAGGTTTAGACCAAATATTTAATTTAAAAGTTAAACAAATTGAAAAAAAACTAGCAGAAAACATACCCAATAAAATTTTACTAATTGGTGAGGCTTTTAGAAAAAAAATTAACATCAAAAAAATACAAAAACTTTCGAAAATAGATAATTGGTTTTTAAATCAAATTAAAGAAATAGTGGATAGAGAAAATGAGATTAAAAAAAAAGGTTTACCAAAAACGTATAATGAGTTTAATTACATAAAATCAATTGGTTTCACTGATAAAAAACTCTCTGAATTATCAAATACCTCGGAGGATAATGTAAGAAAAATAAGATCAAAATTAAAAATTTTTCCTGTTTATAAAAAAGTAGATACTTGCGCCTCAGAGTTTAAGTCATTTACTCCATATATGTATTCTACTTATCAAAGAAATTTTTCTTTTAATTCTGAGTGTGAGTCAGATCCATCTGGTAGAAAAAAAATTATTATTCTCGGTGGCGGACCTAATAGAATTGGCCAAGGTATTGAATTCGATTACTGTTGTTGTCAAGCTAGTTTTGCTTTGAAAAAAGCTGGATATGAAACAATAATGGTTAATTGTAACCCTGAAACTGTTTCAACAGATTATGATACGAGTGACAGATTGTATTTTGAGCCATTAATAGATGAATTTGTTTTTAATATTATTAAAAGAGAAAAAGTTAAAGGAAGTTTAGTAGGTATCATAACCCAATTTGGTGGACAGACGCCTATTAAGTTGGCCAAGTTTTTACATGAAAACAAATTTCCAATATTAGGGACTCAATATACTTCAATCGATTTAGCTGAAGATAGAGATAGATTTAGAAATCTTCTGAATAAATTAAAGTTAAAACAAGCTAAGAGTGGAATTGCAAAAACATTCTCACAAGCACTAAAAATAGCTGAAAAAATTGGATTACCCTTGATGGTTAGACCGTCCTATGTTTTAGGTGGAAGAGCAATGGAAATTGTTCATGAAAAAAAGCAACTTAAGAGTTTTGTACAGGAGGCATTTAAGGCGGCGGAAAAAAATCCAATTTTAATTGACAAATTTATCGATAATGCGATGGAAGTAGATGTTGATGCGCTATCAGATGGTAAGCAAGTATTTGTTGCAGGGATCATGCAACATATTGAAGAAGCAGGAATTCATTCAGGTGACTCGGCTTGCAGTTTGCCTCCAGTTTCTATTAAACCTTTTTTGATTAAAGAAATTGAAAGTCAAACTAAAAAGTTGGCCCTTGCGCTTAAGGTAAAGGGTTTTATGAATGTTCAGTTTGCAATTAAGAACGATGAAATTTATGTTATAGAAGTTAATCCCAGGGCTAGCAGAACTGTCCCATTTGTATCAAAAGCAAAAAATCTCCCATTAGCCAAAATTGCATCTAGGATAATGGCGGGTGAAAAATTATCTAAATTTAATTTAAGAAGTAAAACAAAAAAAATGTTTGCAGTAAAAGAGGCGGTGTTCCCATTTAATAAATTTCCAAATAGTGATCTTATACTTGGTCCAGAAATGAAATCTACCGGTGAAGTAATGGGTTTCGATGAAAATTTTGGTATGGCTTTTGCCAAAAGTCAAATGGCAGCTTCTAACTCGCTTCCTACAAAAGGTTTAGCATTTATATCACTTAAAAATAGTCATAAATACGAAGGTGTAAATTTGGCAAAACAATTAAAAAAGCTCAACTTCAAACTTTGCGGTACTGGGGGAACAGCTAAATTTATTAATAAGCATGGAATTAAATGTAAAAAAATAAATAAAGTCAATCAAGGCTCACCTCATATTGTCGATATCTTAAATGCAAAAAAAATTGCTCTAGTAATTAATACTGGTGGAGGTAATAGTGAAAAACAACTTAATGATGCTTTAGCATTAAGAAGAGCAACTTTAGCGAATAAGGTTCCTTATTGCACAAATATGTCGACAGCAAAAGTTTGTATTGAGGGTATCAGGTCTCTTAAAAATAAAGAGATTAAAGTTACTTCTCTGCAAGATATATAAAATTTTATTTTACTTTCCAGTCAGTCTCAAAAGTAACGTAGTTGATTTGAATACATCTACGCTCCTTTTTTATCTCTTTTTTTTCCATCCCATGCCAAGAATTTGGTCCACTAGTAAAGAAATATCCATAATTATGTTTATACGGAACAGTTTTTACTTTGGTTAATTTTGTATTGTAGAAATCTGTTCCTAAGTTTTCAGATT
>CACEOY010000014.1 GCA_902561155.1 uncultured Pelagibacteraceae bacterium
GATAGCGAAAAGTTAGCCAATGAACTAAGTAAAAGACAAAAAGAAAAAGAAAAAAATTTAAGTTATTTTATTCAAATAAATTTAGGTTCTGAAGAACAAAAAGGCGGTGTAGAGATAAGTGAATTAAAAAAATTTAATGATTATTGCGTTAAGGAACTCAATCTGTCGGTTCTTGGACTAATGGCAATACCACCTAATGATAAAAATCCAGATAAATATTTCAAAAGAATATCTGAACTAAATAAACAATTTAATTTTCGATATCTTAGCATCGGAATGTCCAATGATTATTTGAAAGCCGTAAAATACGGAGCTTCTCATGTCAGAATTGGCAGTGCTATATTTGGATCTAGAAATTAGAGAATTTTAAAAAAAGTTTTTTTATTTAAAATTGATAATAAGTACCTAAGGTCTTTTTTTGATAATGCGATACAGCCATTAGTAGGTTTGTAATTCTTTCTTGCCACGTGCAAAAAAATCGCACTTCCCTTTTTTCTCTTTATAGGATTGATGTTATAATCAATTACAACAATAATATCGTAAATATTTTCTTTTATATGTAATTTTTCAGCACTGCCTTTAAATGGAAATTTTACAAATTTATTGTAAAATTTCGATTTTGTATCATCACACCAACCATAATTTTTTTTGATTGGAATTACCTTTAGTTTTGATTGAAGCTTTTTAACTCTCTCTTTTCTGTAAAAAATATATTTAAGCTGAAATCTTCCTCTAGGCGTACATTTATCCCCCTCAATTTTTCTACTTACAATTCCTCTTTTACCGATAGCACATTTTGCTTTATAATCTTTAAAAAGGACAAATTTATTTTTTAATATTACATCCATGGTTGATAAAAAAAATATCATTTTAGCATTTGGAAATAAAGAATTTAATAATTCTTTAAATGAAATTAAAGAATTTCTTAGTTTTAATTTAATAACTTTAGATAACATTGAAGACTACAATGCCTCAGAAAATTATCAGGGAATTATAATCCACGAAGATGCTTTTAAAGATAAAAATTTGAAAGATTTAATCAAAAATCAAAACGTTAATAAAATTATCTTTCATAATTCAAAAAAAGCTCAAGATTTAAATGCTGAAAAATTAAATTTACCCGCATCTTTTGATCAAATTAATAAGATTGTAATAAACAATATAGTAAAAAAAAAATTTAAAACAAATTCATCCCTAAAAATAAATAATTACAAGTTAGATAAAAACTTAAGACAATTAATCAGAGATACTGTCTATTTAGAGTTAACTGAAAAAGAAATAGATCTTATAGAGTTATTAAAAAAAAAATCATTTATAAAAAAAAAGGAAATTCTCTCTACCATTTGGAAATATTCAGATGATGCAGATACACATACCGTAGAGACACATATTTATAGATTAAGAAAAAAAATTAAAGATATTTTTAATGATGAAAAATTTATTAAAAGCTCAAAAAAAGGATATACCATTTGAAAAAGAGAAATAAGTTTGCTAAAGATTTAATGACCCCAAAATACCGTACAAGAGTCGTAAAACCAAAAAAAGGTAAAGGTAGCTTTAAGAGAAAAAGAAATAAAAAGTTTTTGGAATTAAATTAAAAAACTTATAATCTTGCTCCTACTTGTTGAATTATTTTAGAGGAAAGTTCAGTTCCTTTTTCTAAACTTTTTTCCAAAGAAAGTTGATTAATATATCCATGTAAAAATCCAGCGGCAAATAAATCACCTGCCCCAGTCAAATCTCTAATATTTAAATCTTTTTTTGCATTACATTCTATTACCTGATCGTTCAGAATTGCTACAGCACCATTCTTACCTCGAGTTACAACCATCAACCTTTTAACCTTTTTTGCGAAAGTAACTACATCTTGAAAACTTTTTGCTTTTATTAAAGCCATAATTTCTTGTTCATTGGCAAAAGTTATATTTAGTTTATTTTTAACTAGTTCTAAAAAATAATCTTTATGTCTTTCGACACAAAATAGATCAGAGAGAGACATGGCTGATTGTTTTGAATAACTAATTGCTTTATTAAATGCTTTTTGAGGATCTCCTTTATCCCATAAATATCCTTCAAGGAAAGTCACTTCACTTTTTTTAATTATTTTTTCATCAATATCATTTTCATTTATCTTTCCTGCAGTACCTAAAAAAGTGCACATTGTTCTTTCTGAGTCTGGAGTTATTAAAATCAAACATGTACCCGTCGGTGTTTTTTCAGATTTAATATTGTAATGGAATTGAACTTTTTCTTTTTTAAGTCCTTCTGAATATTTTTTACCTAAATCATCATCATTTACTTTTCCGATAAAACCGACTTCATTACCCAGCTGGGAAAGACCAACAATTGAGTTCGCTACTGAGCCCCCAGATATCGTCTTTTCAATTTTTAAATTATTAAGAAGTTTTTTAAATTCTTTTTCATCAACTAGTTTCATTGTGCTTTTAGTAAGTCCATTATTACTTAGGAAACTGTCATTTATTTTACATATAACATCGACAATAGCATTTCCTATACCTAGAATTTTCATGTTAAGCTTTCTTTGCAATAAATTTCTTTTTTCTATTTGGGTAACAGCTTTTACAAATTTTGCAAGTTAAACCAAAGCAATCCCTTGCCTTACAATACTCTCTTCCATACCAGATAATTTGAAGATGGAGTTTATTCCAATTTTTCTTTGGGAATATAGATTTTAAATCCTTTTCAGTTATCACAACACTTTTGCCGCTAGTCAATCCCCACCTTTGAGCTAAACGATGAATATGAGTATCAACAGGAAATGCTGGATAGCCAAAGCCTTGGGACATGACAACACTAGCCGTTTTGTGTCCAACACCAGGAAGTTGCTCAAGTTCTTCGTAAGTATTTGGTACTTTATTCTTATATTTTTCAACTAAAGTTTTTGAGAGATAATAAATACTTTTAGCTTTAATTCTGTAAATTCCAATTTTTTTAATTAATCTTTCTATCTTTTTTCTTCCCAATTTAACGAAATGTTTTGGATGATAATATTTAGGATAAATATTTTTGGTTACATTATTAACATTTACGTCAGTACATTGCGCTGAAAGCAAAACAGAAACGAGAAGAGTAAAAGTATTTTTATAACTAAGAGGTATTGGTACCTCAGGATAGATTTTATTCAATATTTTTTGAATAATCTTTGATTTATTTTTCTTGTTCACTTAAAGTCTAACAGATCTCTCATCGAATATAGACCTGGTTTTTTTTTCATCAACCATTTAGATGCGGATAAAGCGCCTTCAGAATATAAAGCTCTATCAAAAGACTCATGATTTAATGTTACTATTTCTTTTCCACTTGAAAAACTCACTTCATGTTCACCAATAACATTACCTTTTCGGATTGAATTAAAATTTATTTTTTCTCCATAAGGAAAAGTTTTTTTATTTAAGTATTTCTTTCCTATCAAATTGTAAAAGTTTTTATTTTTTCCTTCCGCTATTCCCCTTCCTAGCATTAAAGCTGTTCCAGAAGGATGATCTTTTTTGTACTTGTGATGAACCTCATATACTTTTGTAAGAAAATTATTACCTAAAGATTTAGAGGTAATCTCTGTTAAATACATTAAAAGGTTTACACCCAAACTCATATTACCAGCCTTAAGAATTGGAATTTTTTTTGAAAATTTTTTTATTAAACTCTCTTCTCTATTAGAAAAGCCGGTAGTTCCGATCACTACTCTTTTTCCAAGTTTTGAAGCAATTTTTAAAACCTGCAAAGTACATCTCGGTATTGTGAAGTCAACAATCACATTTGCTTTCTTGAAAGCATCAATAGTATTAAGTTCGAGATCAATACCAGAAATTTTTTTTGAAATAATCCTGTTCTCCGTTAAAGCAACTATTTTAAAATCTTTGTCATTTTTAGAGGATTTAATGAGCTGTTGCCCCATTCTTCCTAGACAACCAGTTATAGCTAATTTGATTTTTTTCATTATAAAAATAGGTTAATAATTACAACAATAATCAACACAATTATAGTCCAAATAAAAAGATTTTGAATTAATTGTTTCCGTTTTCTGTTGGTATTTAAAAATGAGGGAAGAACTAAAAATAACACTGCTATCAGAAAGATAGCAGACATAATTTCTTGCATAGCCATAAATAATTATTATTTTTTCCAAAATTTTTTTGCTTTTTCAAAAAAATTTTTAATAATTGGGCTTGATTTTTCGTACTCAATTTTTCGAAACTCTTCTAAAAGCTCCTTCTGTCTTAAATTTAAACTTGAGGGAACCTCAGTGACTATTTTTATATATAAGTCGCCGTAACCATTGCCTCTTAGTACCGGCATACCCTTACCCCTAAGTCTTAACTGTTTTCCATGTTGTGTTCCAGCAGGAATTTTGATCTTTGCCTTACCACCATCAATAGAAGGTACTTCTACAGAGGTGCCTAGAGCTGCATCTGTGAATGTTATAGGCAGTTCAAAATATAAATGCTCATCCGATCTATTAAAAATGCTATGATTATCAACCGAAATAAATAAATATAAATCTCCAGTAGATCCACCTTTGCTTCCCGCCTCTCCTTTGCCAGAGACTCTTATTCTAGTTCCATCATCAACACCTTTTGGAATTTTAACTGAAACACTTTCATTACTTTGAATTTTACCGATACCACCACATTGTTTACAAGGATTACTAATTTTTTCTCCATACCCACTACAATCAGGGCAAGTTTGCTGAATCGTAAAGAACCCTTGATTTGATCTTACTTTACCTCTTCCATTACAGTATTTACATGTTACAGGTTTTGAGCCAGGCTCCGACCCTTGACCCGTACATCTAGAGCATTTTTTATAAGTTGTATAATTTATCTTTTTATTTAAGCCAGAATATGCTTCCTCCATGCTTATAGACACATCATATCTTAAATCATTTCCTCTATTTGAGGATCTTCTCGTAGATCTTCTGCCACTACCAAATACATCATCCCCGAAAAAATCTTCAAAAATATCAGAGAACGAAGATCCAAAATCAAAATTACCAAATCCTTGATTTCCTCCACCTTCAAAAGCTGCGTGACCAAACTGATCGTAATTAGTTTTTCTTTTATCGTCTGAGAGTACGTGATACGCCTCACTCGCCTCTTTAAACTTATCCTCTGATGCTTTGTCGCCCTTGTTTTTGTCTGGATGATATTTTAGTGCTAATTTGCGATAGGCTTTTTTAATTTCATCCTTAGAAGAGGATTTAGATACACCTAAGATTTCATAATAATCTCTTTTTGCCACAAGAAATTGCTCCTTTTTTTAACTTAGGCGCTTTTTTCTTTGTCCTCTTTTACGTCTTCGAAGTCAGCGTCAACAACGTTTTCTTTATCATCACCCTTGTTTTTGGGATCTTGATTATTTTTATCATCTTTAGGTTGATTTTTTTGTTGGCTTTTGTAAATAGCTTCACCAAGTTTCATTGAAACCTGTATAAGGCTTTGAGTTTTTTTCTTTATATCTTCTGTGTCTGTGCCTTTTAGGGCTTCTTTAAGATCAGCAACGCCAGTTTCAATGGCTTTCTTCTCTTCAGCTGAAACTTTATCACCGTGTTCTTTTAAACTTTTTTCAGTAGAGAAAACAATACTATCTGCTTGATTTCTCGCATCAACACCATCTCTTTTTTTCTTATCAGCCTCTTTATTTGCTTCTGCATCTTTTACCATTTTATTAATCTCTTCTTCGGACAAACCACCAGAAGCTTGAATTTGTATCTTTTGCTCTTTTCCTGTTCCCTTGTCTTTTGCTGAAACGCTAACTATACCGTTTGCATCAATATCAAAGGTTACTTCAATTTGAGGAGTTCCTCTTGCAGCTGGAGGAATACCAACTAACTCAAAATTTCCTAATAGCTTGTTATCAGCCGCCATCTCTCTTTCTCCTTGTAAAACTCTAATGGAAACAGCAGGTTGATTATCTTCTGCAGTAGAAAATACTTGGCTTTTTTTGGTAGGAATAGTTGTATTTTTATCTATAAGTTTTGTTGATACGCCACCTAAAGTCTCTATTCCTAATGACAATGGTGTGACATCTAAAAGCAAAACATCTTTCACATCACCTTGAAGAACACCAGCTTGGATTGCTGCACCCATTGCAACAACTTCATCTGGATTTACACTTTTATTAGGTTCTTTACCAAAAAAATTTTTAACTGTTTCAATTATTTTTGGCATCCTAGTCATGCCGCCGACTAATACTACCTCATTAATTTCTGCTGCGGAAAAACCAGAGTCTTTCAAAGCTGTTTTACATGGGCTTAAAGTTCTTTCAATCAAACTTTGGACTAAAGCTTCCAATTTTGCTCTAGTAAATTTTAAATTCAAATGTTTTGGACCAGATTTATCAGCTGTAATGAATGGTAAATTTATTTCAGTTTGTGTTGCTGAAGAGAGCTCAATTTTCGCTTTCTCTGCAGACTCTTTTAATCTTTGTAATGCTAGTTTATCAGATTTTAAATCTATTCCATTATCTTTTTTAAATTCGTTAACTAGATATTCAACTATAGTGTCATCAAAGTCTTCACCACCTAAAAATGTGTCTCCATTTGTAGATTTTACTTCAAATACTCCATCTCCGATTTCTAAAATTGACACATCAAAAGTACCACCTCCTAAATCGTAAACAGCTATTTTTTTTCCACCTTTTTTATCTAAACCATAAGCCAAAGAAGCTGCCGTCGGTTCATTGATAATTCTTAAGACTTCTAGTCCTGCAATCTTACCCGCGTCTTTTGTTGCTTGTCTTTGAGAGTCATTAAAATAAGCAGGTACAGTTATAACTGCTTTGGTTACTGCTTGACCTAAATATTTTTCTGCTGTCTCTTTCATCTTTTGAAGCACAAAAGCTGAGATTTGAGCAGGTGAATATTTTTTACCCTTACCTTCTACCCAAGCATCACCGTTATCAGATTTAATTATTTTATATGGAACTTTCGAAACATCTTTTTGTACTGATGGTCCATCAAATTTTCTACCTATGAGTCTTTTAACTGCAAAAATAGTATCTTCAGGATTTGTTACTGCTTGTCTTTTTGCAGGTTGACCAACTAATTTTTCTTCCTTCTCTAAAAAGGCTACTACTGATGGTGTAGTTCTTGCACCTTCAGCATTTTCTAAAACTTTCGCTTGTGTACCATCCATTATAGCTACACAAGAATTAGTAGTTCCTAAATCTATTCCTATAACTCTACTCATATTTTCCTTTGTTTACAATTTCTATATGGGGTCTAATTACTATTCTACAAGGAGTTTTTTTATTTATTTTTGTCATTTTTTTCACCTTTTTTCTTTGAAATTCCCACAAATGATGGTCTCAACAATCTCTCACCAAACATAAATCCTGGTTGAATTTCCTGAATAATAGTACCTGGCTCAACCTTCTCATCTTCGATTTCTAGCATTGCTTGATGAAAATTTGGATCAAACATTTTATTTAAACATTTAATTCTGGTAATTTTGTTTTTTTCGAAAGTAGAAACTAAATCTTTTTCAATTATTTCTATATTTTTAAGAAATTTTGCAAATTCTTTACTTTTTTTAAGATCCTCATCCTCCTGCATTGATTTTTTTGCTCTTTGTAGGTTATCTAATGATGTTAATATTTCTCGAGCAAAGTTGAAACCTCCGAAATCAAAGGCATCTTTAATTTCTTTTTCAAACCTTCTTCTTTGATTTTCAGAGTCTGCTAAAGCTCTCAGTAGTTTTTCTTCAGATATTTTTAATTTTTCTTCAATAGTATGTTCAACTTTTTTACTCTTGGTCTCTTCAGCAATTGAAGATTTATTATCTTCTTTATTTATATTTTCGTCTTTGTTAGATTCGTTCAT
>CACEOY010000015.1 GCA_902561155.1 uncultured Pelagibacteraceae bacterium
AATATAAACTATCCAAAAAAAAAAATTCAGTCGTAATTACAAATTTAGATAAAAAAATTAATACGGTAGCACCTTACAATCTCGTTAAAACAATGAGAGCTGGAGTTTTAGTATTAGGCCCTTTACTTGCAAGATATGGAAATGCTAAAATTTCACTTCCAGGCGGATGTGCAATAGGTACTAGACCTGTAGATTTACATTTATTCGCCCTAAAAAAACTTGGAGCAAAAATTAAAATTAAAAATGGATATATTTTAGCTTCTGCCCCCAAAGGCCTAAGAGGAGCGAGTTTTAGTTTTCCGTCTATATCAGTTGGGGCGACTGAAAATGCGATTTTAGCCGCTACTCAAGCTAAAGGCATCACTATTATTGAAAATTGTGCCGTTGAACCTGAAATTAAAGACTTAATTAATTTTATAAAAAAACTTGGAGTAAAAATAAAAATTAAAGGAAGAAAAATAATAATATCTGGATCAATTAAAGAAAAAAAAATTACCCATAAAATAATTTGCGATAGAATTGAGCTTGGAACTTATTTAATTGGAGGCGCTTTGACTGCAAAAAAACTTAGACTTAAAAATGTAGATCCAAAATTAATTAAATCAGAAATTTTTATTTTGAAAAAGATGGGAGTTAAAATGAAAGTCAATAAAAATCATATAGAAATATATAAATCCAGAAATATAAAAAAAGCAAATATTAAAACTGCACCCTATCCTGGCTTCCCAACTGATTTGCAAGCTCAAATTATGATATTAATGACTCAGGCTAAAGGGCTCTCAAAAATTAAAGAAAATATTTTTGAAAATAGATTTATGCATGTTCCAGAGCTAAAAAGAATGGGAGCTAAAATAGAAATACGAAATAATACAGCAAACATTTTTGGACCACGCTTTTTGACAGGCGCAGAAGTAATGGCAACAGATCTAAGAGCATCGGTAAGTCTAGTTTTAGCCGCTTTAATTGCAGATAAAAGAACTAAGATAAATAGAATTTATCATCTTGATAGAGGATATCAAGATCTTGAAAAAAAATTAGTTAAATGCAAAGCTAAAATTAAAAGAGTTTGAGGTGAAAGTACAAAATTTAAAACTTATTGCTAGGACAACTGAAGATTTAAGAGTTATATCTGCGCATCTGCAAGACTCAATATTAAAAACATCTGACATTGCTAACTTAAAAAAAAATAAAATTTTGTTAATGCAATTAAATAGGTTTATGTGGGAAGATGTCGAAAAGGGAGTTTTTAGAAAAAATAAAAGAATACGAACGGTGCTTAAATTTGAAAATATTCTAAAAGTAGCCTCAAAAAATGTGGATCAAAAAAAAAATGACAGATTTTTGGACTTTTTAGCTATTGAAACGACTAAAATGCCTGATAAGAATTACGAAATGAATTTAATATTTTCTGGAGATGTAGTTTTAAAGCTCATAGCTGAAGCAATTGAAGTTACTTTAGATGATCAAGGCTCTCCTTGGGAAAGTAAAAATAAGCCTGAACATAAAGACTTATAATGCTAAATTTAATGGAGGAAATAATTGGCTAAGCAAGAAACTTTAGAGTTTAAGGGGAAAGTAACTGAATTATTACCCAATGCAATGTTTAGAGTAAAACTCGAAAATAATCATGAAATTCTTGCTCACACAGCTGGAAAATTAAGAAAGAATAGAATAAGAGTTTTAGCAGGAGATAATGTAATGGTTGAAATGACACCATATGATCTTACAAAAGGAAGAATAACTTTTAGATTTTAGGCCTTGTAGCTCAGTAGTAGAGCAGTACCCTGAAAAGGTATGTGTCGTTTGTGCGATTCAAACCAAGGCCACCACCAAAATGAATGAAAAAGATATTTATAAAATTTTTAAACCTCAACTAACACCAAAAAAAATGTTAGAGCTTGGTGTATTTGGTGGCTCCTACTTCTTTGATAGTGACATTAAAGAGTTTCCAAAAGAATGGTTTAAAAAGGCAAAAATAAGTAAACAGTTCGATGTTAATTTAAATCAATTTAAAATCGTATCTGGATTATCCAGACAAGAATGGATTGCCAAAGGTTGGATTTTTAAACAAGATCCTTTGGGATGGTTTCAATGGTATTGCAGATTTAAAAATGGACGAAGAATACCAGAAATGGATTTTGTTCAAATAAAAAGATGGAAAGCCTTTGGTGATAGACATGCGCCAGCAGTTAGAAAAAATTGTGATGAAGGTGATTTACAATGCAGGAAAAGGCAAAGACAAGCCTTATTGCAATGGGCATATAATCCTTTTTTCTAATTATATCGATCCACAACAGTGTTTATATTTATTTCCAGAACCACACGGACACTTATCATTTCTTCCAATCTTTTTATTTGTTTCAGAAAACTGTTTTTTTTGTTCCTCTTCATTTGTAAAAACTAAATTCATATTTAAAAGAAACTTAATAAGATCAACTTTTACTTTTTCTAACAATATTTCAAAAAGAGTAAACGCCTCTTTTTTAAATTCTGATAAGGGATCTTTCTGACCATAACTTCTCAGCCCTATTACTTGTCTTAATTGTTCCAAATACTGGAGATGGGCTCTCCACGAGAAATCTAGTATTTGTAAAAAAATTTTTTTTTCTAAGTCTTGATATTGGTTTAAACCAATTAATTTGATTTTTTCATCTCTTTTGAGATAAAAAATTTCTAAAATTTTTTTAAAAAATTCTTTATCTTCCAGATTTCCATATTTTATTAAGTCTTCATCTCTGATGGAATTCCCAGTAAAATTTTTTATCCCTGCTAAAAACAATTTTTCATCATTTGAAGATTTAAAATCGACTTTTATTTTCAATAATTTTTGAGATAATTCTTCAAGAAAATCATCAATCATTTTTTTAATTTCAGATTGTTTCAAAATATTAAGCCTTTGACTAAAAATTACTTGCCGCTGATCGTTCATTACATCGTCAAATTTTATAAGAGTTTTTCTTATATCAAAATTTCTAGCTTCTACTTTTTTTTGGGCTCTTTCCATAGCCTTATTAATCCAAGGATGATCAATTGACTCATTTTCCTTTAGACCCAACTTTTTTAAAACACCATCAATCTGGTCACCTCCAAATAATCTCATCAATTCGTCTTGTAAACTGATAAAAAAAATTGATGTTCCTGGATCTCCTTGTCTGCCAGATCGCCCTCTAAGTTGGTTATCTATTCTTCTACTTTCATGTCTTTCAGTTCCTATGACACACAAACCACCAATTGATTTTATTTTATTCTCATTAATTTTTTTTTCTTCTTTCTCTTTAATTTCATCGTTTTGAGCTTCAAATTTTCCTCCTAACTTTATATCAGTTCCACGTCCTGCCATATTCGTAGCAATTGTAATCGCGTTTACTTTTCCCGCTTCCGAAATAATTTTTGCTTCTTCCTCATGAAATTTAGCATTTAAAATATTGTGTTTAAGATTTTTTGATTTAAGAAAAGAAGAGATTTTTTCAGATTTTTCTATACTTGTTGTGCCGACTAAAATTGGCTGACCAATTTTATTACATTCTATTATTTTTTTTGTTATAGCATCGTATTTCTCTTTTTCTGTTCTAAATATTAAGTCATTAAAATCTTTCCTTATCATTTTGTTATTTGTGGGAATTGATACAACATTCAGTTTATAAATATCAAAAAACTCTTCCGACTCAGTCATTGCTGTACCAGTCATTCCTGATAACTTTTTATATAACCTAAAATAATTTTGATAAGTAATGGAAGCTAAAGTTTGATTTTCCCCCTGAATAACCACGTTTTCTTTTGCTTCAATAGCCTGGTGAAGACCGTCAGAGAATCTTCTTCCAGTTAAAATTCTTCCTGTAAATTCATCTATAATTTGAACTTTTCCTTCTCTCACAATATAGTCTTTGTCTTTATGAAATAATAAACTAGCCTTTAAAGATTGATTAATGTGATGAACTAAATTTAAATTTTGAGGATCATAAAAATTATTATTCCTAAGTAAACCTTTTTGTGTAGCGAGCTTTTCTATTTTATCAATACCAGTATCAGTTAAAATTGCATTTTTATTTTTTTCGTCCAAGTCATAGTCATTATTTTGTAATTTTAAAACAAATTCATTTGCTAATAAATATAAATTGCTCTTATCTTCTACTTTACCAGATATGATTAGTGGTGTTCTTGATTCATCTATTAAAATACTATCAACTTCATCTACAATACAAAAATTATGATCTCTTTGTACCATCTCATCTAAATCATACTTCATGTTATCCCTTAGATAATCAAAGCCTAACTCATTATTGGTCCCGTAAGTAATATCGCAATTATAATTTTTTTTTCTCTCAGTATCGTCTATATTTGAAGTTACACATCCAGTAGAAGTTCCTAAAAAATTAAAAACTTTTCCCATCCATTCAGAGTCTCTTTTGGCCAAATAATCATTAACAGTAACCACATGAACTCCCTTTCCACTTAAGGAATTCAAGTAAGCCGGCAAAGTAGAAACTAGAGTTTTACCCTCACCAGTTTTCATTTCAGCAATTTTACCCTGATGAAGTATTACTCCTCCTGCTAACTGAACATCGAAATGCCGTTCACCTAACACTCTCTTAGCAGCCTCTCTGACTAAAGAAAAACTCTCTGGAATAAGCTTATTTAACTTTGCTCCACTCAAAACTTGTTTTTTTAAATAATGTGTTTTTTCCTTGAATTCCTCGTCCTTTAATGAAGATAATGACTTCTCTCTATTATTGATCTCAACTATCAAAGGTTTTATTTTGTCTAATACCTGTTGATTACCACTTTTAAATATTTTACTAAAAGCTGCTGTAAATAAATTCATTAATATTCTATATATGTATTTATAACTTAAATTAAATAGTAACAATGACAATAAATTTAAAAAATTTTCTTTCGGATAAATCCAAATTATCGAAAATGGGTGAATTTCAAGATCTTAAGCCTTTGGATGGTCTAGAGGTTTCTTCTATATCTGCAGATCTGTATGATAATGGAAGAGATGACCTAGCTCTTTTTTATTTTAAGGAAGGGGCTAACTATGCAACTCTTAATACAACAAATTCAATTGTCTCTGAAACAATTACTTGGAATGAAAAATCAAATAAAAAAGTTATAAAAGCATTATTAGTAAATACAAAAAATGCCAATACCTTTACAGGCAAGCAAGGATATGAGTCCATTGATATTGTCGCGAAAAGTTTAGCAAAAAATTTAACCTTAAGAGAGTCGAAAAAAGAAGAAGGCATATCAGAAACAATAAAAATAAAAGATCTTATATTTGCATCAACAGGTATAATTGGAGAAAAATTTCCAGTTGAAAAAATTACAAATAGAATGAACGATCTAGTTTCAAAATTAAGAGATGACCAAAACAAATTGATTTGGATAAAAACTGCTTCTGCAATAATGACGACTGACACAAAACCAAAACTAGCTTACGAAGAATTTACTTTTAATAATAAAATTATCCGTATCGCAGCTATTGCAAAAGGCTCAGGTATGATTGCCCCGAACCTTGCAACAATGTTATCTTTTATTTTTACAGATGCTGATATTCCATCTAATCTATTAAAAACTTTATTGAAAAAAGCAGTTGCTAATACTTTCAATGCAATAACCGTTGATAGTGATCAGTCAACAAATGATATGGTATCAATTTTTTCAACAAGAAAAATTAAAATTGGACACAATAGAGGAATTAACGATCCAGTGATCCAAAAATTTGAAACATCGCTTAAAAACGTATGTTTAAATTTAGCTAAACAAGTAGTTGTTGATGGAGAAGGAGCAAAAAAATTTTTGACCATAAAAGTTATTAATGCAAAATCTACTTTAAGTGCAAAAAAAATTGCTCTTTCTGTTGCATGTTCACCATTGGTAAAAACTGCAATTGCTGGTGAAGACCCTAACTGGGGAAGAGTTGTTATGGGAATAGGTAAATCCGGCGAAAAAGTTGACAAAAATAAAATTTCTATAAAATTTGGTGAATTCTTATTATCAGAAAATGGAGCGCCCATTGAAAACATTAATTTGGATAAAATAAGAGAATATATGAAATGGGACTCTATTCTAATCGAGATAAATCTTAATTCCGGTTCAGAATTCTTTGAATGTTATACTTGCGACTTTACACATGACTATATAGATATTAACGCAGATTATAAAAATTCAACTTGAAATTTTTAAAAAAAATATTATTTCTTTTTTATGATAAAATATATTCTTAAATGTAAGAACAAACATGAATTTGAAAGTTGGTTTTCTGACTCTAAAGAATTTGATAGGCTCAAAAATAAAAACTTAATAGAATGTATTTTTTGTCAAACGAAAAAAGTAGACAAATCTATAATGGCACCTAGTGTTGCTAATTCTAAATTACATAACGGACAAAGACAAATTTCAAAACTTAAGATGAAAAACTTTAAAAAAGACTTATTAAAATTGCGTAAATTTGTTGAAAAAAATTTTGAATATGTAGAACAAAATTTTGCTAATAAAGTAAGAGAAGTTTATTACGATAAAAATAATAAAAAGAATATTTACGGTAAAGCCACACAAGATGAAAAAGAAGAGCTAAAAGAGGAAGGCATAGATTTAGTAAATATACCCTGGGTAGATAAAGATAACTAGTTTTTTACGCTTGTAATAATATAATTCACAGATAGATCTTTTGATTGTTTCCATTTTTGAGTTAGAAGATTAAATTGCAAACCTTTAACCTCAACTATGGAGAAGTTAAGATCATTAATTTTTTCTTCGATTTCCTTTGGTTTTAAAAACTTATTCCAGTCATGAGTTCCAATCGGTAGCCATCGCAAAATATATTCAGCTCCAATTATTGCTTTTACGAAGGAAACAAATGTTCTATTTAAAGTTGCTGTAAACATAAGTCCATTTTTTTTTAATAATTTCTCACAGCTTTTAAAATATAAATCTACATCCTCAACATGTTCAACAATTTCAAGATTTAAAATCACATCAAATTTTTGATTTTCGTCCATCTTCTCAGGCGAGGTGTTTAAATAATCTATTTTAAGACCACTCTTTTTTGCGTGTAATTTTGCAATTTCAATATTTTTCTGGGATGCGTCTATACCAGTAACGTCTGCTCCTAGTCTACACATTGGTTCTGATATTAATCCCCCACCACACCCAATATCTAAAAATTTCAATCCTTTAAGCGGTAGGTCATTCTCATTTCTTTGAAAATGGTTGGATGTTTTTTCCAAAATATATTCTATTCTTATTGGATTAAACATGTGAAGAGGTTTAAATTTTCCTGATACATCCCACCATTCTTCTGCAAGTTTTGAAAATTTTTGAATTTCCTCTTGATTTATTGTAGTCATAAAATTTTTAAAAGTATTTAAATATCTATATTCATACTATACTAAAACTAAATTATGAAAAAAAAAGTTTTAAAATTTGGTGGAACCTCAGTAGGATCTATTGATAGGATCGTACATGCGGCAAAAATTATTAAAAAAGAGTCAGATTTAGGCAATCAAATTATTGTTGTTGTTTCAGCAATGGCAGGAAAAACTAATGAACTTATTTCATTATCAAAATCTATATCAAATAATTTTAATAAAAGAGAATTAGATGTTTTGCTATCTACAGGGGAGCAGATTTCTTGTGCTTTAATTTCAGGAGCTTTAAATAAAATAGGTGTAAAAGCTCAATCATTTATGAATTGGCAAATTCCAATATTAACAGAGGGAGAAAATAATAATGCTAGAATAA
>CACEOY010000016.1 GCA_902561155.1 uncultured Pelagibacteraceae bacterium
GTAACAATAACTGTTCCAATAGAGACGGCTGAACTTATTAAAATATATCTACCAAAATTATAAGTTTTAAAAATTACAAAATAAGATTTAAATAATTCTGTCAAACTTTTAGAGAAATCTAGACTAAAATCGAGTGGATTTACTAATAAAGCAATTTGAGTTTTGAAGCTTGTTACAAGCATAATATAAAACGGAAATAAAATAACAAAAGCAAAAAAAACAATGCCAAATAAAGTGACAAAATCAAAAATAATTTTTTCAGATATAAAATCTTCAGTTAAATATTGTAAATTATATTTTTTCAATTTGTTTGTAAAAAATAGCGTTATTAAAAAAATACCAAATATATACCAATATGGTGAAGACTCATTAGAGTAAAAATATAGAAATGAAAATAAAAATGATAATGAAAAAATTTTAATTAGGTGATTTATTCTATTTCCAATTAACACAAATAATAAAGATAAAAGAATTCCATTTAAAAAGACCTCTAATATATTAAGGTTTGTAAAGTTTAAACCTTGGAGTGTAGACATAATTTTCCAAATTGATAAAATACATGTTAGAAAAAAAGATGAAATGAACAAAAATATTGTTAAAGGTTTAAATTTCATTAGCTTTTTTCCCAATTAATTTAAAATAAATAATCATAAATATTAAAAGTAACATCACTATAACAATCGAAACAGCTGAACCCATCCCAATATCTGAAACAGCAAATCCTTGTTGATAAACGTTAATAGGTAATGTTCTTGTGCCAGATGCTCCACCAGTTAATAAAAAAATATCTTCAAATTTATTAAAATTCCAAATAAATCTGATCATAAACAAAATAGAAATTATCGCTGTAATTTGAGGAAGTGTAATATGTATAAATTTTTGTATTGGACTTGCTCCATCTACTTCGGCTGCTTCATACAAATTTTTTGGAATAGCTTGTAATCTGGCTAAAATGAAAAGAAAAGCTAGGGGAAAATAACGCCAAATTTCAAAAAATATAACCGTCGTTAATGCCAGCCTTAATTTAAGATCAAATCCCAAGATGCTTATTGTAATATATTTTTGGCCTAATAAATTAATTGGTGACTCAATAATATTAAAATTAACCAACAGTGCATTTAAAGTTCCACTATTAGGATCTAGTAATAATGTCCAAGTGTAAGCTAATGCAACAACAGGACCTACATACGGAAAAAGCAGAATACCACGCATATATGTTCGCCCTTGAATGTTTTGATTAACTAACTGTGCTGCTAAAATCCCAAAAATTATTGCTCCCACTGTTCCAAAAAAAGTGAAGTAAAATGTAGTTAAAAGTAATTCAATGAAATTATTTTCGTAAAAAACTTTTTTAAAATTTTCTAGAGTAAAATTTGTTGTTAGTAATGGATTATCTGATTTTCCTCTTAAAATTGGTTTTTGAGATTTTATTATCTCTTTTTCAATTTTTTCACCATTTATATTTTTTAATACTATTTCAAAATTTTCTTTATATTTGGCTTCCCAATTTCCAAAATCACAAATGATCTTTTTAGATTTAAAATTACATCTTGGATCCAAATTTAACAGTGAAATATTTTTAGGAAATTTATCTTGGAATTTAACATTTCTTAGTTCTTGAATTAACGAACTATTTCGTAATTTATAAACAACTTTTAATTCCGACTCATCATCAGAAATAGATTTAACGATTTTTTTGGCTCTGGGTTCTGGAATTCTTATATCTTTTAACTCAATATCTTTAAGACTTATCCAAATATTTGCAAATATTGGAAATAAAACAATTGTGAAAACTAATAAAACTGCAGGTAAGATTAAAGTGTAAGCAGTTCTTTTTTCTAATTTTGATAATGTATTGCTCATAATAAAAAGCGGATAATAAAGTATTATCCGCTTTTTATAAATTTATTTTTTAAAACTTAGCTAATTCAACGTTTATTTTATTAACCGCTTCATCAACTGAGATTTGATCATCAATATATTCTCTAGTGATTCTATTTAAGAACTGAGAATTGATGATTTTAGATGCTCGAGAAAGTTCACCCTCTTTTACTCCCCATCTGTTTGCGGTATCTAAACCGGCAACGATATTATCAATAACATCTGCAGAATACAGGTCAGTCAATGGTGCCTTTCTATCAACGCCTACAGGTAATTTGCTCCATGCTTTCGTGTAAGCACTTGGGTCACTCTTATTTCCTCTTCTTACAGGAAATTTTCCTTCAGGAGCAATTCCTAATGTAGCTGTATATCCCTCACTCATTGAGTATTCTATGAATTTTTTAGCTTCATCAGTATCTGCATCTGCTGTTATTCCAAAGTATCTTACATCAGCCCAAGCAGCTCCTTTTTTATTGTTAGGTCCACTAAAATTAGTAATAAAACCAGTTTTAGAGGCTAGCTCTGGTGATGTAGGATCACTGTTTATTGTTGGAGGAGCAGAATCTCTTAATCCTGCTAACTCATCCATTATAAATGGAGACCAAATAACCATTGGTGTTTTTCCAGCAAAATATAAAGCTCTAGATTGTTTCCAGAATAATTCCCCAGGAGGACTTGCTTTAGCAATAACTTTATAAAATTCTAAAGAGTTCTTTAAAGCTTTACCTTGCTTTTTAGTTCCACCCTTTTTAACAAGATTAACTCCATTCGCTAGAAGGACATGTTCTAGTACTTGACTCATAAAGTTCTCATCAGTTTTTGTAGCCGCAACAAATCCAAACATGTCATTACCTGATAATGCATTTACGGCTTTAACGATATTTGCATATGATGTTGGTGGTTCTAAACCGGCCTTTGCAAATAAATCTTTTCTATAAACAACCATTTGTGTCCAGCCATCGACTGGAACAGCTGCAATTTTTCCACCTTTCTTAGCCATATTTAATGCGCCTGGTGCAAATGTTTTTTTTCCTAAAGATTTAACAACATCGTTATTTGCATCAACATCTAATATACCTGCTTCAGCCCATGGTAAAACATATTGCAATGTGTGATAAATTACGTCGGGAAGATCTCCGGCTGCGGCAGCTGCGGTAGCTCTTGTTCCAAGATCTTTTTCTTCAATTGGTATGACTTCAACTTTGATTCCTGTTTTTGCTTCAAAAGCTTTGGCCATTTCCCCTTGTTTTGCCATTCTTTCTGGTTGAACTTCTGTTGTCCAAAATTTTATATCTGCAAAACTAGTATTTGAAATTAAAAATACCAATACAAATATATTAATTAAGATTTTTTTAATCATTTAACCCCCCTTTTTAATTGCCTTAAATCTAGCAGTGTAATAAATTTTTAACAAGAATTAATGTTATTTTATTATACAAGGTTTAGTTGAAATCTTATAAATATTTATAAATGTCTAAAATTATTATTAAAAATCTCAATAAATCTTATGGTGATAATAAGGTAATTAATAATTTTAATATTAATATAAATGATGGAGAGTTTATTGTTTTAGTAGGTCCTTCAGGTTGTGGAAAGTCTACTTTATTAAGAATGATATCTGGACTGGAAAATATCGATCAAGGAGAAATTTTTTTAGATGACAAATTAATAAATAATCTACTTCCTTCTAAACGTGAAATAGCAATGGTTTTTCAGTCCTATGCTTTGTATCCGCACATGAATGTTTTTGAAAATATGTCCTTTGGCTTAAAAATGGAAAAAATTCCAAAAAGTGAGATTGATCAAAAAGTTAATAATGCTGCTGCAATACTTCAAATTGAGGATTTACTAGAGAGAAAACCCAAACAACTCTCAGGTGGACAAAGACAAAGAGTTGCAATAGGTAGAGCGATCACAAGGAGTCCTAAAGTTTTCTTATTTGATGAACCATTATCAAACTTAGATGCTGCTTTAAGATCAGAAATGAGAGTAGAAATATCTAAGCTGCATAAAAAAATGAACTCAAATATAATTTACGTAACACATGATCAAGTCGAAGCAATGACGTTAGCTGATAGAATTGTAGTTCTTAATAAAGGAAATATCGAACAATATGGAAAACCTCATGAGATTTATTCAGATCCAAATAATATTTTTGTAGCAGAATTTATTGGATCACCAAAAATGAATATAATTAAGATTAACAAAGAACACATTGCTAATTCAAACACTTTACACTTGTTCAATAATAAAATAACTTTTGATAATTTAGTATTTAAAGATGAGATTTATCTTGGAATTAGACCTGAGGATATAATCTTAGAAAGCAATCTTGAAATTCAATTAGAAGTAAAAATTGATCTTGTAGAAAACTTAGGTTTTGAAAAAATTATATATTCTAAAGTTGCTAATAATCAAATTATTATAAAGTCATCAAAAAATATTATTAATAATTCACTAAAAGTATCTTTCTCAAAAAATAAAGTATTATTTTTTGATAAATATAAAAATAGGATTAGATAATTTCCTTTAAGTAAATTTATTTTATCTGTTTTTTTTTCTAAAATCTTTGGAAACAATGCCCCAATGACATCTTGGGAAATAAGGAAAGCTATTTGTAGCAAAATATTTATAATCACCATTATATACTCTGCCATTACATTCGTCCAAGTCACCACTACCATTTATAAACTCATAATCCTCTTTAAATGATCCATCATATTTGCCAAAAGGTCTAATTTTTCTTTCGCCTTTTTTTAGTTGCCAAGAAGTTTTAAACTTCCCAGGAATATACAGAATTTCAAATCCGTCAGCTGCATAACCAATTAATGAAGTTTCAAGTAATAATGAAGAACTAGGTTTGTGGTAATGATAAAGTCCTCTAAAGTCTAAATGTCCATTATACTCATCAATACCAAGTATTTTTTCAAAAGGTCTAATCGCTTCTAAATTTAATCCAGATGATTGATTTTGGCTATGTTTTTTTGGGGAGTTCTCATCATACCAAGCGGCAGTTCCTGGTCTAATTGGAATGCCTGTAAGAGTAACACCAACAGTTGAAACAATATACTTTAAGTTATTTTTTTTAACAGGATTCTTTGCAAAGCAAAATTTAAGATTTTGTTTTTGAAATTTATTCGGATTTCCTTTTGTTGGGAATTTTCCAATTTTATGATTTGGAACTCCATCTGAGATAATACATTTTTGTTCTGATGATAGAACAGTATTATTTTTAATAACAAAAATACAAAAAAATAGAATTAATATTTTTATTTTCATTAACTTTATTTAATTTTAAGCTTTAACTACTTTATGTTTTTGTTTACCAAGCTTATCAATACCAAGAGTTAATTCTTCTCCACCTTTTAAGAATTTAGGTGGTTTCATATTTTCTCCAACTCCATTAGGTGTCCCAGTGCAGCATATGTCTCCTGGATATAAAGTCATACAGTGACTCATATAAGAAACAAGTTGTTCTATGTTGAATATCATATCTTTAGTATTTCCAGTTTGCATTCTTTCACCATTCACATCCAAAAACATATTAAGGTTATCGTAATCCTTAACTTCATCTTTTGTAAGAATGTATGGTCCTATTGGTCCAAAAGTATCAAAACCTTTTCCTTTATCCCAAGTAAGACCTTTATTTTTTTGAAATTCTCTCTCGCTAACATCAGTAACAAGAAAAAATCCAAGAACATAATCAAGGGCATTTTTTTCCTCAACATATTTAGCCTTTTTTCCTATTACAAAACCAATTTCAACTTCCCAATCTGTGTGATTTGAATTTTTTGGAACCTCTATGTTGTCATCAGGTCCAACAATACAATTAGTAAATTTTGAAAATATAATTGGTTCTTTAGGAATAGGTAAATTTTGTTCTGTTGCATGATCTTTAAAATTCAGACCAATTCCTAAAAACTTCGAAGGATTGCTTACACAAGCACCTACCCTATAGTTTGCATCAAGAGTTGGTAAATCTTTAATATTTAATTTTTTTATTTTTTCAATAGTCTCAAAGTTTAAACTTTCAGGATTAAGATCAGATATTACGCTGGATAGATCTTTATATGAACCATCTTTATCAATAATTGCTGGTTTTTCTTTGCCTAATTCACCTATTCTACAGAGTTTCATATTTTTAATTTTTCAAGTA
>CACEOY010000017.1 GCA_902561155.1 uncultured Pelagibacteraceae bacterium
TATATAAATTTTTCAGAAAATTTTGGAACCCCGGCTAAATATCCTATGCTTAAACCCCATAAAGATTTTAAAGACATCTACGTTATTGAAAGAAAAAAAACTGATACTGGAAAAAGTTTTGGTGAGGGACCTCACACTGATTCTTCATACTTGAAAAGCCCGCCAAGATTTACTTTTTTACAGGCTGTTGAAGTGCCTGAAAAAGGGAAAGGAAATACATTGTTTTATAATCAATTTCTTGCATATGAGGCTTTGCCAGAAAAAATAAAACAAAAAATTGAAAACTTAAAAGGTATTTTTTCATCTCATGGAAAAATAGCACAAACACGAAAATTAAGGATGGCAGATCACGGGACTAGCGAAACAAAAGAAATAAAATCTGAGCATAAATTAGTGCAATCTATTGATGGCAGAAAAACAATTTATTGTTCTCCAGGTCATGTTGTTGGAATAGTTAATTCGAGCTCTGATCAAGAAGAATTCATAAGTTTTTTATCTTCTCACCAAATAAATAAAAATTTTTCATATAGTTTTGGTTGGAAAAAGGGTGATATTGCTCTTTGGTCAAATCGTTCTATGTTGCATGCAGCAACTGCCTTTAACGGCGATAGGAAAATGTTTAGAATAACAGTTCAATAGTTAATCCTTTAATATCGTAAGATGTCCCATTTTTCTTCCCTGTTTAGGTTCCTTCTTTAAATAATCATAGAAAAATTCATTTTTTTTAAATGTCTTTTTTCTGTATTCAAGAATTTCAGAACCTAAAATATTATACATTTCTGCATTAGATATTTTACCAATTGGTTTCGAGCCTAAATTACATACACACGAAACATGTAAGCTAAATTGCGACTGGTTGAAAGCATCGATGGTCAAATGTCCTGAATTATGAAAACGTGGTGCTAGCTCATTTACTAAGAGTTCATCTTTTTTAGTGATAAAATATTCTACTGTTAAAACACCCACATAATTAAATTTTTCAGATATTTTTTTTGCATTTGAAATAGCCTTTTTGAATATCTTATCATTAATATCAGCTGGTATTTTTGATTTAAATAAAATTTGGTTTTGATGGACATTTTCTATTGGCTCATAATTTGTCATTGTCCCGTCTGCATATCTAGCAATAACAACTGAAATTTCTTTTTTTAAGTCTACTTTTTTTTCTAGAATATAATCGTTAGTAAAACACCAATCTTGTTTAACATCATCTAAGGAGTTTAAAACAAACTGACCTTTTCCATCATAGCCTAAAGTATTAGATTTAAGTATTCCGGGTAAAAGGTGTTGATTTTTCTTTATATCTTCTGCTGATTTAATGAACGTCCAGTCTGTTGTATTAATTCCTAGCTCATTAACAAAAGTCTTCTCGAGTTTTCTATTTTGAGCAATTTTATTGATTTTAGGAGAAGGTAATACTTTTTTCTCTTTCTGAATGAAATTTAAAAATTCTACTGGTATATTTTCAAACTCATAAGTTACAACGTCAACTTTAGTGATAAACTCTTTCACTTTTGCATTATCATCGTACTTGCTGTAAATAAATTGATCACAGAAATGTTGTGCTGGTCCCTCTTTATCATCTGAAAGTACAACTGTTTTCACTTTTAATTTTTTTGCAGCAGAACACAAAAGTGAGCCTAGTTGACCACCTCCAATCACCCCTAAACGAATAGTTTTTGACATTTACCTTGGTCTTTTTTTAACTGACTTAGTTTGTCTTACTCTGTAGTTTTCAAGTTTAATTCTTACTTTTTTATCTTGCAAAGCAATAATTGAAATTGCCAATAGTCCAGCATTTAGAGCTCCATTAATAGCAGTTGTTGCAACAGGAATACCGTTTGGCATTTCTGCCACAGAAAACAAGGCAGAGACACCGTCAGTTTTTTTGTCTTTAATTGGAACTCCTATAACCGGAATTTTCGTTAGAGATGCGCACATCCCTGCTAAATGTGCAGCTCGTCCTGCCCCAGCGCAAATCACTGAGTAATTCCTATGGGCATTTTTTGCAAATTTAAAAAGTCTTTCGGGCGTTCTATGAGCGCTCACTATCAAAACATCGTTTTTAATTTTAAATTTTTTAAGAATAAGCTCACATTTTTTCATAATTGGATAGTCATTTCTACTACCCATAATTATTGCTACTTTATTTGGAGAATTTGCTTTCACAGAATATTCTTAACAATTTTTAAGAAAAATACAATAGAGCATTTTTAAAATTAAATTAAGGAAAAGAGCTGATCTGGTAACTTTGTAATTTTACCATTTGAAGAAACTACAGCTAATTCTATAGTAGAAGTAAAAATTAGTTTATTTGCTTTTTCTATATTTTGCTCAAGAACAAGTCTAACTGGGCTTTTTTCAGTAATTTTTGAAACAACAATTAAATCATCTTCAAATTTAGCTGGCGATATATATTTTGATGAAAGTGACTTTACCACAAAAATGACATCAAATTTATTCTTCATTTCAAGATGTTTGAGTTTTAATTTTTCATAAATAAGTTCTGTTCTAGCTCTCTCAGTAAATTTGAAGTAATTAGCATAAAATACTACTCCTGCAGCATCTGTGTCTTCGTAATATATTCTAACTTTATATTTATGGTCCATCAGATGAATATATGTTCTTATTTGTACAACTGCAACTTGCTTGAATTTCTTTCTTATTTTGAACAATTTTATGACAACCAATCTACTAAATCTGTATTTAAATAAATAATTATGAAAATATTATCAATCGCAGCTTTACTGCTTATGTTGACAAACTGTGCCGGCGGTAACGTAGCAAAAATTAAGTTAGGCAAAAAGTGTACTGTTGCTGACTCAAAACAGATACAGGAGTCCTCATTTATCTGGTTCGTTTCAAAAGAAGCGCTTAATGACTTTGATAAAAGGATTAATAAAAAACATTGTTTAAATAGTTAATTTATTTTGAAAAAAACAAAAATGTGCTAATAAGGGATAATGACATTATCCCTTATTATAGCTTGTTTATTGATTTTCATAATATTAATAATAGCTCCGTTGATTGTAAGCAAGAAAGAGGAAGAAAGTTCTAAAAGTATAAATGAATGGGAAAAAATTAAACAATATGGAAAGAAAATTAATGAAAAAACAAGAAATAATAAAAATAAATGAAACTGTATTTAATCTATCTTTTAATATTGAATATATTGTTTACAACTAATGTAATGGCGGAAAAACCATATCATCACCTATCAGATGGCACTTTTAGAAATCCAGAAGGATCGCCAAAAAGAAATCCTAATATTAAATGGTCTTATAAAACTTTTAATGAGGAGAGGAAAAAAATTAAAATTAATTTTCCAAAAGATCATGTTGTTCCAAGAAGCAAGGTAATTAAAGATTTAAAAGAAAATATAAATAATGATTATATTGCATGGATAGGACATGCTACATTTTTAATAAAACTCGGAAATACCACAATTATCACAGATCCACTGTTCTCAAAAAATACGGGACCATTAATTTTTGGACCAAAAAGATATGTTGATCCAGCTATAAATTTAAAAGAGGTTCCTAAAACAGATGTCTTTCTACTTACGCATAATCATTATGATCATCTTGATGTAAATGCAGTTAGAAATTTTCCACATAAAAACGCTAAAGTAATTACACCTTTAAAATTATCTAAATATTTTAACCGTTACAAAGATGTGAAAGAATTAGACTGGTATGAAAAAGTTGAAATTAATGATGAATTACAAATTACCTTATTACCTGCTGTGCATTGGTCAAAAAGAAGTTTGTTTGACACAAATAAAACTTTATGGGGAAATTACTTAATTCAATACAAAGATAAAAAGATTTTATTTGCATGTGATACAGGTGTAGGAAATATTTATAAAGACCTAGGAAACAAGTATGGTCCGATTGATATTACTTTTATTAATATTGGTGCATATAATTTTTTCCCAATAATGCCTGAAAAAGATAAATCCGTTTATCATACAAATCCAGAAGAGGCTTTGAGCCTAGCAAGGGATCTGAAAAGTAAAAAAGTTATAGGCATGCATTGGGGTACAGTTATTCTCTCATTAGAGCCAATCATGGAACCTCCTGAAAGATTTAAAAAAAATGCCAAAAAATTTGGTTTTGAAAAAGAAGACGCAATTGTTTTCAAAATTGGTCAAGTGACAAAGCTATCCGAAATTTTAAATTAATTTAATTTTTTTTTATATTCTCTATCAATCATAGAAGTAAGAGAGTCAACTAAAGCATCCGAAAACTTAAAAATTTCATTTGGTTTGTATTCATTAGACTGGTTATTTCCTGGATTAGTTTTGTCTTCAACAATAATATTAGAAGCTGGATCATTATCCTTTAAATATACTAACATAATCCAATTTTCATCCAACTCTTCATCTAATTTAATAAATATTTCAGAGGTCTCATATCGTCTATCAATTACTCTAAGCAATGACATTTTTTTTGGTAACCATCTTTTATTAAGTTGAAAAATGCAAGAGGCCATACTTCTATAAAAGCTTTCTAAATTATTTTCTATTTTTTCTCTAGCAATATTAAATTGTCTTTCTTTTTCCAAAAGATCTGCTCTGGTATCATTATCTGTAACCTCAATACCTAATTGCTCTATTCTCTCTCTAATTTTTTGATCCCTTATGGCTTGATATTTTAATTTAATTTTTTCAATTCTTTCTTGAACTTCTTCGTAATTTTCTCTTTCTTGATTTAAAACAAACTTTTCTAATGTTTTAATTTCTGCGGCTTCTCTTTTTCTAAATTGCTCAATTTTCTTCTCCAATTTAATCTTTTCATAAAATAATCTTTGTTTTTCAGCCTGTTCTTTTCTTACCTGAGCTTGTTCTTCTCTTATAAATCTTTTTAATTCAATTTTTCTCTCTTTAACTAATTTTATTTCCTCTTTTATCTCAGTGTGTTTTGCCTTTAATTCTTCTTGTTTCATCATTTTGTCTCTTCTGACAATGTCATCTTTTTCTTTTTTCATTTTCTTAAGTTGTTCTTTTCTTTTTCTATCTCGTTCTTCCTCAATAACTTGTTTAAAAGAGCTAATTTTATCAGATATATTTTGAAAAAAACTTTGAAGTGTTTTATCCAAATTAAAATTGATTTTAAAATTAAAACTTAGTTTATCAGTTAATCTAATAATTTTCCTAAAAGTTTCTTTTGAGGAATTTTTTCTTTTTTTTGATTTTGCTTTTCTTTTTTTTGCTAAAAATTTAAATTTTTTCTTAAAAGAACGTTTTTTTGTTTTTTTTACTTGTTTTTTAGATTTGGGTCTTCTTTTTATTCTTCTTTTACTTTTTGGTTTTTTTTTTACGCGTAACTTTTTTTTAACTTTTTTTTTTCTTTTTTTTCATACCTGATAATAATTAAATATCAGTTTTTATGAATATATATAGTCTCTTGTAGGTCGGGCTGCATTAAAGTTCTTCACAATTTGTAATTGAAATACCGCTAAGTCTCTATATCTAAAAGCTGCAGCACAACTTGCTAGATAAAAAGACCACATTTTTACAAATTTTTCATCAAACATATCTTTGACCAAATGCTTTTTTGCCATAAATCTATTCAACCAGCTTAAAAGCGTTTTATCATAATGACGAATAAGAGTTTCAGTATCAGCAACTATTAAGCCTGTTTTTTCTATAGGTTTTACTATCTGACTCAATGAGGGACAAATTCCCCCTGGAAAAATATATTTGTTAATGAATTTGTTTGGCGGAGAGGGTTTGTCAACAACTCCAATAGTGTGTAATAAAAACATACCGTCGTTTTTAAGAAGTTTACTTATCGATTTAAAAAATACATTATAAAATTTTTTTCCTACATGCTCAAACATTCCAACAGAGTAAATTCTATCGTAT
>CACEOY010000018.1 GCA_902561155.1 uncultured Pelagibacteraceae bacterium
TGTGGTTAATGGGTAGAAATTCTGTTTCTACATTATCTATATAAACTGTCATGTTGATAGCCAAACCCTCAGATCCAAACACTCTTCCTTTAGCTAAAGTTTTTTTTAAATTTTTTTGCCACATATCCCAGCAAGTTGATTGTTTCATTAAAGAAAAAACCCCGATATTTAAATGAGGAGCAAAAGCAATTTTTCTTGCATCTTTTTCTGAAAGTCCAGACATTTTTGCATGTTTATAATTTTGAGTTTTAATCGCTGCAAATTTGCCAAATATCCAATTTACTTTAGCTAAACTTTTATATCCCGGTCCTATTGATTGAGTGATACCTAATTTATTATTTTCACAAGCTTTAAAATAATTTTCAATACACTCCCAGGAGTTTACCCAAGCATCACAGTCTATCCATAAGTACTTATCATAATTAGGAAAATATTTTGGAAGGAAGGCTCTTGATATTTGACTTTTTAACCATTCTTTTCCCTTTTTATAAAAAGGGATATTTATATCCCAGTCTGCTTTTTTGATTTCATCGACCTGAGTGCTAATTAAATCTATTTGATCAGATGATAATCCAGCATCCAATACACAAATATCAATATTCTCACTTTGTTTGAATCTTCTTATTGAATGAATTAATTCCTCAAGCAGCGGGAAGTAATTTGAGTCTGAAAGAGTAACGATTGTTTTATTTGTCATCTATTCAATCCAATTAGAATATTTTGTTTTATTTTTTTTTAGATATTCAGGCAGTTCGCGTCCATCTGTAGCTTTTAGATTTTGAGTGCCATCAATTTTCTCATTTTTCATATCTGCTCTTAAGTTATAAATAGATTTTTTACTTTTAATCATCTCTTCGATTTTTTTTGCGCCTAAAGGTTTTATGTCATACTCTCTGTGATGAAGGTATGTTCTCATTTTTTTTTCTATTTCTTCTGGAGTTTTCATATTTGAAAAATGCCATCCACCATTATCTATAAATTTGATATTTGAATATTTTTTATTAGAGAATAGTACGTCTAATCTCCAAAAGGGATATTTTTTATCTTTTATATTTCTTAACCACTGAGGTGACTTTAAATTTTTGTATTTGCATCCTTTTGTACCTAACCAGGGCATATCCTCAAGTTTAAGATTTAATTTATAATAATAAAAATTTTGTTTAAAAAGAATTATATTGTCATTAATTTCATTAATAATTAAATTTGATAAATTCGGTATTTCGTCAACATCAGAAATAAGAATTAAGTCATCAGGTTTCGCATTTGTAAGTCCCTTTTTTATTCCATTTCTTTGATAATTTTCTCTCTTTAATGCATTCATAATGTACTTAGAATTTTTTTTATCATCGGTATCATTTTTATGAACTATTTCTAAATCTACAGGCTCATTTTCTAATACAATATAATTTATTTTTTTTTTGAATTTAAAATATTTATTAATATCAAATAAAAGTTTCCTTTTTTTACCACTGTGAGTAAATTTACTTTCAACTATTACAAACTCGTGAACATATTCATTTAAAATATTCAAACGAAGATCTATGACCAAATCTTCGTCATAAAACATGAAGCAATCGTAAATTTTCATACTTTTTTAATTTTTTTTTTCTTTACAATATTTTTTAAAATTTCTGTTTTACATAAAGAAATTTTATGTTTATTTTGAGACCTCAAAACTATAGATACACCAACTCTTCCAAGCCTAAAAAAAGGATAGCTTCCAATATCGATATATTTTTTGTATTTTTTTTGTAATTTTCCTAAATCTCTAGATATATTGCTTTCAACTGTAATTAGGTTAATAGAGTCGCTGTAAACCCTTGAACCTTTTTTTAAATATTTAGTGCAATTGTGTATCATCGATCTTAAAATCAAAGGCACTCCTGGAAGACAAAAAACGTTTTGCATTTTAAATCCTGGTGCAGCACTGGAGGGATTGTAGATAAGATCTGAGCCTCTTGGCATTTTACTCATTTTCTTTCTGCCATCATTAAAATTTTTTTTTCCATAGTATTTTTTTAATATTGCAAATGCTTCTGGGTGATATTCATATTTTACTTTAAATACTTTTGAAATTGATTTTGCTGTAATATCATCATGTGTTGGACCAATACCTCCAGTAGTAAATATGTAATTATATTTTTTTCTTAGTTCGTTCGTTGTTTTTACAATTATTTTTTCTTCGTCAGGTATTACTCTTACTTCATGAACTGAGATACCATTTATTTCATTCAACCATTTCGATATAAAGGAGACATTTAAATCTTGAGTTCTTCCTGAGAGAATTTCATTACCGATTACTATAATGCCTGCATTTACTTTTTTGAAATTTTTCTTCATAGTAAAAATTATATATGATTTTTGAAAATGAATTAATAGCAGGTGTCTTAATTAAAAGATACAAAAGATTTTTTGTTGATATAAAAGTTAATAATAAAGTTATTACTGCTCATTGTCCAAATACAGGCTCTATGATGGGTCTACTTAAAAAGGGTAATAAAGTATGGTTTACTGAGTCGAATGATAAAAAAAGAAAGTTAAAATATACTCTCCAAATGATAGAAGTTAATGGAAAGAAAGTTGGGGTAAATACCCATCTAACAAATAAAATATTTCATGAAGCGTTATTAGATGGACAAATTATTGATATTAAAAAAGGTGATATATTGTTTAAGGAAAAAAAATTTAATCAAAATACAAGATTTGATTTTTTTATAAAAAAAAATGAAAAAGGTATTTTCATTGAAGTTAAAAATGTAACATTATCAAGAATTAAAAATATCGCTGAGTTTCCAGACGCTGTAACAGAAAGAGGGCTAAAACATTTAAACGAATTAATAGAAGCAAAAAACAGGGGTTTTGATATTTATCTTGCTTTTATAATTCAACGAGAAGATTGTAAAAATTTCAAAATCGCTGAAGATATAGACCCGAAATATAAAAAATTATTAACATTTGCTCTAAAAAATAAACTGAAAGTTATTTGCTATGATTGTAAATTTTTATCAAAAGGAATAATAATAAATAACCAAGTTAATTTTATAAAATGACTGAAAGTTTTGAAAAAACAAAAGTAGCTGGATCTATAGCGGCTGGTGCTTTAGATGAAGTAAACAATATTATTAAACCTGGTTTAAGTACCTCTGAAATAGATAAATTATGTTATGAATATATAAATGATCACAAAGCTTTTTCTGCACCTTTATATTATAGAGGATATCCAAAATCTTGCTGTACATCATCAAATCATGTCGTTTGTCATGGCATTCCATCAGAAAAAATTTTAAATGATGGAGATATACTAAATGTAGATGTTACCGCTATAAAAGATGGTTGGCACGGAGACACAAGTAGAATGTTTGTTGTTGGTGAATGTTCTGTGAAGGCTAAGAAGCTAATTAAAACTACGTATGAAGCTATGATGGAGGCTATCAAAATAATAAAAGCAAACATAAAAATTGGAAATATAGGCTATACAATTCAAAAAATTGTTGAAGCAGAGGGATTTTCAGTTGTAAGAGATTTTTGCGGTCATGGCATAGGGAAAAAATTTCATGAAAGTCCAAATGTGCTCCATTATGGGGAAAAAAATTCTGGCCAAGAACTTAAAGCTGGAATGATATTTACTGTCGAACCCATGATTAATTATGGAAAATTTGAAACAAAAACTTTAAAAGATGGATGGACTGCGGTTACTAAGGATAAATCTTTATCAGCACAATTTGAACACACTGTTGGTGTAACTAAAGAAGGATACGAAATTTTTACTTTGTCAGATAAAGGTTTAAATTATCCTCCAAATTTATAATGATTGAAAGATATTCAAGAGAAGAACTTAAAAGTATTTGGAGTGATTTCAACAAATACTCTTTGTGGCTTAAAATTGAAATTGCGGCTGCAGAGGCTATGGAAAAGTATAAAATTATTCCAAAAGGTGTTTCAAAAAAAGTTAGAAGAAAGGCTAAAATAAATACTAAAAGAATTTTAGAAATTGAAAAAAAAGTCAAACACGACGTTATTGCTTTTTTAACTTCTATAACTGAAAAAGTGGGAAAAGAAGCAAAGTATCTTCATAAAGGAATGACCTCGTCTGATGTTTTAGACACATGTTTTAATTTACAATTGAAACAATCTGGTCAAATTCTTATCAAAGACTTAGATTTACTTTTATTATCAATTAAAAAACAAGCTAATAAACATAAATTTACAGTTTGTATGGGAAGAAGTCATGGTATTCACGCTGAACCTATAACTTTTGGTTTAAAAATGCTCTCTTTTTATCAAGAGTTTGTAAGAAACAAAAAAAGACTTTTAAATTCAATAAATGAGATTTCTACTTGTGCAATTTCTGGAGCGGTAGGCACATTTGCAAATATTGATCCTAAAATAGAAAATTATGTTGCAAAAAAGTTAAAATTAAAAATTGAACCGATATCGACCCAAGTTATACCTAGAGATAGACATGCTCAATTTTTTTCTACTTTAGCAATAATTGCAAGTTCTATAGAAAGATTTGCAGTTGAGATAAGACACTTGCAAAGAACTGAGGTTTTAGAAGTTGAAGAATTTTTTAGTAATAAACAAAAGGGTTCTTCAGCGATGCCTCATAAAAGAAATCCTATTTTAAGTGAAAATTTAACTGGGTTATCTAGATTAATAAGAGCTAATGTATTACCTGCTTTAGAAAATGTAGCATTATGGCATGAAAGAGATATCTCTCACTCTGCCGTTGAGCGAAATATTGGGCCAGACTCAACGATTGCTTTAGATTTTGCTTTGATAAGATTAAATGACATTATTAATAATTTGA
>CACEOY010000019.1 GCA_902561155.1 uncultured Pelagibacteraceae bacterium
ATTTTAAGATTTTCTAAAATTTTGGCCAAAGGTTTCTGGCAAATAACATTACTTTTTGAGCGTATTAATAGTCTTGTTCTGAACATTTTTTTTTTCTTAAAAATGGGAGAGTCAACTGGACCAAGAATTTGAATATTATTTAATTTCTCAATTTTTCTTTTAATTTCTTGTGCACCTCGGAAGCTATTTTCTTTTTTTTCCGACGAAATGATAATAGAGATCAATCTAAAGTAGGGTGGAAGATTATTATGCTTTCTTATTTTAAGCTCATTGATATAAAAATTTTCTGTTTTATTTTCTGTAATATTTTTTAAGACTTCATTTTCAGGGTTTACAGTTTGATAAACTATCATAGAGTCTTTCGAAAACCTTCCAGCTCTACCACTGAGTTGATTATAAAGTTGAATATTTTTTTCGGTAGATCTGAGATCATAACCTTTTCCAGTAAAGTCTGCATCAACAACTACAATACAATTTAATTTTGGGAAATTAAAACCTTTTGAGATCATTTGTGTTCCGACCAATATATCTATTTTATCTTCACTTATTTCTTTTATTAAATTTTCTGATTGTTTTTTTTTATTAAGATAGTCACTTGAAAATATCTTTACGACTTTTTTAGGAAAAATGACTTTTAATTCTTCAAAAACTTTTTCAACTCCAGGGCCATACATAGAAAATTCACATGATGAAAATTTATCTTTACATTTTTTTTCAGTTTCATTTTTATAACCACAATGGTGACAAATAATTCTATCTAGTATTTTATGATAAGTTAAATATATAGAACAATTAGGACAAACATGTCTATAACCACATTTTTTGCAAATAAGGAATGGAGCATAACCTCTTCTATTTAGAAAAAAAAGTATTTGATTTTTTTTTTCTAAATATGAATTTACAATTTTTATTGTTTCGTCAGAAATAGACTTTTTGTTAAGACTCTCTAAATTAAGATTAATTATTTTTGTTTTAGGTAAAGGAAAATTTTCAAATCTGCTTCTTAATTCAGTTTTTTGTATATTTTTTTATTTCAATATTTCTATAAGTTTCTAATGATGGAATTGAAGTTACTAAATGAATAGGAATATTTTCAATAGAAGCTCTTGATATAGCCATATCTCTCGCATTGTAAATCACACTGTCTTCTTGTTTATAAGAGGAATCGTGCTCTTCATCAACAATGATAAGGCCTAATTTTTTAAAAGGTAAAAATAAAGCTGACCTAGCGCCTAAAACTATTTTAATTTTGTTTTTTGCAACTGAAAGCCAAATATTCTTTTTTTTATTTATGCCTATTTTGGAATGCCAAATTGCTGGTTCAAAACCAAAAAATAGTTTGAATCTGTTTTTAAATTGAGTTGTAAGAAATATTTCCGGAATTAATATTAAGGCTTGCTTATTTTCTTGTATTAACCTTCTTATTCTCTCGAAATAAACCAATGTTTTTCCTGAACCAGTTATTCCTTGTAGCACTGAAACATTAAATTTATTTCCAAAACTTGTAAGGTTTTTTATAGCATTTTTTTGTTCATTATTTAAAATATATTTGATTTTTTTTGTTTCATCTTTAAATATTTGGTTTTTCTTCTTTACTTCAAAATTTTTTAAGTTTCCGAGACACATTTTAAGGATTAAACCTTTTGGAACAATATTATAAATAGAGAACCAATTAATAAATTTAATTATCTTTTTGTTTAAACCTATATTAGAGATTTTTTTTTCAATTTTTTTTAGTTTGAATTTTTTTTTTGTGTGATTAATTTTGTCCCAAACAACACCAATTTCTCTTTTTTTTCCAAAAGGAACTATAACTACATCTCCTTGATTAAGATTTTTAATTTTTTTTGCGTCAATGCTGTAAGTAAAAGGATAGTTAAAAACCTTTGGCAATAGGACAGGGACTTCCATAAATGAATATTATTTTATCTTAAAATAATTAAAAATGAATTGGTCTTTTATCAACAGCTAATGCGGCCTCTTTAATAGCCTCTGTATGAGTTGGATGCGCATGGCAAGTCCTTGCTATGTCTTCTGCGCTCGCACCAAATTCCATTGCTAAAGCCATTTCGGCTATCATATCTCCACAATGAGGCCCTATGATATGAACACCTAATACTCTATCAGTTTTGCTGTCGGCTAAAATTTTTACAAAACCCTCTGTTTCATTATTAACTTTAGCTCTTGAATTTGCTAAAAAAGGAAATTTTCCGATTTTATATGTTATTCCATCTTTTTTAAGTTGCTCCTCTGATCTGCCGACATACGCTACCTCTGGAGAAGTATAAATTACTCCAGGTATTACGTCGTAATTTACATGTCCTGATTGGCCAGCCAATAACTCTGCTACTGCTATTCCCTCCTCTTCAGCTTTATGAGCTAACATAGGGCCTTCAATAACATCGCCAATTGCATAGACATTTTTAATATCTGTTTGGAATTTTTTGTTTACTTTAATTCTACCTTTTTCATCTTTTTTAACACCAATTTTGTTTAAATTAAGTCCCTCTGTATAAGGTTTTCTTCCTACAGCAATCAAAGTTTTATCAGCTAAAATAACGTCTTTACTATTTTTTTCATTACTTTGATATTCAATTTTTACTTCATCACCAAGATCTTCAATTGATAAAACTTTAGAATTTAATTTAAATTTTATTCCTTGTTTTGTTAATATTTTTTGAAATTCATTCGAAATTTCTCGATCCATCCCTGGTGTTATAAAAGGTAAATTTTCAATAACAGTAACTTCTGATCCTAATCGT
>CACEOY010000020.1 GCA_902561155.1 uncultured Pelagibacteraceae bacterium
TTTACGATTGAATACTTTTGATTTTAAAGACCAGCTTTCATCATCTAGCACAATTTGAATAAATTTTAAAAAAAAAGAAGTCTCAGGCTCATTTATCAATACAAATCCATTTTTTTTCAAATAATTTGACATTTTTCCTAATGTTAAAGTTGGATTTGCACAATGGTGAAGTGAGTGATTTATAATAAATACATCTACTTTTTTTAAATATTTCTTTCCAAGATTTATTTTTAACATATCTACTTTTTTATCTATCCATGGATATTTTATAATATCAGTTAAAATAATTTTTTTATTATCTATTATTTTTTTAATACATCCATTTCCAGATCCAAGTTCGATTATAACTTTTTTCCTATTGATGTATTTTTTCATCCATGAAAATCTTTTATTCAATAAATAGATTAAATTTTTGTTGTTACTAGACATGATTCTCTCTCTATTATAGAAATTATCTGGAGCCTTTATTTTTTTTGCTTTATATTCTTTTAAAAAAAACATTCCTATTTTTAATTTAGAAATTGACTAAGAAAAACTCAAATTTCTTGCACATATACTTAGCCTTAATATGTGATTTGAGAATCATTATCAACTAATTGCTACATAACTGTCCTAGACTCACTAAGAGATATAATATAAATCCTAAGTAATATTAATATAAAAATCCTCAAGCTATGTGTATTGAGGCAGGTATTGATTAAAATGATTTATAATTTTTTAACAGACTACTTATCAATAATAATATTTTTAATAATAGCTATGCTTATAAGCATAGGGTTTATATTGATAAATTTTTTTTCATCCCCCTCAAATCCCGATCCCGAAAAACTTTCAGCTTATGAGTGTGGATTTGATGCATTTGACGACTCTAGAATGGAGTTTGATGTTCGATTTTATCTTGTAGCAATTCTTTTCATCATTTTTGATTTAGAAATAGCTTTCTTATTTCCTTGGGCAATCACACTAGGAAAAATTGGAGTTTTTGGATTTTGGTCAATGATGATCTTTTTAGCGGTTTTAACTATCGGCTTCATCTATGAATGGAAAAAGGGAGCATTGGAGTGGGAATGAGAATATTAGACTCAGATGAAAGATTAAAAAAAGTCCCTGATGAATTTAAGGAAATAGCAAAAGATTTTGCAGAGAAGGGCTTTATAACCACTTCAACAAATAATTTAATTAACTGGGCTAGGACAGGTTCTTTGCATTGGATGACGTTTGGTCTTGCTTGTTGTGCTGTTGAAATGATGCATACCTCGATGCCAAGATATGATTTAGAAAGATTTGGTGCTGCTCCAAGAGCTTCGCCAAGGCAATCAGATGTAATGATAGTCGCTGGAACACTAACTAACAAGATGGCTCCAGCTTTAAGAAAAGTTTACGATCAGATGCCAGAACCAAGATATGTAATATCAATGGGTAGTTGCGCTAACGGGGGAGGATATTATCATTATTCATATTCTGTTGTCAGAGGCTGTGATAAAATTGTTCCAGTTGATATTTATGTTCCAGGGTGCCCACCTTCTGCTGAAGCTCTGTTGTATGGAATTCTACAACTTCAAAAAAAAATTAGAAGAGAAGGTGATATTACGAGGTGAAAATGGTTAAAGAAAAACTGGACAAAGTAGAAAAATTGGTCAATTCAGAGCTCTCAAGTAAAATATCTGGTTCTGAAATAGTTTTTGAGGAGTTATTATTTAAAACCTCAACAAATGAAATAATAGATGTTATTAAATTTCTAAAACTTGATGAAAGGTTAAAATTTAAGCAATTGATTGATATAGCAGCAATTGATTACCCTAATGAAGAAAAAAGATTTGAATTAGTTTACTTATTGCTTTCAATAGAAAATAATCTAAGAGCTAAGATATCTATTAGATTAGAAACAAATGAAAAAACACAGTCTATCGTAAAGATATTTCCTTCAGCCAACTGGATGGAGAGGGAAATTTTTGATATGTATGGTATTAGATTTATCAATCATCCTGACCTAAGAAGAATTCTTACTGATTACAATTTTAAAGGACACCCTTTAAGAAAAGATTTCCCGCTCACAGGATTTAATGAGGTGAGATACAGT